>NZ_JACRSE010000001.1:623802-935704 GCF_014281055.1 Fluviispira vulneris | reverse complement strand
TCCCATTCCGAACTCCGAAGTCAAGCCCGTCTGCGGCAATGGTACTGCACTCTTAAGTGTGGGAGAGTAGCTCTGTGCAGCCTTTTATTTCTAAAGCCCCTCGGTAAAAACCGAGGGGCTTTTTTTTATATTTATCATTGAATTATTAAATTTATGGCCATGAGCTTGAAGATAGAGATTTGAAATAATTTATTAATTTTGTGAATCTTCTAGCCAAGAACACGGTTTTTAAACTTAAACTATTTATTAGCAAAAAGCGATAATTTATCGGAATTGTTACGTGCTTGTATTCTGAAAAATTTTTAAAATTTATGTCAAAATTAATGCGTTATTAATTTAATTATAAAAAATTTATTTAACATTTAAGATATTAAATTTAATTTTAATAAAAAATTTAATTTTATTATTTTTATATTATTTATTGTAATTTTAAAGATAACCATAAGTTAAAAATAATTAATTATAAATTTTCTAATTTTTCTTTTGACTTACAACTAAATTAGTATATATTAAAATCTAAACATTAACACGGAGGTTCCTATGGAAAGTAACGAAGTTGTAATTGTAATAGAAGATATCGAAGTTGCTGGTCATACTATCTGTTTTATGTAAATAAATATTCTGTGTGTTATACATAGTAATTTTCATATAAAGAGCACATTTTTATGTGCTCTTTTCTTTTCTGGAGTTAAATAATTTGAAAATTGGGATTTCTCTTTCTCCACAACATGTATCAACTGATTATTTTGATAAAGCCTTAACTCACCCTGAAATCGATTTCGTAGAAATAGCTATAGAAGGATTTATTTATAGAAAAGATTATAAAGCAAAAGAGACTTTGACAAAGATTTTAGAAAATAAACCTGCGACGGCTCATGGATATTCATTATCATTGCTCGATCCAAAACCATGGGATTCAAATAAACTTATTTTGCATGAAGAGTTTTTGAATAAAAATTCATTTCTTGCTTGGGCCGATCACTATGCCTTAATGTCTTTGGATGGAATTGGATTTTCGAGTTTAACTCCAGCACCAATGGGCCAAGAAGCTGAAAATCTTTTAAATACTCGACTCGATCTTTTAGAATCTAAAATTCCGTTATGTCCTTTTTATTTTGAGAACCCAGCAGCTCCTTTCCTCATGGATTATCAAAAAAGTGGAGTTGAAATATTTGCAAAATGCTTTAAAAATAGAAAATCTAAAATGCTTTTAGATATTTCGAATCTCGCTGCAAATGAAATAAATTTTAATATATCAGCAGATAGAGAATTTGAAATACTTGCTGGAGTTGAGATTGGCGAAGTGCATTTAGCTGGTGGAGATTGGGTAGAAAATTTTTATCGAGATTCACATTCAAGCTCAGTGACAGAAAGATCTTGGGAACTCTTAAAAAAATATAAAAATATATTTAGTGATGAGACTTTAATAACTATTGAAAGGGAACAAAATATTCCTCCTTTTGAGGATATTCTAAAGGAGACTCGGCGTGCTAGAACAATTCTCGGATTTTAAACGAAACCTTTAGGTGGTTTTTAATTTAAATCATATTGGCGTTCAAATTCAAAAAGAGAGATACAGGCGTGACCGCAAAGAATGGATTGTGGGGACTCTGAAAAAAGCATTTCTAAATGACACAATTTTGGATGGCTTATTAGAGGATTATTTAGACAACTCCAATCCTATTGCGGGTGATTTTGGTGGATGGGGTGATCTAATAGGTTTTTTAGAATATGTTAGAGATGCCAATCTTCCATATTTTCATAAAACAAAATTCTATTTTTACGCAGCAGCAATAGCTGCTCAACAAATAGAATTTGACTTGATAAAAAAAGAAGAAGATATTCCCTTTCTATATAATTTCGTTAAAGAATTTCACATATTAAGTAATGATAATTCAATTCTTCTATCTGCCGATGGTTATTTAAATGAGAAGTTTTCGCTCACAGGAATTGTGAAAGTCAAATCAGTTCAGGGGAAGATTTCTCTGCAGAATTTTAGAAAAGAAAAAAACGCTTCAGAATTAATCGAAAAGCTAGGTAAAAAATATAAATGGCAATCTGAGTCAATAAGGATGGAAAAGAATTCTGAATTAGATTCATTTTGGGGGTTGTCAAGGTTTGAAATTTTTAGTTATTATTCATCAATTGACAAGAATATTTCGGATACAAATATCGTTTCCTTTGTTGAGAGAGTTTATCCTGTTTGGTTACCAAAAAGTGTGGGAATAACAACATCATTATATTGTAATGCTAGGTGCTCTCATTGTTATAATGCAAGTCATTCTGAAAATAAGAAAAAATTTATTTCATGGAATAATATAAGAACAAATATTAAAGACTGGGTTTCGCTCGGATTAAATGAAGTTGGGATATCTGGAGGAGAGCCTTTTCAATTTCCAAATGAATTAGTAGAGCTTGTCGGTGAGTTAAGAAAATTTGGTGTTGAAAGAATTGTTCCGTTTAGCAATGGTTTTCTTGGCGAAAAAGATCAGGAGTTGTGTGAAATATTAACAAAGCTAAAAAATGTTGGGTTTGGGGTAAATGAACATGATTCGGTTAAAATTAGCACTGGAGAATTTCATTTACCTTATATATCAATCGACCATGTACTAAATTTTGCTAAACGCCATTATGAAATAATTGGCAGAAAATGTATATTTGATATTGAATTTTTAAATGATAATGAAATTTTGAAAAAAATTATAAGAGCAGCTAAAGAAAAAGGACTTGAAAAACAAATTATATGGAATTACAGATCTGATTTTAGTAAATCTGGCCGAGGTAAATCCTTATTGGTAAAAGAGGAACTAAAAGAAGTTGATCTAAGTAAAATGCAATGCCCTGTGAGATACCGCTCTGCTATTTATCCAAATGAGGGCTGGGTTTATTGCACTGGGACTATTTTTCCAAAAAAACATGTTAGTTTAAGTAAACTTGATGATAAGTCTATTTTTGAAATATTTTCAACAGCACATTTTGATGATAAATTTTTATTTTTGAGTTTAGGATCATTTGAAGATTACTTGCTCCATAAGAACAAAGATTATAAAAACTTAGATTTGAGAATGAATTCCAAATCTACAGCATGTAGTCTATGTGCAAAAATATACGGCTGATTCATGCAAAAAAAAGATATATATAACCTTATTTTTGGCAGATTTATCTCAAACTTAGGTTTTCATATAGCAAATGCAGCTGTACTTTTATTTTTAGTGGAGTACAGCAGAGAGGTAGAAATACCGTTTGTAATGATTTCATCCGTATTTGGTATATTTATAGGAAATTGGATTGTATTGCCAAGAATATCGAAATATACCTCACGAATGGTTTTAATATTTGGAAACTTATTTTTAGGAATTATTTTGCTTCCTATTTTGATTTTTCTTATGTCATTTGGTGAAAATGTCTTAGAAAATAAATATTACTTCGCAGTATTTATTCTAATAGTAAATCTTTTTTCCTGTTTATTTAGTGCATCGAGTCAGCAATATTTATCTTCGCATGCTAATATAAGTTATTTGCATTTTGATTCAACTATGAGTACTATAAGTAGAGTGGTTTCTCCAATATTATCAATGCTATTATTAAATTTAAACTCACCATTCATTTATATCATTTTTTTAAATTCAATTGCTGCTTTTTCTTCTGCATTATATTTTAAATTTTTTTTCCCTTTTGATATCATGAGTAAATCTGAAATAAGAAATAAAATTGTTAAATATAAAGATATTATGTATTTATATAAGAAACATTTTTCTTTTTGGGCAATTGTTATCGTTATAAATATAATTGTTTCAACATATAACGGAGGAGTTCTTGTTCATTTAAAGCAATTAAAAATTGAATCCAATGTTGTCGCAGTTTTTATGACAATTCAGTATTTTTCTATGTTTCTTGCAAGTATCATTACAATAAAATGGCCCATCTTAACCCGATATAGAGAAATAGCGGGAATATTCGCAGGTGGAGGACTGCTTTTAATTGGAATTGGGAAAAATATATACATTTTAAGTATAGGAAATATTATTTTGGCATTAGGTATGACAACTTTAGTCAATGGATTTCGCTCTTGGATTGCTGAGCTTCCTGTATTAGACAGCGCTTTGAAACGTGTCTATTTTGGTCAGCTTGTTTTTATGTCATCACTTACAAATATATTTGGATTACTTATATTTTCATTATTAATCGTTTCTTATACCTCTTGGGGAGGACTTTTTCTTTACTGCGGTGCATTTGTTTTAATTTCTGCATTTGTTATGCAAATATATGCTATAAAAAAACATCTTGTTCAACAAAATTCCATCTAGCTTGAGTGGACTTAAATATAAAAAAAATTATGTCTTAAGTTTTTCTGCTTTCTATTTTCTTATAAATGAATTTGCGGATCTGTTCTAAAGCTTTTTCGCGTATAAAATTAACTTCCATTAATATTTCGTGTTGTGCGTTTTCAAGAATAAATTTTTCACTGTTTGCACATTTATTGATAAAAATATCTTGAGTCGAATTTACTACAACCGTGTCATTTTCAGCCTGTAAAAGTAAAAATGGAATATTGTTATCATAGCCCATATGTCGTGCTTGCCGAGAAGCTTTTATAGCTTCAGACATCCAGCCAAATGTGGGACCACCTAATTGCATATCCTCTATTTCTGCAATATGATTGCGCCAAACATCATATCTAAATTTTGAATTTGTGACATCATTTCCTTCAAAAGGTCTAAAAGGGATGCAATCAGTTTGGCCAAAAACATATTCTTTTTCTTTACCAAATTTACAAAATATTTTTGTAAGAAGATAGATTGGATATTCTAAGAAGCGATAAGGTGAAAGAGCAATACCATGCATAGGTGAAGAAAGAATAACGCCAAGGGGATTAATTTTTTTTCCACAAACAGCTAATGTAGCTATTGCTCCCCCCATGGAATGGGCAAGAATAAAAGTTGGTAATTGCACTTGTTGGCTGTTGACAATATTCTCAAAATAAAAGGAAAGATCATCAACATAATTTGCAAAATTATCTACGAACCCTCTTTTTGCTTGTTCTTTAAATCGACCTGAAAAACCTTGTCCTCGGTGATCGAAGCAAAAAATTGAGTAACCCATTTCAAATAGATTCATGATGAGCTCTGCATATTTTAGATATGATTCGTTATAACCTGTGCAAAGCAGAATTTTTGCTGTCGCATTTGGATTTGTAAATATTCGACATGAAATAGGTATGTCATTCATACCTAAAAACTGATGCGTCGATCCTGTAGATTTATAAAATGGCAATATTTTTTCTTTGTAACGCAAAATATTACGCTCAATATTTTCAGTAGAGTTTTCTAATTCTTTTTCTTTTAAAAATAGACTTCTTTCTGTCACTTTAATTCCTTTTATTTATCTTATTCCATGCGTCATGAATTTTCTAGGATCTGAATATTTGCTCGTGAAAGTTTTGTAAATATAAAAATCCGAAAATGATGTTGCTCCTTCTGGTGAACCATTATTTAATTTCATATACGCCTTTAAATAGCTTATATATGATTCCTTGATTTTTTTAAACTCATTTCCTGTGACACTAAAATTTGCCATAATTTTATCCGTCTAATACTAAGAGTTTGTGATCTGTTTATTTAAAATATAAATAGATCGCATCCTCTTTAACTTTTTTCGGACTATCTCGTCCACTATATAAGGAATTTTAAAAGATATTTTAAGATTTAGGAAAAAAGGTTATTTAACCTCTCAGGATCTTTGATTTTAAGGAAAATTCGTACCTGTATTTTCAGCTTAATTCTACCAATAAACTCAATTTCTTCATCTAAAGGTGAAAGAGCAAATAATTCTTGTAGTTTATAAAGTTGACCTGTATTTAAAAAATCTGCGTCGATTAAGTAGTAACATACTTTAATCATTCCAATTTTTGCTAATTCTGAGCGGAGCAATTCTTCATCTTCATGTTCCCAAAGTGATTGTAACTTATTGCATGTTTTAGATTTTTCGATCAAAAAAGGCAGCTCTTTGGCAGCTTTTAAATGCTCCCAAGGATTGCAATCTATCCAGTTTCCATCAGGAAATAGCCAACCGCTAATACGAAAATTTGTATTTATATACATACAGACTCGTCCTTTTTTCTTAACTCTTTCTAAGATATGAGAAGAGTTAAGAAATATCAATATATAAAAAGAAATATCTCTTTCACATAGAAAAAAGGTTTAAATTTGAGCGAAAGCTATCGATAAGCAATTTAAGTTTATTGAGGATTTTATTAAATATGATATTATTGGCTTTTTATAAATATTTTTATAATTTTAAAATGACACGAGGATACACTGTTGTCAGCCTTATTTTAGTACTGTCAATTATTGGAATATTAGGTGCATTGGTCGTGCCGAGGGTTTCTACTTTAAAGGCAAAGGGGCAACAATCAGAAGCACGTATTCAACTTATGAAAATATACAACTCAATGTATGCTCATAAAATTGAGAATGGATTTTTCCCTGACACAAAAGGACAAATACTTTTAATCACAGAATTTAGAGGATTAAGTAATTATTTACGCACAGATGACATTCATTATTATATGAAAGGTGATAATATATATATATTAAGTACATCAGAGCAATTTGTTTTGGCCTATATAAGAAATTTAGCAAATAATAATTTAGACATTCAACGTCTCAATTCAAAAAAAATATTTTGCCATATGTTAAATGGTGTCAATCAGGGAACTGAAAACTGCCATAAAGAGCAGATTTTCACAGCCCAAAACAAGATAAATGATTTAAAAGAATTAAAAATTTTAAAGATTTTAAATGAAGATTAAGAATCTATCAATTGATATCCGAAACCATGAATAGTTTCAATCAAAGAGCCTGCTGTTCCAAGCTTTTGCCTTAAGCGTTTAATATGAGTGTCAACCGTTCTTGTATTTACATGCCCTTCATATCCCCAAACTTTTTGCAATAAAGCTTCGCGGCTTTGTAACTTACCAACTCTTTCAGCAAGAAAAATAAGTAACTGGTATTCTGTCGCAGTTAAAGAAACAGACTCATTTCCCACTGTTACTTTGAATTCCTCTGGGTATATTTTAATTGGGCCAGCGACAATGGTTTTATGGTTATTTTCTGTAAGTTGAGTGGATGTCTTGTCTTCTTCTTTAGAATTGTTCTGTGATGAATTCACTAAATTAAGAGGATTTGATTTTAAGGTATGAGAACGCCTTAATAACGCATTAACTCTTAATAATAATTCGCGTGGAGAAAATGGTTTAGTAATATAATCATCGGCGCCAGACTCAAAACCTTCGACTTTATCTTTTTCTTGTGAGCGGGCCGTGAGTAAAATTACTAAGGTCCCTGCTGTTACATTATTATCGCGAACGGATTTTAAAATTTCAGTTCCGTATATATTTGGTAACATAACATCAAGTAAGACAAGATCAGGTAAAAATTCTTGGATGAGTTCGAAAGCTCCATCCCCATCAAAATGTGATTTAACCTCAAAATCATTTGATGCTTCTAATGTATATCTAAGAAGATTATTGAGGTCTTTGTCATCCTCAATAATAAGGATGCGCAACTTTTCATCCTTCATGCTTGATCTTTTTCCTTCACTGTTTTTTGCTTTGCTGTTTCTTTAATTTTGCTTTGAAGTTGCATAACTCCATCAATAACAGCCTCGGGAGTTGGAGGACAGCCTGGTACATAAACATCTACGGGAATTAATTTATCGACTCCCTGAACGACGTGGTATGCACGGTAGAATCCACCCGAAGAAGCACAGGCGCCCATGGAAATAACCCATTTAGGTTCAGGCATTTGATCATATATACGTTTAATCACAGGAGCCATTTTTTCAGTGATCGTACCTGCTACAATTAAGAGATCGGCTTGCTTAGGAGAAAAGCGAACAACTTCAGCACCAAAACGTGCTAAATCATACTTTGGTCCCATAACGGACATAAGTTCAATACCACAGCATGCTGTACCAAATGGGTATGGCCACATAGAATTGCTGCGTGCCCATGCAACTAGTTCTTGTTGTTTTGTTGTGATGTAAAATTCATTTCCATAATTGTGGTGTTTCATTTGTTGAAAACCCCTCCTTTAAACATTTTAACATTAATCATTTCATGCTTACTTATCAAATGAAAAGGTCGGAACTTTGCCTAAAAAATCAAGGATAAGCTGTAATTCGCACTCTTCAGGTAAACTGATGTGCACGGAATCACCAAAGCCAAGATGAGTACAAAAATCCGGACCATCAACGCAGACCAAGCCTTGTCGCATTCTTGAAAAAAACGAGAGAGAATTTTTATCTCCGTTTAACGAGAATTTTTTCATTTTTAGAACTTCATGTCTTGGATTGTAAGGTTCTCTTACTGCAACATGAATATCTTTTGCAGTTATTTCGGATTTCTTAAATCCATATGCTGAAATAGCTGCCGTGCTGCCAGCTGCAGAAGCAACCCACAAACCGCTTGAAAGTTGCTTTTCAGACTCAATTTCCTTTAGGCCATTTTCTGCACAAACTGAAATTTGGTAACGGCTCGTTGCCGCAGGATGTCTATTACAAAGTAGAATATCATTTAAAGCTAAAGGAAGATTTTGCTGGTGAGACGTTTCTAATTTTAATCTGCGAATTGCTTTAGTTTTATACTCATTTTTAACAAAACATTCTATTGCTTTTTCAATATATTTAGGAATAATTGGGCATAAATGTCCTACGGAATGCTCTGGACAAGAGTTGATTCCAAGCAAATTAATATCTGCTCCAACATGGTGACTTGCGTGCAAAAGTGTTCCATCTCCACCGAGGGAAATCACAAGTTTTCTCTGCGGGCGGAGTCCGGACTGATCACATTTTTCATTAAAGAAACAGATGTTATTTTGCGTAACTTCATCTAAATTATATATTTTATAAGATAATTGATATTTCTCAAGACTGTCAATTAAGATCTTTCTGCTTTTTAAATGTTCCTCATGTGCAAAGCGCAGAGGTTGATGGGTTTGTCCGTCACGTTCAAGATAATCAAAAAAGTCAACATTTAAAGGGCGTTGAGTGTATCGTTCCCATGTCGTCTGCTTTTGAACAATATAGACATCAACTTCATTATGCAAAATGATCACCTCTTAAAGTGGCGAAAACTGCTTTTTTCATAATCATGGAAAAACTCAGACTCAATTTCAATTTATTAAAGCAGTGTTTATTTTGATGCTACCATCTTTTTCATATTTTTTATTAAGTGACTGCTGGACGCTCTTCATAAATTCTTGGGTTGTAGTTGAAAGTATTTGATTTTTTAATGTTTGCGCAAGTTCTGGAGTCAAAGAGGGTGCTGATGTTTTTGACACCAGTTTGATAATTGCTTTTTTAGAGCCAAAATTAATAATTTTGGGGAGAGTGTCTCCAGGATTTTTCAAAGCAAATATATTTGCCGCAAGTTCATCTGTCATACCAAGTTCAGGAATATAGGAGTCAGAAATTTTAAATGGTTTATTTAAATATTGCCATGAAATATTATTCTCAGCTAAGACTTTATTCAAATTTGATATATTTTTAGCAGCAATAATTTCGCTGATATTTTTTTGCATTTCGTCTTCGATGCTACTCTGTACTTGTTGACTTACGAATTGTTCTGCTAATTGAAATTTAACATCATCAAATTTTTTAACAACTGCTGGTTTAGAGTCAATAAATTTAAAAATACGATATCCAAATGGGGTATCAATAACCTGTGAAAGTGGTTTTGCAGGAGTCAATGCTAACAATGCTTTCATAGAAAGCTCATCTATGCGCGTATCATCAACAAATCCAATATCTCCTTTGTTACTTTTTGCAGTGAGATCATCATTTTTTTCAACAGCAAGTTTAGAAAAATCAGCTCCTGAATTTAATTTACTTTCTATTTGTTTTGCAAGAGATAAAGCTTCTTCTTTGCTTCTATTGAGAGCTTCACCTTGTGCACGTTGAGCTGTTTTGTAAGAGACAAGAATAGACAAAGATTTAACTTGAGCTTTTTGTTGGTACTGATTTTTTGAGTTTTCAAAAAGTGTCATTAAGTTTTGTAATTGTGCTTTGTCTTCAATGTATTTATGCGCTTGTGCAGAAATTTTATTTTTCAAATATGCATCAGATGGTTTTATGACGGCATATTGAATTTTGAATTCTTCATTTTTTATTTGATTCTCTACTTCTATGATTTTTTCAGGTAGAACGATCGGCATAAATAAGAGATTTTGCATTTTTTGTATTGCAATTTGTTGCTGCAAATAAGCATAAAATTCAGTTTCGCTCATTCCATTTTGATTAATATAGCCTTTCAACAACTTTATATCAAATTGCTGAGTTTGTGGATCTTGAAAATAAGGTGAACTTTTGAGAATGGAGGCGATTTCAGATTGATCTACGGACCAACCAATTTTTTTTGCCTGCTCAATCAGAATTTTTTCTTGAATCATTTGATTGAGTATTTGTTGAGCAATTGCTTTGCGTTGCTCAGGCGGAGTTGTGCTCGATATATTCTGCGATCGCATAGCCGCAGAAAATCTTTGCACGTCAATTTTTTCGGATCCAATTTGAGCAATTGTGTTTGGATCGAGGCCTGCTAAATTGCCAGGGTTTAGACTGCCAAAACCTGTGAAAACGAAGGCAGCACAAGCAGATACAATAACAATGCCTAGCATGAGTGACTTGGTGCTTACCGATGAAAAAATTTTAGTATTCAGACGCACTGTGAACTCCTCTACATAAAACCGTCAACATTATCTCGCATTTTTTGCGGATAATTTCAAACATTACTCGATATGAACTTTATTTTCCAAAGAATAAGCCTTAGAATTTTACAAGATTTATAAAATTGCTATATTTGCTTTTAAATTAGACATAATAATTATGGGTAGAAAATGCTACAATTTCGACGTTATGGATTTTGGTTGGTTGCTGTTATCACATTAATCTTTACAATGTTCTTTTTTTCAACTGCTCATACTTCAAAAAAAGAACTGAGTATCTTGGAAAAATTTGTCTATACAATAAGCAAACCTATTGAAGTTGTTTTTCTTTCTACCAGCCATTTCATATATTCTTCATATCATTCTTATATTGATTTAAAAAATGCACGTAAAGAAGTGGATGACCTACAAAGAGAAAATGTTGAATTAAAAGTAAAAATCAAAACACTTGATGATATTGTTTTAGAAAACAATCGATTAAGAAAATTACTAAGTTTAACAGAACGTACCTCGGTCAAATTTGTCACCTGTGAAGTTACGGGGTCAGATCCATCGTTTGTATATAAAAATGTAAGAATCAATCAAGGAACTAAAGCAGGGATCCAGCACGGTATGGGTGTTGTCGGTGAAGAGGGTGTCGTGGGTGTCGTGATGCGGGTGGGGATGAGCTATGCAGATGTCTTGTTGATCATTGACCCAAATAGCAACTTAGACGTCATAGTTGCACGCAACAGAAGACGTGGAGTCCTCCAAGGTGGCTTGGCCAATCTTTTGCAATTTAAATACCTAGAGCGAGGAAGTAGCATTTTAGTAGGCGATGAAATCGTAACAAGCGGTCTCACGGGTTCATTTCCGAGCGGAATTTTGGTGGGAAAAGTTTCAAATATTAAAATAGCTTCCGATGGTGTGACGCAAATTGTGGAAGTGCGTCCTGAAGTCGCTTTCTCTGACCTATCCGAAGCATTGGTTTTATTAAATCCAAACCGAGAAGTCGATGTCATTCGAAAAGTGGGCGGAGTGGAATGGATGAAGAAATTGCTAGAATCGAATGCGGAGAAATCCGGTGGCTAAAATTAATATTTTAAGAAGTAAAACATCGCATTTTGCTTTTTCACTCTTAACGCTTATTTTTTGTATTTACTTTCAATCCTGTTTATTAGCTAAAATGTCATCGCCATGGTTTTATATAGACATCGTAAGTATTGTAGTTATTTATATGTGTATTGAACATTTTCTTTTTTTATCGATTATTAAAATTCTGTTTGCAGCCTTGCTTATGCAAATTTCCTCTGCTGCTCCTAATGGATTTTATATTATGTATTTTTTACTTGTCTTGGTTTTTTCAAATCTTTTATCAAGAATATTTGTAATCAGCAGTTTTTTAGGTCAGACATTTATATTTATGTCTTTATTTTTTCTTAAATATTTATTGTTTTATTTTACAATTGTGCCAAGAGGATTCACAACGGCATTGTATTTAATTGCAAGTTCTTGGCAGGGATTTTTTGTAACAATATTAATTGCTCTACCTGTATTTAGATTATTAATTTATATCGATTCTTTTTTTGAATATCTTCCTTCATATGAAAAAAAGAAAATAAATGAGATTTAATAGGTATTGAAAGGCTGGAGATTTTGTAATGAGTGAGAGTCGATCAAAACAAGAGTCGGTTTCGGATCCAAAGAGAAGGAATATCATCGTCACTTGTTTTTTAGGAATCAGTGCAGCTATCACAGCGCGTCTTTGGTATTTACAGATTATCAAAGGATCCGATTTTTCCATTGCTTCTGAAAGAAATCGTGTGCGTGAAATCACACGTCCCGCTCCACGTGGACTTGTTTATGATCGACAAAGTCGTATTTTGTTATCCAATCGCTTGTTTTTTGATCTTATTATTATACCACAATATTTGCAGAATAAAACAAAAACATTATCTATCGTTGCAGATCTTTTTCATATTCCAGTAAGTCTAATTGAACGTAAACTCGTGGAGTCGCAGGCAAACCCAAGATTCGTTCCAGTGAGAATAAAACGCAATTTGTCTTTGCATGAAGTTGCTACTCTTGAATCCAATAAATTCTTTTTACCTGGAGTGGATGTGGATTCAGCGCCTCGGAGAGATTATTTGGGCAATGAGTCTGCACATTTATTTGGATATTTAGGTGAAGTAACCTCAAAAGAATTGGATATTTTAAATTCCCAGGTTTCAAATTATCAATATCGTGTGGGATCGATTATTGGCAAAGCTGGGATTGAGCGTAAATATGAAAGATATCTCCGTGGGGGAGAAGGACGTGAAGCTTTACTTGTCGATGCTCTAGGTCGTTTACAAGCAGATTCTTCGATGGATATTACGATAAATTTAAGTCGAGCTGCGCAAAGAGGAAATGATGTTTATTTAACGATTGATTCAGAATTACAAGCAGTAGCGAGTGATGCTTTTAGAAATAAAAATGGTTCTGTTTGTGCAATTGATCCAAGAAATGGTGAAATTCTTGTTTATTTATCAAATCCTAATTATAAACTTTCTATGTACCAAGATGGTTTGACAATTGAAGATTGGCAAACTCTGCGCGCAAATCCATTTAAACCACTCCTTGATAAAGTTACAGGAGGAGCTTATCCCCCTGGATCGACATTTAAAATTATTGTTGCCATTGCAGCTCTAGAAGAGGGAATTATTACTGGTGAGAGAAAATTCAATTGTCCAGGATATTTCGTTTTAGGCAATGGCAGATGGAAATGTTGGAAGCACACAGGACATGGTGCTGTTAACTTAGAAAATGCATTAAAATTAAGTTGTGATGTATTTTTTTACAATATTGGCAATCTTTTAGGGATCGATCGCATTTCAAAATGGGGAAGATTGTTTGGCTTAGGTGAGAGAACTGGGCTTGATTTAAATATGGAATTACCTGGAATTTCCCCGTCAACAGAATGGAAATTGCGAACAAAAGGTTTGCCATGGTTGAGTGGGGATACCATAAATGCTTCGATTGGCCAAGGATTTAATCTCTGTACACCTATTCAAATATTGAATGCCTTTGCCGCAATGGGCAATGGTGGTAAATTATTTAAACCACATTTTTTAAAAAAAATCGTAGACAATCAAGGGAAAATTATCTTTGAAGAACGCCAAACTTTAATTCGAGAAATTAAACTCAATCCTGCAAATGTCGCACTGATTAAAAAAGGATTGTATGATGTTGTGCATTCACCCGAGGGGACCGCAAAAAAAGCAAGAGTTCCTGGTTTTACAGTGTCTGGAAAGACAGGTACGGCGCAAACATCGGCCTTAAAATTCACGAAAGGCGTGAATCAAGATGATGTTGCCTTTCGAGCGCTTGACCATGCGTGGTTTGCCTCTTATAGCCCCAGTGATGTTCCTGAAATTGCTGTGGTTGTTTTTAGCGAATACGATGGGGGAGGTGGGGGAGCTAATGCTGCACCCATCGCCCAACAAATCATCGAAGCCTTTTGGCGGAAAAAATTTCCTGAAAAATTTGCAGGTACGAGTAAAACAGCAATGTCATCACCGATGACCCATGGTGTGGGAGAAGATGCTCCACCAGAACAAGATATTGATGTGCATGAAGAAGGTAACGAAACAGAACCTGTAAATCTTCCTGATGAATTGAGGTAATAGTTGTATGATTTTGCTTTCTCTTTTGCGGGATAAATTCAAAGGAATGCCATGGGGGATCATAGCAACATCATATGCAATAATTCTAATTGGTTTGTATAATTTATACAGTGCAACCAATGCAACTGTAAATTCTATGCGCTTTTATGATCAAATCACTTTTATTTTACTTGGAACTCTTGCGGCTTTATTTTGGGGTGTCTTTTTAGAATTAAAAAGCATAGAGCGACTCAGTCTTTTAGGTTATATCCTTGTATGTATAATGTTGCTATCTGTTGATATTTTTGGCCGAAGTGCAAAGGGTGCTGAGCGTTGGCTTGTTATTGGTCCTATTCGTTTACAGCCGAGTGAATTTGCAAAATTTATTATTATTTTAATGGTTGCGCAAAGTTTTAATATGATGAAAGGTTTTTCAGAATTTTCTTTATTAAGTTTATGGCGACAAATTTTATTAGTTGCTTTGCCTTTTTTATTAATTCTAGCCCAACCCGATCTGGGTACAGCAAGTTTAGTTTTACTCATTTCTGGATTACAAATATCTACAGTTAAAGTGCGTGGAAAAAGTATTTTAACCTTATTAATTATAACAATTTCTTGCATTATTTTAGCATGGAATTTTGTTCTATATGACTATCAAAAACAAAGGGTGTTAACTTTTATTAATCCCATGCTAGATCCGAGGGGATCCGGATATCACTCTATTCAGAGTATGATCGCAGTGGGAAGTGGTGGCCTTTGGGGGCAGGGATTTGGGCAAGGGACACAAGCGCGCCTTAATTTTTTACCGGAGCGACACACGGATTTTGCTTTTTCTGTGTGGGCAGAAGAGCATGGGTTTGTTGGTTGTATTCTTCTGATATTTTTATTTTCCGCTCTTATTATTCAAATCTTTCAGACAGCAGATCGTGCTAGAGATTCTTTTTCAGCGCTTGTTTCTGTTGGGGTAGGCGGTTTTTTTCTCTTTCATTTTATTATAAATATCAGCATGGTATTAGGAGTTTTTCCAGTTGTGGGTGTGCCTCTTTCCTTTTTTAGTTATGGAGGGACACATATGATCACAGCATTGAGTTGCATTGGTCTTGTGGTTGCCGTAGAAAGAAAGAGGCATTTATCGACAACTTCATTCTAGGAGTCACCAGTTGTCTAGAATTTCGGAAAAAACAAAATTTAGAAAAAATGTGTTTGTCATTGGGAGTCTGATTACTGCAGGCGTGTGTGCAAGTATTTTAATTTTCGCTGAATCATACGAAAATAAAGAAAATATTCTCACTGCGCCTTTACAGGGCGATTTACCCACTGCTAAAATCACGTCCTCATCTGAAAGTACTCAAAGTAACAAGCAAGCAGAAAGTAAGTCTTCATTAGATAGTAAGCAAAGTAACAAGCAAGTAAACGATAATAATGCTCAATAAAAATCATATGGATAAACAATTTTTATGCGCATAATTGGAATTGATCCGGGCACACGCATTGCGGGTTATGGCGTTGTCGATCTCTCAGAACAAAAAAGTTTAAAAGCAATTGCTGCAGGTGCATGGAAATTGGATGTGCAAAAAGAACTTCCTCCACGCTTAGCAACTTTGGCTATTGAATTTAGACGTGTGGTCGAGGTTTATAAGCCAAGTCATATGTGTCTAGAGTTGTCATTTTTAGCTGACAATCCACGCACGGCTTTGTTTTTGGGACATGCGCGAGGCGTTATTTTATCTGAAGCGCATCAGCTTGGCTTAGTGATTTCAGAAATCAGTGCCACTTCTGCTAAGAAAATCATTTCTGGCAATGGACGAGCAGAAAAAGCTGCCATTGCAAAAATCATGTCCTCCATGTTGGGCTTTAACTTTGACAAACTTCCCTTCGATGCCACCGATGCCCTCGCTATTGCTTGTGCCGATGCGATGCGCAATCGCGATCAAGTCTTTGCCAATTCTGTTGTTCCATTAAGTGAAAAATCGCAAGCAAAAGTGAATATTCTAAATGAATGGCAAAAAAGAAAAAAGAAAAGTAACACACGGATTACGAATTTTGCTTCTCTTTTAAAGGCAAAATAAGTTTTAATTCCTTTATTTCTTTTTCTAAATTTGCAAGCTTTTCTTTCAGTTCAACAATTTCTACCAATTTTTCACCTATAGCTTCTTTTTCTATATTTTTGGCAAATTGGGCAAGAGATCTTCTTGCAAGTGGAATAAGGAAAGAAAATAAACCATAATTTTTCCGATTGACATATTGATAAAAAGCATTTTCATACCAGGGATCTTGGCTAGCGATCCACACCTGCGGCATGGTCATGACGACCCGGGTTGGAAAATATATTTTGGCAAAGCGATTTAAGGCGGGGCGAACCTCAGAGCGCAATTCAGGATAGCGTGAGACAATTTGTGCAAGAGCCATCAAAGCACCTGTGTTTATTCGCCAATGCTGGACAAACTCTTCCGTAATTGGAATGAGCTTCGCTATATATTTGCTGTTACCTAATTCTGCAATTAAACTAAAAGCTGCATTTTCAAGGAGACCATGGAAAGAACCTTCTTCTATTATTTCATCGGCGAGTTTCAGTATTTTTTTTCTATATTCTTCTTTTCTCAGTAAGCAATAATTCTTAGAAAGTTGGTTGATCCCAAGCAGTGCAGCTCTCTGTGCATGTAGGCTTTCCTTTTCATTTTGGCTTAACTTAACAAGCTGCTCAAATATTTTACTAGGCTGTTCATGATAACATTTTGCTAGAGCTGTGAGATAAGCAGCGCGACACAGGGAGTGTCTTTCTTCTATTTGTATTAGAAGATCATAGGCATATTGTGAACCTTTATCTGCCAATAAACAATATGTGGATTCACGAGCACGAAAACTGGGTTCTATTTTCAACCAATCTAAAATATATTTTAAATTTTCTCGACTTGGAAAATGCGCTAAAATACATTTTGTGGCAATGTATTTTAGGTAAGCTAATCTCGAGTCGTTATTTTTTAAGATATTTCTGCAATGTATTTCTGGTATTTTCTGCTCAGTTTCAGATATAAGGGTGGAGCGAGGATCAAATATGCAAAAAGAAATTTTTTGCTTAAGCGGAAGAATAATTTTCTTAATTTTCTCGTCGACGTAAACTTTAATCTCTTCGCTACTACCATCCGTATAATAAATTACGATATAAGTTTCGAAAGAAAAGAGTGGGAATTCTTTTGAAATTTCTTGTTTCTGTTCAACTTTAATTTCAACAAAATTGGCATTTAATTCTGACATTGAAATATGCACGTCAAGAATAAGGTGTCCACCTCGGAATATAAAATTATCGAAATAAGGGGCGGGATTTATACCGCTACACTCTTGGATCGCATTCATTAAATCTAAAGTTTCAACAGCTTTAAAAGCATTTTTATTTAAATAATGATTTATGGATTTTTGAAATACTTTTTCTCCCATAATATCTCTTAAATAATTTAAAAAGAGTGCTGCTTTTTGGTATAAGTGAGCATCGAATATTTCTGCTGGGTATTCGTACTGCGAGCAAACGATAGGCCGTAAGTATGATTTTGCTTCTTGTAAGTAGCCTGATAATAAATGATCACGAGCATAAAAAATACCACTGACTTTGCCATTTTTAAATTCATCCCAAAGCATTTCACTTTGAGTGGCGAAGCCTTCGTTAAGCCAACCTTGAGACCAAGATTTGCAGGTGAGTAAATCGCCAAACCATTGATGAGCCATTTCATGCATTATTAAAATAGAGCGGAAATCAGTGCCCAAACTAAAATGAACGGGACCTAAGACTTCATCTGTATTAATAGTAATAGAAGTGTTTTCCATACCGCCGTAAATAAAGTCTGCGATAAATGCTTGCCCGTATTTTTCCCAAGGGAACTCATAATCCCAATAGTTGGAATAGAATTCAAGCATTTCTTTTGTTTCGTTTAGGATCACTTCTTTTTGTTTTTTGTGTTCTTGCGGAATTAAAATTGCGACTTCTTTTTTTCGCCAAATGTCGGAATAAAGTTCAAGTTCACCTGCAACGAGTGCCACTAAATAAGGTGAGTTTGCTTTATTCATTTTCCAATGTTGATATTTTTTATTGCCTTCTATTTTTTCCGTGACTTTTACACCATTTGAAAGTGCATTCCAGTCTTTAGGAAAAGTCACTTCTAGATCAGTCGTGACTTTCAAACGGGGATCGTTTTGACACGGGAACCAAAAAGAAGCATCTGTGTCTTGCCCTTGGGTCCAGATGCAATTGTATTTGGCATGACTTTTTGTCTGTTTATGAATAAAATACATGCCTGCATTGGGTTCAATGGTGTTGTATTTCACTTTCAAGATAAAATATTGATTGCTTTTTAACTTTACGGGCAGGGTTATATGTAATTTATCACTCGTGCTTTCATAAGAACATTCTTTGTACTGAATTTTTTCCAATTTTTTTAACGAAAGTTCAGAATTCTTTTTTCCGGAAAAATAATCTTCGAAGTTAAAAGGAGCATACGCAGCTTGAAAAATATTCAGCTCATTTGCATCGAGAAAAAACTTTTCTATCTGCTCTATCTTTGTTTGAAAGATAATATATGCTATACCATGTAGCGTATTGTTTTTAAAATCAATATCGAGATTTAAATGAATATGGCGCTGTTCAAGGGGTCTGTTGCTGTCATAATTTAGCTTTGTCACTTTATTTGCTGGAAAATGCTTTAAACCGTAAGAATTTTCAGATTTTTCTTCATTGCTATTAAATATTTTTTCTAAATGTGAGCCGATTATCATGCGGATCCCCCTTTTTGTCTGCTTGTTATTTATCCAAAAAGGGTTCAAACTTCAATAGAGGATATTATTTTCTCGGAAAGCAGAACGGATTGTGATGTGGCCAAGTGAAGTATTATTTGAAAGTGAAATAAAAAATTTATTTGGATTTAACTATGATTTCATTTCAAAACTTATATATAATTATGAAATTAATTTTAATAAACTTAACGATATTTGATAATATAATTCACATTCTTCGGGCGTGATTCTTTGCCACCCGCTTCACCTGTGCGACCCGAAATGATTTGGGGTAAGGCTGTTTTGACTTATTATTTAAATGCACAAAAAAAGCGCAATTATAGATTCATAAACCAGCTCACAAGATATTTTATAAAGAAATTGAAGGCTAAGATTATTTTATAAAACAAGTGTTATTGATTCCTTGAATAAAATGTGATTTAATAATTAATAAAATTTTTTTAAGGATTTAATGTATGTTTGAAAAAAATAAGTTCATAAGAGTTATAGTATTTTCATTTTCAATCTTTTTATTCTATTCTTGCGCAAAAAAAAAGGTAGTATATTTAAATGCGGATAACGTAAATGAAAAGCGTATCAATGCAATAAGTTTTAATGCAGCAAATTCTAAATTTAAAGATGGAACTAGTTCCCATGTGTCATATGCAGATATTGAGGAAAGAATAAAAAACTGTTCAATTGATAACTCAGAGTTTAAAAATGAAATTCATGAAATATTTAAAGAATATAGCAAAAAAGATCTTCTCAGTCATGTTGGTAATTCAGCAATACCTATATTGAGTATTCTCAATAGAATTAGCAAACTCTCTCAATCTGAGAAACCATTAAATACTAATATATATGCATGCTATTATCCTGAATTGTTTTTGGCGAATGCTCAACTTATGAATATTTTGCAAAGAGTTCCATTAGCACCATTTAATCAGGAATCGCTCAGTACAGACGATCCTGCAGAAAATGAGAATTGGAACGAACAAGACAATTTTTACAAAAGTCGTTTTGCTAAATTAAATGGACTAATTCGTTCTGCTGCGATTGCCTATCAGTTGGTTGAAAAAGGGCGTTCTTTTGAAGATAAGATTCCAAGAATTTACTCTGAAGATGAGAATGGAAATAAAAAATATTTATTTGGATTTAAAGAAGGTATAAGAGAAGAGAATCTAGATTATCAGCTTAGAACTTTAGCAGAAGCATTTTCTGCTATTGGCTTTTATGAGCGCGCTGTTTATCGCTGGAATGGAGTGACTTCTGCAAAAGAGTTGAATATGCCTGTTACTTTGCCTAATGAAAGTCTACAAGATGACCTCAAACAAATAATTTCACAACTTAAAAATACAAACTCAATTGAAGAAAATAATAAGCTCCCTTTAAAGCTTATTATTGCAGCCGACTTACTCAAGGCGGGTCAGTTTGCAACGGCTGCTTTAAGTGGAAATAATTGTAGCACAAATAAAACGGGAGAAGTTCCTACAGATTTTATTTCATTGTGCTCCGAGCTCTCATTGATCAAAGAAAAAGCAATTAAGATTGATTTAAAACGATTGGTTTGTTCTAGCGCAAGCAAAGTTGCAATCGAACAATCTCCTGCTGATCTTTTAGCAAATATGTTTTGGAATGAAGCGCAGTGTGATGCATATATAAAATCAGAGCCTGAGCTTTCCAATAGCTTTCTGAACATAAAAGGGCTTTCTTATAATTATATCAATCCTGGAATACTCAATCCCTTGCGCTTGCAAAGAAAATATAAACGCTTACAAGATCAACTATTACAAATCAATCAACCACATTTGAACTATTTTGGAGAAGTTAGCTCACATGGCCCAATATTGGAAAGTATTTCGAAATATAGTCCAATTATAAATGAAGTTGGATCTCTTGCTAAGGATTATTTAAACTTAGCAGAAAATAAAGTTTTAAATATGCCTTCAGTGTCAATGATTTTCGTAACTGAGGACTACTCGAATATTTTAGATTTAATTTCAAGAACAAAAATTAGCTGTTCCTATCTTGCATCATTCAAGGATGCACAAAGTTGTATGATTGATCTTAAAATTTTACAAGAAGAGCTCTCATTTAAAAATGATTGGTCACACAGTCAAAAAAAAATTATAAGTTTAAAATTTTACTCAAGTGATATTAGGGATAAATTGCTAATAATTTCTGATGATCATGAGCAGATATTTGACAATCAGTTTTTGGATGCTCTCAATACAAATGGTATTTCAAGTTTAAATTTTAATGAGAAATTTCTCTCAATTAAGAACCTTATTCTGGGTGAATTTAATAATGAATACTATAATTCACGTCTTATCGAAATGACTGTAAATATTATACAAGAAAATCCAAGAATAGATGAGTATAACTATTCAGCATTTAAATCTCAAGATGGTATTGCATATTTAATGCGTGATGGTCTTGATAAAAATTCATTAAATTCGGAATCTTGCGGAGAGAATTTTATTAATTATAATAATGATAAATATAGTAATTTTATGAAAAAATTGGAAATAAATAAAAATAAATATGGAAAAAGCTTTCCATATTTATTCAATCCTGTACATACTCAGAATTTTATGTGCTCTAAGGTTAAAACTACATATTCGGAATTGCCTGAAAATAATAATTTAGAAAATAGATACACTTCACTGAAATGGCTTCAACTTTTATCAAAAGATCCAAGTAGCTCTCCCTCTGTAAATGATATTTATTGGAAATCTTTGACTGGGTATTTATCGAATGTTCGAAATGAAATGCCCAGCCTCGTAAAGCATACAAATAATATAATAGGATGCTTAGAATCTGATGAACTCGATTTGCCTTCTTGTGCAATTGCAAAAGATTCAGTTGAGAAATCATTTGCAGGTCTTCCTTTTTTGGGTAACTACACATTTGTTTACACACCTCATCATTTAGATAAATTAGAAAATGGAAAGAGGAAGATTGATCAGAAGATTAAGATAGTTGGCGTTGAATTTAAATTTTTAATTTCAAACTGAGGGATTAAATCAAGTTTTAGGAGGAATTATTTCATTCAGCGATTAAGAAGTGAGTAAAGAATAAATTAAAGTAATTTTCACCCTCACACCAATTCATAAAAATCTTGCATAATATTATGAATTAAGTAGTTTTCATTTTTTTTCTCATTTAGGTTTTGCATGATAGAGATTCTATCTTCATCTGTTCTGTTTTGACTTATTTTAAATTTTGATTTTAGGGAGAGGATTTCAAATTCAAATCCTATTATTTCTGATAACATTTCGTTCATTAAAGCTTCAGACAGGCTGCTCATTGACCAATTTGTTTTTTCAAAGTAGGCGACTTGTTTCTCTAAAAGAGTTTTAATTTCTTCTTTATCAGTTATTTTATTTATTCTGACCTTAGCTAAAATTGTACAATAATTCCATGTTGGCACATTATAATCTTTGTTTCTGTACCAAGTGGGTGAAATATAGCTATTGTGGCTATTAAAGACCAGATGTGCATGTGTTCCAGTTGTAAGGATCTTGGTTATGTTATTCCTTCTGGCAAGGTGCCCTAAAAGTTTATTGCCAGATAAAGATACAGGAAGTGATGTGACTTCAAGCTCCTCATTGCGCAGAATAAGTGTCGCTAACGGATTGTGCTGGATTATTTTTTTTTCGAGCCATTCTTTATTGTGTTCTAGTTCTATTGGAATAAACATAGGAGCCCTCATTTTTATAATTAAATAAATTTATAAAAATGAGGATTGTATAACTATAGCTATGTATGTCAAGCATTCTGTATAAAAATTGTTGTTGTTCTTATCAAGGACAATGATTTTGATACTTATACATAAAATGAGACTAGAAAAAAAATAGTGGAATATGCAAGGAGTGTGACTAAACGTTTTTATCTAAATATGAATTTAGCTATATATATTTCAGTTGCTCGTTTGGAAATTATTCTCTTTTAGGCTATAAGTTAAGTCATTTTTATGAATTTAAGAGACAGTTTGGATGAAAAATGAAATAATTCGTTTTGCAATAAAAAAGTAAATGAGTTAGTAATTTTTTTGTGGTCGAAGGTTCGAAAGGCAGATCATTACGTCATGCATAGAAAGAGGTATAAGTTGGTATTTTATTATATATTATTTATTATTTATTATAAAAATCAACAATATCTTCTAAAATATTGGAGTGAATAAATGAATGTGAATATTTTTTTATATAATTATTGTTTAGAGAAATATCCTTTCGCTTATGAATTTTGCTTATAAAGATCAATGGTTATTAATTTTTTTATAGGGATATTTCTCAAAAATGAAGAAAGTTTTGCAGAAGAAATACTTATTATTTAGCTTACCTTTTCTTTTCCTATTCGCAGTGATTTTTCCAAAATTACTTGGGCATGGAATGTTTATAGATGGGGTGCTTTATGCGACAATTGCCCGTAACCTTTCACAAAATATAGGGACTTTTTGGGAGCCTTATTTCACCAAAACTATTTTCCCTTTTTTTTATGAGCATCCCCCTTTGGGATTGTATATTCAATCTATTTTATTTAGTATATTTGGCGATTCCCGCTGGGTAGAAAAAGGCTACGCTTTAGCCTTAGCTATCTTTCAATTACTGCTTATCTCTAAAATTTGGAAAAATATTTCAAACAAAAAAGATCTCTCTTGGGCACCTGCTTTTATCTTTGTTATAACTCCTATCGTTTTTTGGGCAATGGCAAATAATATACTTGAAAATATTTTAATTGTTTTTTTAATGATAGGCACCTTATTTATTATAAATGGGTGTAGAGCGCAAAAAAATTACGCAGCTATATTTTATGGATTTATATCAGCAATTTTTCTATTACTTGGTTTTTTATCAAAAGGTGTTTTTGCTTTATATCTGCTTGTTTTCCCATTTTTTTGTTTTTATTTTTTAGATAAAGCTAATAAATCAAAAGCCATTATTTGCCAAATATCACTCTTATTTTCAACATTAATATTATCCCTACCTTTTATTTTTTATAAAAAATCATTTGATTTCTTCAAATTATATTTTGAAAATCAAGTTTATAAAGGTCTCGTTGGGGATAGAGAAATTTCAGATCCTCATTTTGAAATACTAAGAGCTCTTTTAGAACAAATTGTGTTGCCTGTATCTTTATGCCTTATTATAGTGTTGTTTATTAGAAACTTGAAATTATTTAATTTTAATCGAACTACAATTCTTTATTTATTAATGGCTCTTTCTAGTTCATTGCCATTGGTTATCAGTTCCAAAAATCATGCGGCGTATCTCATGATTTCATTACCATTTTATGCTTTGATGATTGCCTCGTTGTTTTTAAATTATTTATCTAGATTTCAAGATTGGTGTATTCAAACAAAATATGGTGCATTTTTATTATATAGTTTAGTGATTACAATGACTTTTGTAATCATTATATTAAGCGCAAGAAATTATAATCGAGTTCTTAAAAATGCTGAGTACCACGATGATTTTACTATGCAAGGAAAAATGCCTTTAGAAAATAAATTAATAAGTTTTTGTCCAAAGTGGATGAGAGGCAAAGGTGCAACAAAGATGATGGCATCAAATTTGGCAAGAGATTATAATATATCGTTATCGCTAAATCCAAATCACCAATTTAGAATATTTTTACTAAATGATCCTGAAGCTTGTTCAATTCCAAAAGGATGTACTTTATTTTTTCCAAAAAATCCAAAAGAGTTTGCTATTTTTGACTGCCGAGAAATAAGCAGCATTGACTCTATAAATGGCGAGAACGAGGTTTTAATGGATTCCGCATTATTTTGGAATGATGGTAGTAAGCAACAACAGGAATAGACTCTAAGTCCATTGGATTTAAGTAGCCAATATTTGTATGCGATTTTTCTTGGTTACTTTCGAATGGGAGTTACCTTCAAATCCGACAAACTTTTTTTTCTTTTTTATAAAAAACCATGTAATGTATATCTTTATATAAGAGATTAAAATTTTTATCCTCTCGAATAATTCTGAATTCTTTTAGAAAATTTTGATACCCCTCATCATTGCTAAACTGCGATGGGTTTAAAAGTGAAATAATGACTATTTCAGATTTATAATAATTTTTTAATAAGTATCTTTTCGTTGAGTTTGGGAGAAAAACTATGCTAAGATGGTCTGCAGAAACAATAAGAGATGTTTTTGGGCAGCTATGGGTGATTATTTTTTTTATGGAATTAAAGGCTTTTAAATTATTTTCTTTTTCATATGTTTTATATGAATAGTTAGGTGAGTTGGTAGCTCGATCCATTCTTATTATTAAGATGAAAAGAATAATCGCAAAAATACCAGAAATAATGTTATTAGAATTTGGAAATTTATTAATAATTAATTTTATTAAATTGAGAAGTCCAAAAAAGGTTGCCAGATAAATTCCGGGGAGCATCATACCTGAATTATACCAAAATAAATGATTTTTATCAGTATCATTTGCTAAAAAGAGGAGAAGTCCAGGAATATGAATACAGAGCCATTGAAGTGGATTAAAAATTCCTAAATACAGAAAGCTTTCGTTGAAGGCAGGTGCGCCGCTTTTTGCCAAGGTTTCTAATACAAGCAGTGGCTGACTTAATACCGAAACAATAATTTCTCCCCAGGTGTTTCCCCACTGTGACCAGAAATCTGTCGCTCTAAGATCTTTTGCAGCGCCCATGAGAGGCATAAATATTTTTAAAGATAGGATCACATATATAACACAGATTATTAAATACAATGGAATATATCTTTTGGAATTGTTTCTTATTGTGTTTAAATCTTTAGGGATAAAATAGAGAGATAAGATTTGGAAAAATAAAAAGAACCCCATATCTTGCCTGACGCCAAGAGCGAGAAAGAGAGGTATTAAAATATAATAAAACTTTATATTTTCAAGTATCATAGTGATTGTTATAATTGATAATCCAAGGAAAAAAATTTCAAAATGGCCTGAAATAAAATTTTTATTTAAATATTTGTTTGCTAAAAATAGAAAAATTAAAAATAAAGATAATAATGAAATTAATAATTTTGAATTGAAGGATTTAAAAATAACTTTTAGAGTATAAGAAATATAGTAAATCAACCCAGCACAGCAAACTATATTACCAAAAAAAATCGTTATATATTGTGATTCAAAAATTCTGAAAAAAGGGGAAATTAATATCAACGTAGGAGTCCAGTGAACAGATAAATGATTTAAGCTATTATCATCGACAACAAATAATTTACCATAGGCTGTATTTGCTAAAAAATTACTAATAAGCCCTAAATCATGGAATCCAAAGTAACTTGCTTTGAAAAATGATCATGACACAAGTATCGCTTTGATTGAGAAAAACAAAATAAATATATAAGAAATGAGTTTAATTCTTTTTTGAAATAGTTCATCCATCAAAATCTCCTTGAATTTTGTTAAATTCATAACATATATTTAGATGGATGTAAGTACTTTGCATGCTCTAACATCAAATATTCTTTACTTGTTGCTCGTAAGTGAAGAATATTTGCAGAGTACTTCTTTTCGTCGAGTGATTTTTTTGTCGTGATTTTCTAAATTATCTAATCTTTGGCTTTCATTAAGACAGCCGTAGATGGAAGTATTTATTTTGTAGTGTTTTGCAAAATCCATTATTTAAATTAATAAATAATGGATTTAGATAGAAATTATATTTATAATTTTAGAAGAATAATTAACAATTATTAACTGTCAGTATTTTGACAGTTCTGTTTTATAAGAACATTTTATTGGTTTAATCAGTTCAAGTTTTCAAACCACAATCGATTTTAAGGAAACAATTATGAACACCAAAATATTATCTATATTTTGCATGACTTCTTTTTCTTGTATTGCATTTGCTGATAGTTTACTTCCGAATTATTCTGCCTGGTACGCTCCAACAGACGGTTATTGGGGAGACTGGGGAGCTTGGGATAGATGTCCTCAAGGCCAATATGTTGATGGCTTTAAACTCAAATCAGAATCATATCAAGGTGAAGGTGATGACACTGGGTTAAACGGTATTTCATTGCATTGTAATGGCGGTGCCAATGTAAGCAGTTCTGTTGCGCAATGGGGATCTTGGAGCAATGATTCATATTGTTATGGCCCAGCCATAGGCTTTGCTATTCAAATTGAATCTCCTCAAGGCGATAATGCTGACGATACTGCTGCAAATAATTTTAAACTCATTTGTAGCAGTGGAAATAGTGCATACGCAAATGTGCAAACAAATTTTGGAAATTGGAGTCAAGATTTAGTTTGTCCAGCAGGACAGGTTGTTGTAGGAATACAAACTCGGGTTGAATCTGACCAAGTTGGTGGGGATGATACTGCATTAAATGGTGCACGACTTATTTGTGGATACCGTTAAATTAATAAATAGTTCTTGTTATAAAATATATAAATTGCAAACAATATTTTACAAGATCTAAAATCTCACTCTCGCTTTTTTAGCCAGCTCTTCCCAATCAAGGAATACTCCATTCTGTCCAATGATTATTTTTTCCGTGTTTTTCTAAATCATTTAAAATTTGGCTGTAATTAAGACAAACACGGATGGAGTCATTTAATTTTGTTTTTGGCATTTTCCAGTCTTTTACGAATTTGGGCAGAGGTGAGCAGTCCTCTGCAATGCGGAGAGGTTTTTTAAAAAAGACGGAACGGTGAATGTCTCCTTGAATCAAAAGAAGTGATTTTTTCTCTGGTGTAACAATGTGTTGATCTTTATAAATAATATGTTCGTTGCAAGAAGTCTTAAAGTTTCCCAGTTTTTCTTCTTCGATAGGTCCTTTTAATTCTAAAATATCTTGCATAGCATTTTCTATTACAAAGTAACCGATAATATATAAATGGGGAGAGCCATTTAATAAAAAACTCTCTTCAGTCGTTTCATACAACTGAAGAGAAGCGCAAAATAGTAAAAGATCGTCGTCGTTTAATTCTTTCAAACGAGGGATATGAGTTTTTCGAGTCTCACCATAAGTAAAAGAATAAAATTCTGGATCAAAATGAGCTGTTCCTTCGTCTACAAAAGAACTTAAATGCATTCCGTGTAGCAGTGCGTTTTGACAATTTAATTTACTGTAATGTTTATGATTGTGTTTTTTATTTTTATTAAATTCTTTTTCAAGCGGTGATGGGATATATTCATAAGTGCCATCGTTAAAAATGGGAGACAAACCTTGATTGTCTTTTAAATTTGCGCCAACTTTTAAAATCAAAGCACAATTCATAGCGCGCATCCTTTTTAAATATAAGAGATGGAAAGCAATATTTATATCATAAGAATATAGAAAAGATTTTTAAAAAGGATGGCAAAAAATTGTCATTAAAAAGCCACTGTTTCTTTTACCTTAAAGAAACAGTGGCTTCTGTATCTGGCAACGAAAAAATTATTGGTGTGATGCACCTTCTTCAGTTTTCTTCTTATTCTTCTTAGCTTTCTTCTTCTTTTCTTTCTTTGGTGCCTCTGGACTCGCATTTGCCGCTGGTTGTGCTGCAGATGCAGTGCTTGTTGCAGGCGCAGCTGCTGGTTCAGCGGCTGCAGACTGTGTATTTTGAGCAAAAGATGGACCTGAGATTGACAAAATCAAAGCAGATGAAACGATCATCGGAATTAGTTTCATAGGAAACCTCCATAATCCGGGCTTTTCGCTCAACGGATAATATTCATTAAAAATTGAGAGTCCTTTACCATCACAAAAATAATATGAACTCTGCATTGGATTCTCAATTATAATAAACTATAAAAGTGTTCTTTTTATTCCAAAGCTGAAAAAAGAGTTGATCAGAAAATGTCAAAAATATGACTGTCGAATTAAATAATAAGCTAAGCTTGATTTATGAGATACTGTTTCCTTATTTCTAAAAATTAAGCTTTTATTAAGTCTGCTACGTAAGGAAGATTTCTGTATTTGCCATCGAGGTCGAGGCCATAGCCAATCACGAAGTTTTTGGCAATTTGAAAGCCAATGTAATCAGCTTTTAAAGGGTATTCATGTGCTTCTGGCTTGTCTAATAATGAACAGACTTTGATAGATTTTGTGTTGCTTTTTTGGAGTTCATTTAACAAAAAGTTTATTGATCTTCCTGTGTCAACTATATCTTCAATCACAAGAATATGCTTGCCTTCGAGATCCTTAGGAAGTGGGGTAACGAGATTAATATTTCCCGTGCTTGTCGTGCCTTCATAGCTTTTTATGCGCACAGTTTCTATTTCAGTTGGCATTGCTAAATTTCTAACGAGATCGGACGCAAAAATAAGAGCTCCGTGTAGGACAATCAATATAACTAATGTATTTTCTGTGCCATAGTCATGGTTGATTTGTTCTGATAATTGTTTAATTCTTTCACGTATATCAGACTCGCTAAATAAGACTTTAACATTCATAAGAGTGTTGTTTACTTGAATTTGCATTTACAAAGCCCCGCTATAATTAGACTAAACCTCAAGCGCAACTGCGGTTTTGAGGACGATATTGGCCATATCTTGGGAAAATAGCGAGCCCATATCCATGACATCGGAGTGATCGAGAGTTTGGTGCTTTAGGCCAGCTCCGTAGTTTGTGAGACAACTGATACCTGCAATTTTTACGCCGAGTTGACGAGCTGCAATGGCTTCAAGAACAGTGCTCATACCAACGGAGTGTGCACCCATCGTTTGCATCATACGAATTTCTGCTGGTGTTTCATATTGAGATCCCATGACGCCAAAATAAACTCCATTGTATATTTTATGACCTAAAGCATTTGCAGTGTATTCAAATTGCTTTTGCCATGCCGGAGTGTAACAGGAGGTCATATCAACAAAACGAGCACCAAAACCTTCGCCAAATTCGCCATTGAGTGGGCTCATTCCAGTTGAGTTGATGTGATCTGAAATAATCATCATCCTTCCCAATTCCCAGTTGGTATTCAAACAGCCAGCTGCGTTTGTCAATATAATTCCTTTAACCCCCCAAGATATCATGCTTCTGACATTATGAACGACTTCTCCAGCATTATTGCCTTCATAACCGTGATTGCGTCCTCTCAAAAACGCAATTTGCCGTTTTTTATGAGTCCCATCAGGCAGTTGAACTTCTATCTCACCAACGCGAAGATCTCCTGCATGGCCAGCAACATGTGCTGCTTTAAAGCCAGGAATTTCAGAGAAATGGATAGATTTCATTTCAGAAATATTGGGTATAGCGTTTGAAAGACCAGATCCTAAAACGATACAAATGTCAGGTGCATTAGGATGCCATTTTTTAAGAAAATCACTGCTTGCCGAAACATTTTTTACGTATTTATTTTGTTCCATCATAGTCTTTCTGCCTTCGTTTTAAATTTAGAAAATTGAATTCAAAAACTGCAATAATTCCGAGTAGTGTGATTTTCCACTCGGGGACTATATAGAACAACTAAACAGAATGTACAAGGATCTCAAGATATAGTGATAATTTTTTTAAATGTGTATGAAATTAACTAAAAGTTTTTTCCGCTAATTCTATGTTACGTTTATAATTCTCAAATGCATTTGCCACGGGATCAGAATTTAAGAAGTCTATTCCTGCATCTTTTAAAATATCAAGTGGAGATTTAGATCCTCCAGCCTTTAAAAAGCTAAAGATTTTTTCTCTAGTTTTTTCTTTGTCAGTGCGAAGATTTTCAGAAAGGGCAAGTGAAGCGCAGTAGCTGGTGGCATATTTATAAACATAAAAAGCGGAATAAAAATGAGGGATACGCATCCACTCATGCTTTACATACTCAGGATATTCACACTCACTTCCATACCAAAATTTATTCAAATTTAAATAAATTTCTTCAAGTGTGTCCGGAGTAAACGATTCTTCTTTATCTGCAATTAAAGATGCCTCTCGCTCAAATGCAGCAAATAAAACTTGACGTAAAACAGTTCCCTCAAAGTTTTCTATGTTTTCAGACAGAACGGATTTTGCAAGGTCTGAATCCTTCATATGAGTTAAAATATAGTCACTTAAGAGAGCTTCATTCAATGTGCTGGCGACTTCTGCAACGAATATTGTATAATTTGCATTATGATAAGGTTGGTGCTTATGACTGTAATAGGAATGCATCGAGTGGCCTAATTCATGTGCTAGGGTATAGACATCACTTAAAGTACCAGTCCAAGTTTGCAGCATATATGGTCGAGAAGTATAGGTGCCCCAAGAAAAAGCTCCAGATCTTTTTCCTTCATTTTCTGCTCTATCAACCCATCTATCCTGAGTCAGACCTTGGGTAGCTATTGCAACATACTCTTCTCCGAGAGGTGCTATAGCTTTAAGTACAATATCTCTACCTTCCTCCCATGTAAAAGTAACTTCTTCTTTACTTTCAAATAAAGAAACAGCTCTATCATAAGGTTGGACAGCATCAATTTTCAATAATTTCTTGCGCAACTTCATGCTACGATGGAGCAAAGAAATATTTTTTTTAATAGCATCTATTAAGCCATCATATAAGCTTACAGGAATAGCATCATCAAAAAGTTCAGCTTCTAAATATCCTGAAAATTTTCTTACTTTAGCTACAGTGGAACCAGATAACATATTCCCATAGTAGTTGGATGTAATTGTGTTACGCCATTTGCAAATTTCACTGTTATATGAATTGTATGTATTTTTTCTTAATACACGGTCTTTTGCCTGTAAGTTGAGAGAGTAACGTGAGTTTGAAACAATATGTTCTTTGCCATTGCTATCAAGTGCGTTTGAAAATTTAAGATCGGCATTGTTCCATTTACTATGAATTTCATCAAAAATATTTAAGGAAACAGATAATTTTGCTAATAGACTTTCTTCTTGTTCAGTTAATATATGAGGTTTTTTTCTAATTAGCTCCATTATTTTAAATTGATAAGTTTTTAAAGGTTCAATTTTAATCCATTCGTTAATCTGGGATATTTTTAATAATTCTGGTTCTAAGAAAGCAAATTTAGACATCAATCCAGAATGCTTAATTTCAATTTTACCCACTGCTTCACTTGATTCAGTATTTTTTACATCTTCTGTGTTACGGAGAGATGCATAAACAAATAAATTTTCGAGACGAAGGCTCAATTCATCTCTACACTTTAAGCAATCATAAATAATTTCAGGAGATTGAGAAAGTTTGTTTTTATATTTACTTTCTATGAGTTTTTCTAAATCATCTTCACTGGGTAATTTATTAAATTCATTAGTCCAATGGCTGAAATCTTGAAAAAGATCAGTTAAATTCCAAGTCTCTTCTGTTTTTACTTCACTTCGTTTTTGAATTTTCTGGATTTCTTTCATGAATCGTCCTCGCATTTGATGTGTGTCAAATAATTGTTTTGGATAAAACCACTTCGAACTTTTTCACTCTACAATATCTATTTGATATTATGTAAGTATATTTAATTTATTTTTTAAATATTGAAATAAAAAAAGTTTAAAATTGATTTATTGAACTGTACTTTTGCAAAAATAATCATATTGTCTGCTCCCATTTTTGATTTTATGAAGAGGATTGGTTTTATGGTCATACAGGACAAAAAAAAGTTTTTGAATTTTAAAAATATCAACACAATACTTATATTTTTGTCAGTGATTTTAGGTTTTTTTATGGGAACTCTGTTTCCAGAGTTTATGATATCCATTCGTTGGATTGGTGAAGTCTTTTTTAATATGCTCAAAATGCTTGTTCTTCCTCTTATTTTTTCCGCTTTAGTCAGCGCAGTGACTTCCATGGGAAGTTTAAAAAAGCTTGGCTCTATTGGGATGTATACGTTTTTATACATACTTACAAGCGTGTGTACCGCGGTGCTCATTGGGCTTTTCTTATTTAATACATTTAAGCCTGGGGTTGGTATTGATCCTATCTTAATTCTCGGAAAAGATTCTACCTTACAACAAAATACCCCAATGACTTTTGAAATTTTTATTACGAGTCTTTTTCCTCAGAATATTTTAGAAGCTGCGGTTAAATTAGAAATTATGCCTGTGGTTTTATTTGGTTTGGCATTTGCAGTGGCTTGTGCATCCTGTGGAGATTCAGCAAAATCTGTTTCTGTTTTCTTTACTGGGATTCGCAATGTTTTTATAAAAATGATCACTTGGGTTATCTTATTAAGTCCGCTCGGTATTTTTTCTTTGCTGGGAACAGGAGTGGCACAATCTGTCCAAGAAGGTCACCTCATGCAAGATATTAAAGGCCTTGCTATGTTTGTCTTGGTCTTCGGTGCAGGTCTTTGCCTACAGATAGGTTGGCAATTGTTAGCCGTAAAGTTTGTAGCGAGAAGGGCATTAAAACAATTTTCTAAAAGCTCATCCGCCGCACTTGTGACTGCATTTGGAACTTCAAGTTCGCTTGCCACTTTACCTTTAGCTATGGATGCAGCAGAAAAAGAAAAAGTACGTGATGATGTCAACCGTTTTGTCATGCCTTTTACTGCAACGATTAATTTAGGCAGTACAGTGATGTATGAAGCTTCTGCAGCTATTTTCTTTGCACAAATTTTGGGTTTAGAGCTTTCTTTAAGTCATCAAATTATTATTTTTGTGACATCTATTGTTGCAGGTATGGGAGCTGCCGGTGTGCCTGAAAGTGGTTTGATCACGATGGTAACAGTATTACGTGCTGTAAATATTCCAGTGTCTTCAATCACACTTTTGTTACCTCTTGATCGAATTTTAGATCGGTTTCGTACGATGGTGAACACTTGGGGTAATATTTGTTGTGCTTCAGTTGTCAATGAACTTGTTCATCGGAGAGAGAAGCAATTTTTGCAAAATAAAAACAATATATCTAAAACAATATCTGATAAATAGTAGAAAAAAATCAACTCTGATTTTTTTCTAAAAAAGAAGTTTTATGTTAGGGGATTGGATTGGCTATATTAACGAAATAATATTCTGTCAACTCCCCTTTTAAACGCATAAGGGTTAAAGCTTTTAATTGAATATTTTCTTGGAAAAGAAATTTTTCATCTTTCGTGACTTGGTCCGCAATAATAGGATCTTTTTTTAATTCAGCAAAAGTATTTTGACACAGTTCTTTCACATAATTCCAAAGTAATTTTTCATCAATATTGAATTCTTTGCGTATTGCAATAATAATTTCCCCAATATGACTTTGGAAAAATGAATAAAATATATTCTTATGTAAATAAGAATCATTTTTGCAAAATATAAGAGAGTTTTTTATGGTGAGATTGAGAAAATAATTTTGCCTTTCAAGTCGCTCTTGTGAAATTCTTATATCAGCAAAATCTCTTACTAATAGGCAATGAGGAACTCCTTTTTTGAAAATAGGAGTGCTATTTTGTAGATGTGCTTCGAGGCTAATGCCGTATTTACTCATAAGGGTTAATAGAGATGGAATAGATATAGAGATATATTTTTTAAAAAACTCTAGGGCAGCAATATAAAGTGAAGAATTATTTTCAGTATTTGCAAATTGTTCAATTAGCTCAGTTAAAATTAATTTTTCACTAATAGGAGAGATTTCAAGCAGTGCAGCTGCAGGCATACATATTTCATTAACCGATAAATTTTTCTCTGGATTTTCCCGCATAAGGCAACTTAAATTTCTTCCAAGTGAGTCTCTGACAGAGGAATCGACCAAAGTCGATTTTTCCTCGAAATAAATTCCTGATATTTCGCCTTGAATTTTAAATTTACCACATAAGAAATCGGGAAGACTCAATTGAATTGTTTTCAGTATTTGTGAAATAAGTGGACCACTTTGGGTCGAGCGGGGAGAAATTGTGCGCACATCGCTTGTGGTCAAAATATTTATTGCTGTTTTTATATGAAACCGTTTAATCATATCTGTATTTTCAGGAGCAAATGAACGAAAAGAAACTAATGAACGTGCAGGGATTTCAATTGAGTTTAAAGGAACAATTATTTTTTCTGAAAGATAATGCTTAAATAGAACTTTAATGGTATGTTTATATTGCCATGGGTGAACAGGTATCAGTTCATAGTTTTGAAAATCAATATTGTTTTTTTCTGCTTCTATTAATATTTTATCGGAAAAATTAGGATAGTCTGCTAAGAGTAAATCTCTGAAATGGGTAAACTCGATTAATGTTACTTTACAATAATCTTTGTGAACAGCTAGCATTTTTAACGGCACAATTTTTCGCCATTCTGGCGAATAAGCAATGAGTTCTTCTAAATTTAAACCCATACGAGTTTTTGCGCCTGGATGAAGAGGATGGCCTTTTATGACACATTGTTCGTAAAAGGCCATAGGGCTAAAATTAGGATCTTTTTCACGTTCAATTAAGACCCAATCCAGAGATGATGTGATTCGTTTATTATTCTTATGCGAAAATTTATATTTATTCATTTCAAATGACATCTGTGCTAATATCATGTTCGAAACACTATTCTCTATTTCATTTTTAAAACGCATGAAAATATCTTCTGAATCATTGTTTTCTGCGAGCCACTCTTCTTGAAAGAGTTGAAGAAGATCGCAAGGATGAGAAATTTCTTTTGTTTCATTTTTATCAATTAGAGTGATTGTGCTCGTAAGATCGAATCTTTCAAATGATGCATAAGGATTTATTTCAGCATATAATTCTTTATTTTGTGAAAGCTTTACTGCTATTCGATTTTTATTTGGGTAAGATATTTTATCATTTTGAATTATTTTTTCACGAATAATAGCTTGAAATAATCTATTTAAAATGGCTTGTTTGGCAATTTCTTCAAACATATGACACCTCAAGTGGAAAAAAGAGAGGGGTATTATCGATTCTATTGCTTATTATAAGTCCTTTAACACCAAAAATATCTTCAATTATTTTTTCATCTAGTATTTGTTGAATGTTTCCTTCAGTTAGAATTTTTCCATTTTTTATCGCAATAATATGATCTGCGATTTTTGCAGCATGATTAATGTCATGCACGACCATCACTATGGTTTTTTTCTGAGTTCGATTCAGATTTTCAAGAATATTTAATACTTCAATTTGATGGCGCATATCTAAATAAGTCGTAGGCTCATCTAAAAATAAGTATTCTCCTTCCTGTGCAAGAGCCATGGCGATCCAAGCTCGTTGTTTTTGACCTCCCGATAAATCGCTCAAACGTTTTTGTCTGAGTTCTTGCATATCTGTTACATTAAGTGCCCAATCAATAGCATTATAATCTTTTGGACTTAAAGATCCAAAAAAAGATTGGCGTGGAAATCTTCCATATTGCACAAGTCGCTCAACAGTAAACTCCTGGGGAGCTTCAGGTGATTGTGGCAAAATGGCTAAGATCTTTGCAACTTCTTGGCTTGAACAGCTATGGATGGATTTTCCATCTAAATAAACAGTCCCACTGGAAGGCATAATGATCCGCGCTATCGTTTTTAATAAAGTTGATTTTCCTGAACCGTTGCTGCCAACGAGTGCGGTTATTTTATTTTTTCTAATTTTAATATTTAAATTATGTAAAATTTCTTTTTGAGAATAGGAAATGCATAAATTTTCGCAATATATTTCAGACATAATTCTTTTAATACCTTTCTTTAAGAAGCAAATATATAAAATAGGGAGAGCCGATTAATGTTGCTATAAGTCCTGCAGGAACTTCGTGTGGGGCAAAAATCGTTCGGCCAATTGTGTCAGAGATAATAACGAGAAATGCTCCTCCAAGGGCAGAAAATGGAATAATTATTTTGTAATCATAATCAAATAATTTACGCATTATGTGAGGAATAATTAATCCGACAAAACCAATCGGGCCAACAACGCAAACGGCACTCGATGAAAGAAAAATAGCAAGAGCTAATAAAATAATGCGAGATAAATTTATATTCACTCCCAGACCAATTATTATTTCATCACTTAAAGTTAAAATATTTATTCTCTGTGATAAAATAATAGCTAGAAAAGATCCGATAAAAGTGCATGGAAGAAGAAAATAAAATTCATTCCATTCTTTTCCCCATAGACTGCCCGAGAGCCACATATAGATTGAGCCAACTTCATTGGTATTATTTACTAAGATAAATGTTGTACATGCTTGGAAAAAAGCATCGATTCCAATACCAGATAAAATTAATCGCAAAGGTGTTATTCCATTTTTAAATGCGAAAATATAAACTAAAATACTAGAGAATATAGCTCCTAAAAATGCTGCAATAGGTAGAATAAAAAAACTTGTATTGCTAAAAACGAGTAGAGATAATACCGAAAAAAAACTAGCTCCAGAGTTGATACCAATGATATTCGGTGCAGCGAGTTGATTTTTAGTGACAGATTGTAATATTGCACCAGCAATAGCGAACTGAGCGCCAGCACAAGCTCCAATTAAGAGTCGTGGAAGCCGGTATTCAAATAAAATAGTATTTCCCAAATAATTGTTAATAATGTCTGGAAATAAATGGGAAATATTTATTTTAACATCTCCTACAAAACTGCTAAAGAGAATAAAAATTACTAAAGCAATTAAGAGAAATAAAAAAAGAGAGATTTGTTTAGTTTGTGCAAGAATATTTTTTGTAAATGCTGTCATCATATTTTATGCCGCCTTATCTCCATGTTTTCTAATCAAATATAAAAAGAAAGGGCAACCTAAAAATGCAGTTATGACTCCTACAGGTATTTCAATAGGTTTTAATATAACACGTGCAATAAGGTCAGATAAAACAAGCAAAAAAGCTCCAAAAATAGCGCAAAATGGGAGCATTATTTTATAATCATCGGATATGAGTTTTCTAACTATATGTGGAACAATCAAACCAATAAAACCGATTGCTCCTGAGACACTTACTGATGCTCCAGCTAAAATAATGATAAGTACACAAAGGATCGTGCGGATTTTCCATAGATTTAGACCTAAAGATTTTGCTATGTCGTCACCTAGAGAATAAGCATTCATAAAATGGGAAAAAATAAATGCACTCGCTAAAGCACAGAATGACCATGGGAATATTTGTGATAAATGTTCCCAAGTGACACCTGCCAATCCACCAGCAAGCCATGCGTAAATCATGCCTGCATTTTCTCCTAAGGAAATCAGCATTCCAGTACTGAGAGCATAGAGAAAACTGCTGATGGAAACGCCGGCGAGAACTAATTTACCAATTGATTGACGTTTTGTTATCGAAATAAGATAAACAAAACCACCTCCTATTGCAGCTCCCATAAAAATAAATAAAGTCATTAAATTCTGGGATATGGTCAATTGGAAAAATGAAATTAAGACAAAAACAAGTGATGCTCCTGCGGACACTCCCATGATTTTTGCCTCCGCTAAAGGATTGCGTGTAAGGCATTGCATAAGAGCACCTGCGACGGCTAAATTAGCCCCTATCAGAGCAGCAAGTGCTGTGCGCGGTAAACGCAGAGTGTTGATTATGATTGAATCCATGTCGCTATTATTCTGAAATAAATATTTCCACACACGCGAAAATTCTATATGCACACTTCCAAAAGCTAAACTCAATAGCATCGCAATAAATAGGAAAAGCAATAGTAGAAAAAATGAAAAAATGTTTTTAAATAAAAGTGAGTTCATTTGATAAAATCAGCCATATTTTCTGTAATATATAATGTTGCCAAAGGGCCTTTACTGCGAGATCCTCTTTCTCGTTCAACAACAACAACATTTTTATTTTTCACTGCACTTAAATTTTTCCAAATAGGATTTTTTTCTAGAAAATTTAGAATATTTTTTCCAGGATCATCAAAAACAATTATATTATCTGGATTTATTTTGAGAATATTCTCTGCGCTGAGCTCAATAAGATCAGGATAATCTTTATTACCTTCTCCTTTATAAGCATAATCGACTCCAATTTCACCAATCAAATTTGCAATAAATGATTCCCCCGTCCAAGCCCAGATTTTGTTATTAGGTACATATATTGCCAAAACAGATTTTGACTTTTTTTGATTCACAAGTTTAACTTCTTTTAATTTACTTTTAAATTTATCTTGATATTTTTTAGCAGCGTTTTGCTTTTGCAAAAGTTCAGCAAATATATTTAAGTAACTTAAAGTTTCTGAATATGTATCCGGTCTAAAATTTAGTACAGGTGCAATTTTAGTGAGTTTAGTAATTATATCTCTTTGCTCTTCATAAACTCTATCTATTAATATAAGATCTGGTTTGAGTTCATTAATTCGCTCTAGGCTTGGATGAGAAATCTTTCCAACAATTGGTATCTTTTGAAATTCAGGACTTAAATAGTCTGGAACGGAGCCTGCTGCGGTGATAATAATACCAACAGGCTTAACTCCTAGAACATCTAATATTTCCATTCCCGTCACACTTAAAGTAACGATTCTTTTGGGCGGAATTTTGAAATTGAGAGCAGAAATTTCATCTTTTATACGCTTAATTTCTTCTGGTTTAGCAAAGGTTTTAAAGTTTAAGAGAAATAATCCTATGAATAAAAAGATTTTTAGGTGTATTTTAACGAGCTTCATTTGATACTTTCCTTTCTTTTACTTGATAAGTAATAAATAATAAAATGATAAAAAAGAATGAACACATTCCAAAAATAATAAATGTATTCGGCATTCCAAAATTGTGAGCTAAAAATCCCGCTAAAAGTGTGCCAAAAGGTAAAAAACCTCTGTCACTGAGGACAAGACTTATTAATTTACCGCGGATTTCATTGGGAGATTTTATTTGAAAATAAACTCGATTTGCTGTTCGAGATATTTGACTCAAAAATCCGAGTAAAAATAAAAAAATGTACATAAGAAAAATATGGTTAGCTGTTCCCAGAGAAATAATAGCGATTGAAGCCAAAGCAGCAGTCGAGAGAATAAACAGAACCTGGATTTTTTTTCTTAAAAGACTAATTAAACTTGATCCGAGTATAGTACCGAGAGCTGATATCATAAGAAATCTTCCATATATTTCAGGTCCCATATTTGTTGAGGCATTTACAAATGCAGGCATTAATCCAATATATGGAAATAAAAAAAACATGAGAATGCATCCTGCAAATAAAATGCAGAGTAAGTCTGGATGTGCTTTTAAATATAAAAACACATCGCTATAATTTGATTTTTTTGTATTTTTTTCAAGAATATTTACGGATGAATTTTCTTGAATATTTTTGATAAAAAATAAAGAAATAATTACGAGTATCTGTCCTAAAAATTGAAAAAGAAATAAGAATCCAGAATCCATTTTTGCCAAAGCGATGCCTGCAAGAGCTGGTCCTAGAATAGCAGTGATATTAAGAACTGAAGTATAAATAGAAACAGCGCTGCAAATCGCTTCTTTTTCTATTAAGTGCGGGAGAAGGGCGTTTCGCACTGAGGGTTCCATCTCGACAAAAAGTCCTCTTAGGCCAACTATAAAACCTATTAAGATAATATTTATATTTTTATTGAGTACGATGAAAAAAAGAGCAAAATTAAAAAATGCAATGGATAAGTAAATAAGTATCAATAATTTTTTTTGATTGTATTTATCTGCGAGTGAGCCGCCTACAAAACCGATAAAGAGTGCAGGTAATAATCTTATGAAATTTATAATTCCAAGATTTAATTCAGAAGCAGTGTGTGTCCATATCACCCAATTGAGCGCAGCAAAGCCAATGTAATCCCCCAAAAGCGTGAAAAAACTTCCTCCAATAAAATACTGATAGTTTTTATATCTCAGAGCATTTTCCATTTGTTATACCTACAAACGATATTTAGCATGAAAATGATAATCATTATCACATTGCTTTTAACCTTAGGCAAATTAAAAATCCACTCAAGTCATAAAAATTTTTTTTATATCTAAAATATTAAAATATATTATAATAAATATTGTTTTTATTGAAATTTCTTTTGTTTTTTATAATTTTAAGCTCTAAATTCATTAACAAGTTGTACAAGATATTCAATATTTTCAACTGGAGTGTGCTGTGTACAGCCATGGCCTAAATTAAATATATAACCATGTGGATGGCGAGAGCCAATTTCTAAGCAATGAATTAATTTTTCTTTTAAGAGTTTTTGCGGACCATATAATAGCAAAGGATCGAGGTTTCCTTGAAGGGCAATACCACTGCCGGTAAAATGCTTAGAGACTTTGTATAAATCTTGGCGCCAATCAACACTGTAAACATTGGACTGGATTGAGAGGGCTTCCTCTGCAAGTCCAGCTCCTTGGCCGAAGAAATTGATCACAGGAACGAGTGGTTTGATTTCATCGACAATTCGTTTTGTATAGGGAAGGCAAAATTCTCTATACTGATCCGGTGTAAGAGCGCCCGACCAACTTTCAAACAACTGAATTGCTTCTACCCCTGCGTGTATTTGCATTTTCAAATAAGCAATGGTTGCCGTTGTCAGCAATTGCATGAGGCGATGAAATGTCTCAGGTTCGTTAAACATGAGTTTTTTGCTTTCAAAAAATTCCCCTTTTGCACTGCCGCCTTCAATCATATAACTTGCCACTGTAAATGGAGCGCCTGCAAAACCCAGCATAGTTGTTTCTTTAGATAAGTGGGGTTTTACTCTTTCAACTGTTTCACCGACATAACTTAATTTTTCTATGAGTTCCTCTACATTTTCTGCAGCAGGTAAAATGTTTTTAAGATCATCACTACTGCGAATAGTTTTTGCATAGCGTGGTCCTTCTTTTTCAACAAATGATAATTGTAAACCCATAGCATCGGGAATAAGTAATATGTCTGCGTATAATATTGCACCTTGAAGATTAAATCTTTTTAAGGGTTGTAAAGTTATTTCTGCTGCAATACTCGGTGTTTTGAACATAGTTAATGTGTTATATTTTTTTCGAATTTCACGGTATTCTGGAAGGTAACGACCCGCTTGTCGCATAAGCCAAAGTGGTGTCTTTTTAGTTTTGTTTCCTTTAGCTGCTTCTAATAGAAGTTTGCTCATATTGTCTCCAGAAAATTAATTAAAGTAACTTTGTGTTTTTTTGTTCAAGGTGTTGCACGACTTTTTTAACATCTTGACTGCGGGCAAGAGGCATGACTAAAACAGCATCATTTGTAGCTATAACAGCAACATTTTCCATACCAACTACAGAAACAAATGGCCCTGTTGTATGGATTACGCTATTTTTTGTTTCATGAGTAAAGATTTCCCCTGAGAGTGTGTTACCTTGGCTGTCTTGTTCAAAACATTCACGCACGGCAGACCAAGAACCAACATCATTCCAATCAAAATTTGCTGGGATACATGCGACGTGACTCGTTTGTTCAATAAATGCTATATCGATGGGAGAGTTTTCTATTTTTCCATATATTTCATTTAGATTATCATTATTAATAGATTCAATTAATGCGGCAGTTTCAGGTTGAATATGGGAAAATGCATTCCAAAAAGTTTTTGTTTTCCAAACAAATATTCCTGCATTCCAAAGATATTTTTTTGTGCGTAAAAATTGTTCCGCAGCAGCTTGATTGGGTTTTTCCCGAAAACTGCGCACGCTATAACCTGTAGCGGTGACTTCAGTTAATTTTTGTGGAGAGAGAATATTTCCATCTTTATCCAAAGGAAGTCCTTGCTCTATATAACCAAATCCAGTTGCAGGATAGGTTGGTTGAATGCCAACAGTGACAAAAAAATTATTTTTAGCGAGTTGAATTGCATCGGAAATAGTTTGTTCGAAGGAACGGATATTTTGAATGGCATGGTCTGACGATAAGATAACCATGATTGCTTCAGGATCTTCTTGCATAAGACGCCAAGCGCTCAATGCAATTGCTGGGGCTGTGTTGCGTGCTTCGGGTTCAATAATCATTTTGGCAATTTGGTTTGAAACTTGATTTGTGCACAGATTTTCTTGTCCTTTAGCTGTGACAAGCCAGCGTCTGCTGATAGGTGAAATATTTTTTATGCGCTCAATAGAGAGTTCGAGCAGTGATTTTTTTGCACCACCCAAGGTTAAAAACTGTTTTGGAAACGATTTACGTGAGAGTGGCCAGAGGCGTGTGCCTGAGCCGCCACACAAGATAATTGAATAAATATTTTGATCTTTTTCAAATACATCGTGTTGAGTCATTACACTCTCCCATCGTGTTTAGTTTTTAACAAAGGTTTTCCCATCATTTCGGGTTCCTCTTGAAGTCGTGTTGTCGCATAAGCAAAGCATTTTCTCAACTGTTTGACAAAGCCCTCCAAGAGATCTTTACTTTCCATTGAATTGGGCTACATCGACTCATGGAAAGGGGCTCGCCAATGGCAAATCGTATTCGTACACTCGAAGATCTTAAATTTGAAGAAAATTCTAACCCTGTTGTTTTTTTACGTCTTGATTTAAATGTTCCAATAAAGCACGGAAAAATAAGCGATGACACTCGTATACAAGCAGCACTTCCTACCATTAAGTGGTTGCTAGAAAAAAATGCGAAAATAATTGCTTGTTCCCACTTGGGACGCCCAAAGGGTATTGGTTTTGAGGAGGAATTTTCTCTTTCACCAGTTGGCTCACGTTTGGCAGAACTTCTTAACATAGATGTTATTCTTGCGCATGATTATACTGAAGATGGTTTTTCAAAAATTGTCTATGATTTAAAACCAAAACAAATTATTCTATTAGAAAATTTACGTTTTCATAAAGAAGAGCAAGCAGGAAATGAAAGTTTTGCCAATAAATTAGCGCGTAGCGCAGATTATTATGTCAACGATGCTTTTGGAACATGTCACAGAGCGGATGCATCTATGGTTGCCGTGCCAGAATGCTTTCCGTTGGAAAAAAGAGCAGCTGGTTTTCTGATCGAAAAGGAAATGAAATTTCTTGAAGATGCTTTCCGTGCGCCAAAAGCTCCAGTTACAGCTGTATTTGGCGGTTCAAAAGTTTCCGACAAAATTGATATCCTGCGTAAATTCACTACAATTGCAAATAATATGATCATTGGTGGAGCTATGGCTTATACATTTTTAAAATGTAAAGGCAAAAATGTTGGTAATTCAAGAGTAGAATCCGATAAATTCGCTCTTGTTGAAGAAATATTTAAAGCAGCAGAAAAGCGTAATGTGAAAATTTATTTACCAGAAGATCATCTGTGTGGAGCGGAATTTTCTGAAAATGTAACACCTGTTCCTGTTGGGGCTGTTGATATTCCAGATGGATTAATGGGACTAGATATCGGCCCGCGTACATCCGAATTATTTGCAAGTGTAATTGAAAAGAGCAATGTCGTTGTTTGGAATGGCCCTATGGGTGTTTTCGAATTTGATTCCTTTGCAAAGGGAACAAAAGCTGTAGCACAAGCAATGGCAGAATGTGAAGGCACAACAATTGTGGGTGGAGGCGATTCTGCTGCTGCTATAGTTAAATTCAAAATGCAAGACAAAGTAACACATGTTTCTACTGGCGGTGGAGCGAGCATGGAACTTCTTGAAGGCAAAGAACTCCCTGGAATTCGTGTTTTAAGAACAAAATAATTTTGCACTCTTTTTAAGAAAAAGAGTGTTTTTAAAATGTTATTGGAGTTGATTATGGTTTCAAAGCGTAAAAAAATAGTAATTGGCAATTGGAAAATGTATAAGAATGCAGCACAAGCGAGTGCTGATTTTTCTGATTTAGCAACATTAATTGTAGCTAAAAATTTAAATATTGAAGTTGGCATTGCTGCGCCAAGTGTTTTTCTTGCCGAGCTTGCACGTAAAACCCAGAACTCTGTTACTTTATTTGCGCAAAATGCGCACTGGGCAAATGAAGGTGCTTTTACAGGTGAAGTCTCATCTTCTATGCTCAAAAGCATTCGCATCAATGGAAGTCTAGTGGCTCACAGTGAACGTAGACAAATGTTCGCTGAAAGCAATGAAACAGCTGGAAAACGCGTAGGTGCGCTCATTCGTTCAGGTATGAAAGCTGTTTTGTGTATTGGAGAAACTCTTGCAGAGCGTGAAAAAGGTGAGCTGAAAAAGGTTTTAAAAACTCAGATCGAAGATGCCCTCAATGCGTCAGGTATTCGTGGTGCAAGTGAATTTATCGGATCGGATCCTTCCTCACCTCTTCTTTCCATTGCCTATGAACCAGTTTGGGCGATTGGCACAGGCAAAGCGGCTTCTCCTGTAGAAGCTCAAGAGGCTCATGCATATATTCGGGAAGTTCTAGCATCATACTTTAATCCTGAAACAAGTTCACGTCTCCAAATACTTTATGGTGGGAGTGTCAAGCTCAATAACGTGAGTGATTATATGGCTTGCCCTGATATTGATGGTGCTTTAGTGGGCGGTGCGAGTTTAATAGCAAAAGATTTTGCTGATCTGTGCGAAAAATGTAATTAAAATTTTATCCTTATCCTTATCTATTATTATTTTTTAATGTTGAAATATAATTTGAATTATAAGGTTCGAAATGAAAAATAAAATAACTCTTTACATTACTGTACTGTAAAGCAATTAAGTGGTGAAATAACTTATTAAATAAAATAATTTTTAGTTTTCAATTTGCAACGATTTAGGGCTTTCTGGTATAACTGTTGCAAATTTTAAAAAAATAAAGATTTACTTTTCCAAAACTAAATCTTTAATAGGGGTAATATCTCCCTCTTTAACTGTATCTTTAATCGCTTTTATCAGTTTAGCATCGACTCCACCTTTGTTTGGGAATTCGGTATAAGTCCAATTTTCACATGCTGAGCTTTTTATTTTATCTTTATTTTCCCCATAATAGTTTACTCCAATATAATTCCAAAAGAATGCTGGAATAATTCCACCAGAAGTGCCTATGTGCGAATAATCTTCACCATAACTTTTTGTACATATTTTTTGGAGAGAGGTACAAAATTGTTTAGCTTCATCAACATCTTTATAAATGGTTGAAACCTCAAGGACAGGATGCAAATAGGAATTTAAGGAAGGAGTGCCATCTACCCAAGTGCCTCTTTTGCTACCCGAGGCTCCGCGTTTTTCGAATTCATGTACACCTTTTGGAGTAATGGGCGCCCATTTCCAGTCGCTTGAATTTTCTTTATTGACACAGAATAAATAAGAACCAATATTGCTAGCGTGAGCAGAAAATTGAATTAAGGAAACAGAGCAGAATAATAGTGAAGAAACTAAAGATTTTTTCATGATTTAATCCTATTTTATTCGATGCCAAAAATATACAGATGGTGGAAATTACCAAGGCCTTGGTAACAAAAAAGTAATAAAAAAAAACAAAAATAGCAAATTAATTTTATTATATTTTTAAATATAAAAAATGATTATAAATAATAGAATAATCTTAAAAATTTTAAATAATAATAAATAAAAAATTGTGTTTATCTGTTAACTTTCTGGGGAAATTTCATTTTTTTTATGTGAGAATGAGTTTTTTTGCGAAATATTCTGCATGAAATGATTTTGGGTATGAGGGGGGATTGAATGTGTTTCGTCATAAGATAAAATTTGTGGTAATGATCCTTGCATAGCAATCATTTCTTCATTTGCAAATCCCTGAAATGCAATTGTTCTATGTGGTTTTATAAGTGAATATTCGTATAGTCTTGTATATGCCTCAAAAAGTTCAGGATTTTGTGCGAGTTTTTGATAAGCTTTACCAATGGACAAACTGTATTGTCCTTTTGCTTCAGCCACCAATGCTGCCACCTTCGACGCAGTTTCCGCTTCGAGTAATTGTGCATCGAGTCGGCCAACTTCTTCGATATCTGCTTTTGCTTTTTCCAAACGAGCAGCAACTGTATCAAAAAGTTGTTGGGAAACTTCTGGTAAGAGGCTAAGTTTACTAATAAAAATCTTATCAACAGTGATGCCCCAACGCAAAGTTTCATTTTTGATCTCATCTTTTATTTTTTGATTCAATGCATTTCTGTTACTTAATATCTGCTTGAATTCTAGAGTTCCTAAAATAGACGTTGCAGCACTGGTTAAAGTACTTTGTAATGATTTTTCTAAATTTTCAACTTGAAATGCAGCTTTTACTGGACTGGTGATATTAAATTCAACCCACAGATCTATTATAATTGTTGTGCCAGAAAGATCATTTATGTGGATTTCTTCAAAAGTTCGAAAATCTTTTTTTAAAGAAACAGAAATGGTTTGACAGGTTGGCAGTATTTTTTCCAAACAAAAATGTAAACCGGGTTTGGTATAAATTTTTATAAGCTTACCGAAGCGACACATTAATATATTTGTTTCATTATCAACCTGAATGATAAAAGCTTTGCAAAATAAAAAAATGAGGGGTATAGCGATAGTTCCGAGAACGATTCCAAGAATAATTTGTAAAATTTCGTGTTTCATAATTACCTCTTAATATAAGAGAGCTTAGATTCTGAAAAAACTTCTACTTTTCTACGTTCTAGATATTGTTGTAACGTTCCATTATTTTGCAATTCTTCTAATATTTGAGCGAGAGTCGTGATTTCTTCTTCTACTGCTTTTGCTTTTGCCCGCGCAATAGCTATCCCTTTTTTCGCCGCAATTAAACGCTGTTCACACTCTCCTTCTGTCTGTGCATAAGATCGCTGAGCTTCGCTTTGTGCATTGATCACGCCATTGAGTGCGTTTGCCAGTTCATCTGGTGGAAGTATATCCGTTAAGTCGACACCATCAAAATGAATTCCGTAATTTTCACCCATCTTTAAGGTAAAAAATTCTTGAATATGTTGATTCAATTGTTGACGATCTCTTCTGAGAGCTGCATAAGATCCCTCTTGAGATTTTTTAAAAGTGCTATTTTTATTTTCAAAACTTGCTATTTCATTATGTAGCAAGCAAGTAAATAAACTTTTGATATGCTCAGTAGCATTTTCCATAGTAAATAAATATTCATAGAGATTTGTTTTAAGTGGACTGTATCTTAATTTTGCATCGAGTCTTAACAATGTCCCATCTGCTACCATTGCCATTGGTGCGCCTTCATTATTTGACAAATCAATCATTTGTTCCATGATCGATATTTTATGTTCCCTTTGCCATGGCCATTTAAAATGCAATCCTGGTAAAAAAGTTTTTAATTGTTTTGTTTCTTTATTTATCAATAAGGCTCTGCCAAAACTTGTTAGAATGGCGACTGAACCTTCATTGACTTGAAATCTGCATTTTTTAGTAATGTATAAAAGATAAAAGGCAAAGCCAGTTAAAAAACCAATGAGCATATGCTCAGTCATTTTTAATCTCCCTTTTCAATTAAAATTTATAGGGCGTCTTTTTCCATTTCATACTTGTATTTTCTAAATTCTTTTTATTGGTATCAAAATGACCATTGTGTTTTTTATAAGCTGCGACTAGCCCTTTATTCACATCAACGACATCTTCATTGAAATTCATATGTGCATCTGTAACTTGAGGGAGTATATCAACTTTATCGAGAGAATCGACAACCATTCCATGCGGGACATAACGTCCAGCGGGAATTTCGACTCCAACAACGATGGCTCCGATACCAATATAACAATGCGAACCGATGATAGAATCATGAACAATTGCTTGAAAACCAATAAAGGAATTATCCCCTATAAAACATGGACCATGGACGAGTGCCTGGTGAGCAACAGATACATTTTCTCCAATATACACTGCCCAGTCTTCGCCGCCAACGCTTACCCATTTTTCTTTCAAAGCATGGATAACAACTCCATCCTGAATATTAGAATTTGAACCAATAAAAAATGGTGTTCCTTCATCGGCACGGATTGAAGATTCTGCTGCAATATGAACATGATCCCCTAAAACAATACGCCCGATCAAAGATGCTTTTTGATGAACGAATGCGGAGGCCGTTATATATGCTTTTTCACGAATTTGTGTGAGCCAATTTTGATTTTCTATTGGCAGTGTATAATGTGTTGGTTTTTTATACTCAACCTTTATTCGACTTGGTAAATGGCCACGAATATTTTTCGATTTGAGTGGAGAAATCTCAGTTTTTTTCTCGGGCTTTTTAAGCCAATAGCCAAAAGAAAATACAAGAATACCACTTAAAAGCCCCCATAAAAGATGTCCTGAAACAGTGCCAATCATGGTCAGGGCAAAAGAGAGAGCTGCAAATTTTTGAGCTTTGAGTAAATGAAAAAAAGTTTTAAATTCAACAAGTCTCAGACCGATCACACACAGCAAACCAGCGAGTGCTGCTAAAGGAATGGACGCCATCGTATCTGCCAAATAGAATATGCATACCAACAGAAGAACTGCATGAAGAAGAGAAGACAGTCTCGTTTTCGCTCCGCATTGGACATTGACACTCGATCGAACAATGACTCCCGAAACGGGCATACCGCCGAATAATCCTGAACCTAAGTTGGCAAAGCCTTGGCCAAAGAGCTCGAGGTTTGAATTGTGACTCTTTTTACTATGTGAAATTCGGTCAATAGCTTGAGCGGAAAGCAATGACTCAATTGAAGCAAGGAAAGCTAAGGGAATTGCAAGAGCAAGAAGTTGAATCCATCTGTCTAAACTGAGCAATGGCAAACTCGGTAAAGGTAAAAAAGAAGGAATTGAACCAACTCTTTGAATGCTCCAGTCTAATCTTGTGGACACTTCTGTGACGATAACAATTCCAACAAAGGCAGCAGGGAAGCGTTTAAACTGTTTGCAAGACGTGACAAGCAATGCAACAACAAGGCCACAGACAACAGCGTGCCATGAAACTTCATGTAGCCAATCACTTCTGTTAAAAATTTTTGAAATTGCAAAAACACTACTATTAAATCCAAGTAATTCAGGAAATTGGTTGTCAAGCAGTCTCAAGCCAACTCCAGTCGTAAATCCGACGAGAACGGCTTCAGGCATAAATTTGATAAATCTTCCTGCTTTTAATAAACTCAGTAAGAACTGAATAATTGCAATAATAATGCAAGCTCCAGCAACACCCACTGCACCAAATTCCTTGGTAATGGATAAAATCATAAAGCTTAGGGCTGCAGCAGGTCCTGTTACTTGCAAAGCAGATCCACCAAATAAAGCCGCTATCCCTCCGCCTACGGCGCCGGCTATGATCCCAGTACTTGCTGGCAGTCCGCAGGCAACAGCAAGTGCAATATTGAGGGGGAGTGCAACTGAAGCGACAGTTATTGCAGCAATTATATCTTGAATTAAACTTTTACTGCGCAGCACTTCGAGCCAATTATCAGTAAGATCTTTTGCGAGATCATTTATATGCAAAATATTTTTTAAATTAAATATATTTTTTTCCAATGATTTTTTATGAAATAAATTCTTATTTTTAATGAGAATATGATTAGAATTAGAATATCCAATTAATTTCTTCATTGTAACTCCAAATCGATCATATTAAGTTAAATTACAAAAATATTTATTCCTCTAAAATTCATTATTTTCAATTTATATCTTGATTAACATAAATTAGAAAGTGGTGCTAATTAATTGACGTTATAAAAAATTTTTATCGTCAATATTTAATAAAAATAAATTTTTAATGAAAATCTTTACATAAAAAAAAACTTATGATAGATACATGCATATGACTGACCGGATAGTAATATCTCGTGGATTATAATGAGGGATGTAAAATGAAGGGCATACAGAAAAATAATAGTTTCGATATAATTAAACCATATTACAAATCCTCAATGCTCCTCCTATCTTATCTAGATCTATCTCTACTAAATTAAAACAATCTTTTTTTAAAATTTAATATTATCATATTTGTTATAAAATAAAATATATACTTTCTTAATAATTTTTCGAATGTATTAACACAATTGTATTATTTAACATGAAATTTAGAATGGAGTTTGTTATGCAATCACGTCAGATAAAAATATTTGATACAACCTTAAGAGATGGACAACAGTGCCCAGGTGCAGGAATGTCATTCGAAAATAATATTGAATATGCAAAATTGGCAGCAAAAGCAAATATTGATATTATTGAAGTTGGTTTTCCAAGTGCAAGTAAATTAGATTATATGATCGTCCATTCTGTTGCAAAAGAAGTTGTAGAAAATAAAACAAGTCCTATTATTGCTGCTCTCTGTCAACTTAGAGAAAATCAAATTGCAACTACTGTTCGTTCTCTTGAACCAGCAATTAAATATGGCAGAGCACGTTTACATACATATGTGCCAGTGGATTCACAACTGATGTCTGCCTTGGGTGATTATGGAAAAAATTTCTCACAAATAATAAAAGATGTTTACAATTATATTAAAATTGCAACGCAAGCAGATGTCGAAGTCGAGTTCAGTCCAGAAGGATATTCTAGGATGGGTGAGCATTTTAATTTTGTAACTGATTTAATCAGAGCTGCTATAGATGCTGGTGCAACTATAATAAATTGTCCTGATACAATTGGCGGAGCTTGTAAATTACAGGGACGTGAATATTTTGTAGAAAAAATGAATGATCATGCAAAAATTATTGAAAAAGAATTTCCTAATAAAAAAATTACTTGGTCGGCTCACTGCCACAATGATTTTGGCTTAGCACTCGAGAACTCGATCAACGCAGTAATCTATGGTCCAGCCACACAAATAGAGGGTTGTTTTAATGGCATTGGCGAAAGAGCTGGTAATGTTTCTTTAGAGCAAACAATTATGTTTCTTAAAAAATTTGGAGCGTGCGAAAATAATAAAATGCATTACTATACAAATGTTAAAATTGAACATTTGCAAGCAATTTCTGACTTTGTCAGTATAAATATGCTGCAACGTCAACCGCATTGGCCAATTACAGGAGAAAATGCGGCAAAGCACTCTTCAGGAGGTCATACAAACGCAATTATAAAAAATCCTTTATCATATCAGCCGTTTGACCCAAATGAAATAGGTAAGAAAATTTCATTTTTGTTTGGCCCTTTTAGTGGTGGAAATCATGCCAAAGACATAATTGAAGAGTTTGGCTATATTTGTCGTGAAGAGGAAAAGGCAAACATTGCCCAATTTATAAAAGATTTTCATTCAGACAGACGAAAAGGAATTACCGATTCAGAGTTAATTAGCACTTATATTGAATATAGAAAACCAATAAAAATTCACAATTTTAATTATGCTAAATCGGATAATAATAATTCAATAGAAATTGAAGGCGATTTCTTTGGAGAAAATAAAAAATTTTATTTCACTCACTCACAAGATGGCTCTGTATACACTGCTCTATATAATGCTATAGTGAAATTTATTCCTGATATGAAAATTGGAAGATACTCCAGTCAGTCTATTGAAAAAGGTGTGAATGCAATAAATCGATCTAAAACCATGATTGAAGATCAAGACAATAAAATTTATACTGGAATCGGTGAAGACTTTGATATTGAAATATCTGCTTTAAAATCATTGATTGATGCAGCAAATCATATGTATATTCGAAGAACCTATGTCAAAACAAATTGAGGATCGGCAGATGAATAAAAATATAGTTGAAAAAATTTGGGATGCACATTTAATAAATGAAACTCCAGGACAATCTTCAGTTTGTGCAATTGATTTTGCTTTTTTACATGAAGTTACATCTGCACAGGCATTCCAGACTCTCAAAGATCGAAATATTGAAATCATGTTTCCTCATCAGTGTATAGCCACAATTGATCACAGTATTCCAACTCGGAAAAATAGAACAGAAATATATGATACAGCAGCTAAAAATCAGGTTGAATTGTTAAGATACAATGCCAAAAAAAATTCGATTCCATTTTATGACTTTGAAAGTGGATATCAGGGAATTGTGCATGTGATAGGACCGGAGCTTGGAATCACACAACCTGGAATGACATTAATTTGTGGTGATTCTCACACAGCAACTCACGGTGCATTTGGAACTTTAGCATTTGGAGTCGGGACCTCAGAATTATCGCATGTTTTAGCTTCTGGATGTTTATTATTAAATAAACCTAAAGTTATGAAGGTGGAATTCCGTGGGAAAATACAAAAGGGAGTCTTTGCAAAAGATCTTATCATGAAGTTGATAGCTCAAATAGGCATCGGAGGTGGAACTGGTTATATTATTGAATATACAGGACAAGTCATACGAGAAATGAGCATGGAAGAGCGAATGACCATTTGTAACATGAGTATAGAATGTGGAGCAAAAGCAGGTCTTATCTCACCCGATGCAACAACTTATCAATATTTATCACAAAGACCTTTTGCACCTGTTGAAGAAGATTGGGAATATTTAGTAAACTATTGGAATTCTTTTAGAAGTGATGAAAATTGTAAATATGATTCTGAAGTTATTGTTGATATACAAGAATTAGAACCTATGGTAACATGGGGGACAAATCCTTCACAAGCAATAGGAATTTCTAAAGAAATTCCTGAAAAGTCTGAAATATCACATAATGAAAAAATAATGTATGAAAAAGCCTTAGATTATATGAATCTTAAAGGTGGAATGAAAATGAGAGATATTCCAATTGATTGGGCATTTATAGGTTCATGCACGAATGGAAGAATTGAAGATCTCAGAATATGCGCAAAAATTATTCAAAATAAAAAAGTCCACCCATCTGTTACGTTGTTTATCGTTCCTGGCTCTGAGGGTGTGATGCAACAGGCAAAAAAAGAAGGTCTCGATAAAATATTTTTAGAAGCAGGTGCTGATTTTCGTATGCCCGGATGTTCGTTATGCTTAGGTATGAACGATGATAAAGTACCAGCAGGGAAAAGATGCATTAGTTCTACAAATCGAAATTTTGTAGGACGGCAGGGAACTGGGAGTTTTACCCATTTAGCTTCTCCTGCAACAGTTATAGCAAGTGCGATCGAAGGAAAAATCTGTTCACCTACAAAATATTTTTAAAAAAAGGTTTTAGATATGGAAAGTAAAGCATTAATAACAGGAAAATGTATTCCACTTGAGATGAGTGATGTAGATACAGATTTAATCATTCCTGCTCAATATTTAACTTCAGTGACTCGCAAAGGCTATGGTGAAAATCTTTTTAAAAGGTTGCGTGAAAATTCACCTGATTTTATCTTTAATGATACAAAATATAAAGATGCTGAGATTTTAGTTACAAAAAATAACTTTGGATGTGGATCGTCACGCGAACATGCCGTTTGGGCGTTAAAAGAGTATGGTATACAAGTAATAATTGCCCAATCATTTGCAGATATTTTTGCTGGAAATAGTTTAAAAAATCGTCTTATTCTAATCCAGCTTTCAGAAAGCGAAATAAATAAAATTTTAGAAAAATCAAAACAAAATGAATATATATTAAAAATCGATTTACATAGCTCAAAAATCGAATCTAAATGTGGAGATGTTTATCATTTTAATATGGATGATTTTCAAAAATCATGTTTCATTAATGGATTTGATGAAATAGTTTATCTACTTTCTTTCAAAGAAAAAATTAAAAAATTTAAGCAAGAACAAATGCAAAAAAATATTATACCAAAATTAAATAGGACAATATAATGAATAAAAAAATTGCAGTTTTACCTGGTGACGGAATCGGACCAGAAGTTATGGAACAAGCAATACAAGTATTGCGTGGTATTGAAAAGAAATTTAACCACCAGTTTGACATTAATTATGGTCATGTAGGTGGAGCAGCTTATGAAAAATTTGGCAGTCATTTCCCAGAATCAACGAAATTCATATGCCAAAAAGCAGATGCAATTTTGTTTGGTTCTGTGGGTGGACCAATTCAAGAATCCCATCTTGCTAAATGGAAAGATTGTGAAAAAAATTCTATACTTTCATTAAGAAAAGAATTTCAGTTTAGTTCTAATATTCGACCAGCAAAAGTTTACTTTGAATTAAAAGATATCTGCCCATTAAAAGATACTATTATAAGAGAAGGAATTGATATCGTCATTGTGCGTGAGCTTTTAGGAGATGTTTACTTTGGTGAGCATAGAACATTTATTGAAAATCAGTTGAGGAAAGCATCGGATCTTTGTGAATACAATGAAAAGCAAATTGAAACAGTTGCTCATCAAAGTTTTAAAATTGCCCTTGGGCGCAAGCGTAAAGTGACATCGGTTGATAAAGCAAATGTTTTGGATACTTCAAAATTGTGGAGAGAGGTGGTTACCGAGGTCGGTAAACAATATCCCACTGTAACTTTAGAACATATGTTGGTTGACAATTGTGCTATGCAATTCTTTATCAATCCATCGCAGTTTGATGTTATTGTAACAGCAAATTTATTTGGAGATATTCTTTCCGATGCGGCTGCAGCCTTTCCAGGAAGTTTAGGGCTTATGCCTTCAGCAAGTTTTAATGAAACTGGATTTGCTTTGTATGAACCTTCAGGTGGCTCTGCTCCAGACATTGCAGGAAAAAATATTGCAAACCCAATTGCGCAGATCATGTCACTCGCCATGCTTTTAAGACATTCATTTGAATTAGTTGAGGAAGCTCAATGTATAGAAAATGCAATCCAAAAAGCTTTGCGAGCAGGTTATAGAACCTCGGATATATGTATAGACAAAGAAAAAGCAGTGACTACAGAGCAAATGACTGAGCAAATTCTCTATTTTATGTAACCAAAGAAACAATGAATTTTCCAATCCTGTTTTAATTCAAAAAACAAATGAATTTTTTTTTGTTCCTTAATCTCTATTTTTAAACAGCTCGAGTCCAGCTCTGATTTAGAATTCATAGCATAAACATTCAGATCAATTTTATTGCCAATAGAAATAGGGAGTGTGATCTCTTCATTAAATGGAATCCAATTTCTGTCATTTATTTGAATACTCGAAGAGATATAGCCCCAATTTTGTGGATGCAGAGCTGAAATCTTGATCGTTTGCAATGTGCTCATCTCTGCAGAAGCACTTTGAGATATCATAGCTGCACAAATTATAAATGTGAAATTATTAAATATCTTCATCATAAATCTCTCCTTTCTTGCAATAAATTTTCAAAATTCTGTATAGATGTTTTATGAAACATTTTTAAGCTCTTTTTTTTGATATTATTTTGACAATCTTGTTGAAATATATAATATAGCACCTGTTTGGATAACAATTTAAAAACTCTATTGGACTATATGATTTTCAAAGCTATTTTGCAATATGTTGTGTCTGGGGCATTTGGTGAGTAAATTTTTTTATAAGGCAATGTATTTGTTAATTATATTATTAATGTGAATATTTATTATTAAATTAATAATAAATATTGAAATTTATAATTGTGTTTTTAAAAATTATTTTATAATATGTAAATGGTAATGAAAGAGTTAACATAAGTAAACACTTTAAACCAATTTAATATTTAGTTTTTTTAATCTTTAAAAAGTATTGTCTTATTAAAAAATTAATAAGAAGCGTTTAATTTGTTAAAAAAAGGAGAGATGGATATGAAAAAATATTAACTTTTTAAAAATATAAATAATTTTAAAATTTTATATAAGCATTTCAACTGTATGAGGAAATGAATATGCTAAGCGTAAGACAAATATTGTTACCAAAGTTAATGATCATCTCTTCTATTCTTTATTGCTCACAAATCAGTGCGGAAGACGTTTTACCGAATGAAAACTCTTCAACAAAAAGAACTCATTCAAGAAAAAATTTTCAAGCGACAAGTGATATAAATTCTGAAAAAAAGGAAAGTAGAAATAATTTACTCAAGCTTTCTAATTTATCATATCTAATTTCTACCCAGAAACTAAATGCACATTTAGGAGATAAGAGAGAATCAATTGTAACAATTACAAATACGAGTCGCTCAGATTATATACGTGTTGAACCGTTACCTTTGACTTATCCTTTACAAATATTGCATAATTCTTGTGATGGAGAACTTTCCCCTTCACAAAGTTGTGTTTATAAAATTGTTTTTTCTCCACAAAGTAACGACCAAAAAGGGTCAGATGAAATTAAGATAGCGTATTATAATGGAAATGACTCAAAATTGATCAAATTAGATCAAATAAAGTACCAAACTATACCAAAAAATGTGCTCGATTTATCTATGTATGATGAAGTTTATGCCTCTCTTAATATGGGAACTATTTGTTCAGAGAAAAGAATGTATGCAAATGGCAAACATAATATTCCATTATTTCCAAGCCTCTCTATTACAGATAAAAACTATAAAAAAATCACAGTTGATGAAAATGAAGTATATGAAGCTGTGCAAATTTTTGTAAGACGTGGAAATACAAATCAATTTATTGAACAAAATAAAGGAAACAGTACATACAGTGTTTCGCAAACGAAAAATAAATTCTCCCGTTGTATGAATTCTCCTACGAATGATTCTTATAATAATCACAAATTGTTTTTTACTTCGAGCAATGGGGGTGAAAATATTATTATAGGTGGGAAGATTGATTATATCAATAAATCAGGCGAAATAAAAACGATTAAAACGAGTGATAACGGATTTTTAACAATTCAAAGTTCAGATAAAATTATATATCCCAATGAAAATCTTTTTCATCTTGTGCAAGAAAAAAGTACTGGTTTTGGATTCACTGCATCAACTCGCTCTGTAATTCGAGTTTCGCCAAAGGTTGAAGTTTATCCCAATCTTTATCACTATCGTTTAAGTAGTTTTTCTATGACAGATACAACATTTGGTGAGCATTATACGACAGGGTTGAAACCTCTTAAATTCAATCGTGAGAGCTTTAATTTAGTTCGCGGTTATTACGATAATTCTCCAAGTTTGAAATACAATTCTAACAACAACTATGATGTTGGTATAAATTATAACTTTAAATACGGGAGAAAATTTCAAGTATTGGATCTTATCTCCTTAAAACATAAACCAAATTTTATAGATAGCATTAATTTAGATGGCTCATATTTTAGTTTTGCTTCTTTTCAGAAAAATGATTTGGCATTGGTTACACAAAGTTATTGCAATGGCTGTACACGTGTCTCAGCAGATGTCTACTTTAAGTTAACTATAGAAGGACATGATACTTACGGAAATGATTTTAAATTTATTTCAGATTCACGGCAAAACAATTTATATTTATAAAAAAGTTTATTTATAAATTGATTACGAAAAAGGCATCCTGAAAAGGATGCCTTTTAATATAAAAAAAATATTTAAATTTTAATTATTTTTTTACATTTTCATTTGCTGGAGCCTGTGCTGCAGGTTTAGCAATAGAAACGAGGTTCACTTTAAATACAAGTGTAGAGTTTGGTCCAATATTTGGGGATGGAGACTGAGCGCCATATGCTAGAGAAGCAGGAATATAAAGCATCCAAGTAGAACCTTCAGGCATAAGTTGGAGTGCTTCTGTCCAGCCCTTGATCACACCGTTGACAGGGAATGTTGCAGGTTGACCGCGTTCATAGGAGCTATCAAAAACCTTACCATTGATTAAAGTACCTTCGTAATTAACAGTCACAGTGTCTGTTATTTTTGGTTTTCCACCTTTTCCTTCAGAAACGATCTTGTATTGAAGACCACTCGGAAGAGTTACGATGCCTTTTTCTTTCTTATTCTTATTTAAGAATTCTTCGCCTGCTTTTTGGTTTTTATCACCAATAAGTTTTTGTTGTTCAGTTAAATATTTTTGCATGAATTCTTGAGATTCTTTTTCAGTCAACTCAGATTTCTTACCATTTAAACCTTCATCAAAAGCCTTGAGCAATGCTTTTTTGTCAATTTTAAAATCAGAGCCATTGATGCTAGATGAAAATTGATGGCCTATAATATATCCTGCTTTTTCTTCGTCGTTTTTGAAGGTCACTGTACTTTTCTTTGCAGTTTGAGGGATGGGTGTCGTTGCATTTGCTGCAAGCGAGATCAAAGGGGAACATGCGAGGGCTGCAACAAGTGCCCATTTTTTTGTTGAAGCAATCTTCATGACAGAATTCCTTCTTATGATTAGAAATACGGCATTCGTAGACTAACGAATGATGGCAGGACTGTATTACTGTTGTATATAAGTGTCAAGCACTAGAAGTCCTAAATTTAATACGGTAAGTGTTATTGTATTGGTCTGAGTGAGAGGAGTTTTCATGGTAAAGCAAAAATCATTTAAATTTGATGTTGCGGTGTTTATAGGTCGTTTTCAGCCTTTTCATAAAGGACATGTAAATAGTGTGAGAATTGCTTTGCAAAGTGCACAGCAGCTTATCATTATTTTAGGTAGCTATCGGATGTCAGCATCGATACGCGGTCCTTGGGCAGCCGAAGAACGCATTGCAATGATTCAATCTGCTCTTTCCCCTGCACAATTAAAGAAAATTCAGTTTATCTGTATACGGGACAGGCTTTATAATGAAGATATTTGGAAAAGTAATATTATTAATGAAGTTGAAAAAAAGGTTGGATCTGATAAATCAATTGCAATAATTGGTCACGAGAAAGATTCTTCATCGTATTATTTACGCCTTTTTCCAAATTGGAAATTTATGGAAACAGGAAATTATATGGGAATCAATGCCACAGATATTCGCATGAATTATTTTTTAAGAGATAAAACTGTAGCATTATATGAGCATATTCCTGAAGGAGTTATACCTTATTTAAAAAAATTTAAAAGAACTGAAGACTATAAAATATTAAAAGCCAAATTTAATGCTTATGAATCATTAAAGTTACATATGAAAAAAGAACCTGAAAAAACAGTTTGTAATGCAATTATAGCTTGTGGAGGTTATTTTTTATTTGTTAAAAGAAAAGAAATATTTTCACAAAATTTATATTCTCTGCCAGAGGCCACACCCAAAACAAATGAATCTTATTTTGAGTGTGTTGCTCGTGCTTTATTGGAAGAAACGGGACTTCGTATTTCTCCAGAAAAATTAAGGCAATATTATAAAAAAGAAGGAACTTTTGATTATGCCGGAAGAAATCCTTTAGAAAAAACGATTTCACATACATTTCTTTTCGAATTAAATGACGTACCGTACCCTAAGGTAACGGCAGGAAAAAATATTGCTAAAGTTGAATGGGTTTTGTATGATGATATTTATTTAAATGAGAATTGCTTTTACTCGGATTTCTTTCAAATCATTCAATGGTTTCTGCGAAGTTATTAAATATTTTTTAATTTATGAATAAATTGTTCGTAACCTTTCTTTTCATTTGCAAAAGTTTCTTGTTCACCTGAATTAAGCCATTTAACTGCAAATAAATTGTTTTGTAGTTCATCATTGCCACGAAATACAACTGCTTTTGCTCCAGATTTTTCTGCATTTTGAATTTGTTTGCCAAATTTACTCTGTGCAACAGGCGCTTCTACTTTAATTTGATAATTTCTTAAAATAGTGGCAATTTTGAGAGAATCCAGTCTGTCATTTTCTGAAAAACGAAGAACACATACATCGGTTTCTTTTTTTAATTTCGGAGTGAGATTGTGAGATTCCATAAAGTTTAAAATAGCCACATCACCCATCCCATAGCCGATTCCTGGCAACTCATCCCCACCAAATGCACCAACAAGATTGTCATAACGACCCCCTCCAAAAAGTGCACGGTTATTGTCAGGATGGTTATCAAAAACTTCGAAAACCATGCCGGTGTAATAATCGAATCCGCGCATTATATCAGGAGAAAATTTGACGCAGTGCGAGTTGGTTAGCTCTTTTAAAATATCTATTCTTTTTTTAAGTTCAACTGCATCTAGAGAGTTTTCCTTGAGTATTTGAATAATTTCTTCAATCGAAGAATTGAGAAAGACTTCAAGACTTTGAATTTTCTTTTCATCTAATTCAAGTTTTTTACACTCTGCATGAAAAACTTCAGAAGAAATTTTATCTCTTTTGTCGAGAAGACGTAATAATTGTGGAATGATATCTTTAGAAACGCTTAAATTATGATCAAGAAATGCGTTTATGATTCCACGGTGATTTACTTTAACTGTAAATTGATCATCTGTCGCCCCAACACTTTTAAGAACTTCAATAGCAGTGAGGATAATTTCCACATCTTCATCGAGTGGGATGCCACCGAATAAGTCAACATTGAGTTGATCAAATTCACGCAATCTGCCGCGTTGCGGGCGTTCAAAACGCATGCAGGTCGGAATACTGTACCAACGGATTGGGCGAGTAAGCTCTTTTTGTTTAGAGGCTATCATTCTTGCAAGAGTTGGTGTCATTTCGGGACGAATGGCAAGAGTTCTATCTCCTTTATCTTTAAAAGAATAAAGTTGCTCGCGAACAATTTCTTCACTTGATTTTGCTGCATAAAGTTCTAGATGCTCAACAATAGGGCCGTTATATTCTTCATATCCAAAAGAATGCATGACAGTGTGAATTTTTGTGTAAACGTAATTTTTTAAGCGTTGATCTTCAGGAAAAAAGTCTCGAGTTCCTCTATAACCTTGAGTGCTCAAACTTGCTTTTTTAGTCTTTTGGATATCATTTGCCATATTTTTATCATTCCTACACATGTCAGACTGGGTTAGGCTCTAATGAGCTTTTGCTAAGCTAATGGCATAGAATCTGGCTGTCAATTTTTAAAATTGACTTCACCAGAAGCTTGATCTCGAGTATTTATATGTGTCAGATTGCAGATTCGTAATCTTGAGAATTGTCAAACACTGAGATTTACTTAACATTGATGTGTTTATTTGTCTAACATTGCAGTTTTTCACAGGCATAAATCATGAATAGTTATTGTGATAAATGGAACTTAAATCCTCTTAAACTTCCTCAGCACATTGGAATTGTGATGGATGGGAATGGACGTTGGGCTACAAAGCGAGTTCTGCCCCGTATTTCGGGTCATCATAAAGGGGTTGAAAGAGTTCAAGAAATCACAGAACTTTGCGGAAATTTAGGAATAGAAGCTTTAACTCTATTTGCTTTTTCAGAAGAAAATTGGTGCAGGCCAGAAGAAGAAGTATATGGAATTATGGGACTTCTTAGGTGGTATATCCGAAAAGAACACAAACGGATTGTCGAGAAAAATGTTCAATTTAGAGTTATTGGGAATCGCATTAAATTATCTAAAGACATAGTCGAGTTAATTGAGAATTTAGAAAAAGACACAAAAAATAATACAGGTATGCATTTATGCATTGCATTAAGTTATGGTGCGCAAGGGGAAATACTGCGTGCCGTGAAAAAAATTGTCAAAAAAGTTCAGCAAGAAGAACTCAAACCAAATGATATAAATGAAAAGATATTCGAGCAATCTCTAGATACAAACGGTCTTCCTCCATTAGATATGTTTATCAGAACAAGTGGTGAGTATCGTGTCAGCAATTTTTTATTGTGGCAAATAGCATATGCTGAGCTCTTTTTTGACAATATATTGTGGCCAGATTTTGATTCAGAAAAAATGGTAGAGCTGTTACATATGTATTCTTTAAGAGAAAGACGTTTTGGTAGAACGTCTGAGCAAATAGCAGAAAAATCATTCAACATGACTCTTGGCTGAGATGAGAAAGGATTGTGTAGATGGAAATTCTACAGACAATATTTTCAAATACGATTATTGCCTTTATTATTCTTATAGGAGTTGTCGTATTTGTTCATGAGCTTGGACATTTTGTCGCAGGCAAAATTTTTGGAATTCAAGTCGAAGAATTTAGTATAGGTTTTGGACCAAAAGCTTTTTCAATCAAAAAAGGGACTACAGATTACAGAATCAATTGGTTTCCTCTTGGTGGTTATGTTCGATTTTATGGGGCTGATATTGAAGAAAATATTCCCATGGAAAATAGAGAAAAATCTATTTTACATGCAAAAGTTTATAAAAGAGCAATTGTTTCTTTTGCAGGGCCTCTTGCAAATTTTATTTTAAGTTTTTTTGTATTAACTGGAATTAGTGTATTTGGTATTCCTCAGGAACTTCCTGTTATTTCTGTTTTACCTGACTCAGTAGCAGAAAGTTTTGGCTTAGAAACAGGAGATAAATTTCTAAAAATCAATGAAAAAGAGGTAGCAAATTGGTCACAATTGTCATCAGTTATTTCAAAAAATGCAGAAAATAAATTAGCTGTCGTTATTGAAAGAGACGGAAAAGATGTACAGCTCGAACTTATTCCAAAAAAAGAAGAAGTTGAAACTATTTTTGGCAATACACAATTTGTGGGCCGGATAGGCATAGTGAATTCATTTAATTCACCAAATATTGTAGTAATTAAAGACTCATTTTTTGCAAGCTTGGGTTTAAAAAGTGGGGACAAAATTCTTAAAATAAATGGAAAAGAAACTAATTATCTATATGAAGTTATTTATGCAATGCGAAGAACAACAAATTCTAAGTCAGAATATACTCTAGCTCAAAATATTAAAAATAATAAATACACTCCTAATTCTCCAATAGTATTTGTGATTGAACGAAAGGGAGAAAATAGTAAAACAGAGTTATTAACAATTAATTTTAAATTAACAGATAATAAACTAAAAAACTGGGCAGAAAATTATTTAAAACATAAAAAATTGCAAGACATTCCTTGGGCTAAAGATCTTCTTTCAACGGACCAAACCGTTTCCTTATTTTCTGAATTACCAAAAGGAAACAAATTGATATCTGCACAAGAAGGTTGGAAAAGCTGTGGATTAAGTCCAGGAGATACCCTTTATGCTGTAGAAGGATATGGCAGGATTCTTTCTCTGTCTCAATTTTATATTTGGCTCGATAAATTAACAAAAAGTGCTATGCAGCAGAGCGATAAATTAGCCAAAGCAAATATTAAAATGGATGTGATTCGTGCAAATGGCACACAGGCATCATTAAATTGTGGCATTCCTTTGCGCCAGGGCGTTGATCATCTTAATCGAGAACATTTATTTTTGGATTTTCCTTTGCAATTTATGACTCAAAATGTAGCTTTAAAGCCTGTTTTATTTAAAGCAAACTCAATTTTAGATGCGTTTGAAAAAGGCTTTCATTCTATGCTCAGTCAAATGAGCTTGACATTGACAAGCATAAAAATGCTGGTGACAGGTTCCATCCCTTTGTCTAACCTTGGCGGACCAATTGCCATTGCAGGTGTTGCTGGTGATGCAGCTAAAGGTGGATTGATGACTTTTGTTTTTACCATGGCATTTATAAGCATAAATGTTGGAATGATGAATCTCCTGCCTTTACCTGCCCTTGATGGTGGTGCATTGCTGCTACATGCGGTTGAGTCGGCATATGGCAAGCCACTTCCAAAATCAATTCAATTAGGCGTTCAGCGAGCTGGAATACTTATTCTTTTAGGACTTTTTGTTGTGGTATTTTATAATGATATTTTGCGCTTGATACGCTTTTAATCTAAAGGATATTTTGTGTTTTCTCAACTTGAATTCCCCTTTGCCCTTATTCTTACGCATAGAAGAGGTGTGGGGATTGCTCTCTTTAAAAGTGATCTTATTTTTTCATCATCTTTCAATGAGCTTGATTATTATACTCTCATAAAGAATTCAAAGATGACTCAAATTCGTGATGACAATATAGAATTACTTGAATTTGAAGACTTGATCTTCTCACGAGTGAAAGGAAAAACTGCGGAAAATCTTTTTCACTTATACACTAAAACGTTGGAGAGATTTTCCATTAAATCTCACGAAATTAAAACATTGCTTGTCGGCACAGGCCCTGGGTCTTTTACAGGTTTGCGCCTCGGATGCGCTTTTGCCAATGGATTAAAAATGGGATTGCCGATCAATCTCTTGCCAGTGAAAACATTTTTAACCCCAGAGCTCCTTGAAATATGTCGCAAAATGTCTGTAGAACATGAGTTTATTGAGCAATTGGGTGATTATCAAGAAGATGATGAATCCACAGGTTTTGTTACTTTTTTTGATCTTTTGGCAAGTCTTTTACATGCACGAAATGAAGATAGAATATTTGTTGACTCGCTTATTCCTGAATATGGAAGAGAACCTGGCCCAGTCATAAAATTAAATGAAGGATTAAATAAATGAATAGCGATATGCGAGATGAAAATTTTAATGACAAAGGACAACTTAATGTAACGTCTTTTACTGAAAAAAGACGGCGTGTCAAATCAAGTATTTATTTGTTGCCCAACCTTATCACTGCCACCTCATTATTTTTTGGTTTACTTGCAATAAAGTACTCCATAGATGGCAGGATAAGTGGAGAAATGCAAAATTTCGTCTTTGCTGCATATGCAATTTTGGCTGCAGGAATATGTGATGGTTTGGACGGTAGTGTTGCGCGGTTAACCCATACTCAAAGTTCATTTGGTGTACAGCTCGACTCTTTGTGTGATCTTGTTTCTTTTGGTGTTGCGCCAGCGGTTGTTATCTATAACTATGGTTTGAATGAATTTTTTAGGCTTGGTTTTTGTGTTGCATTTATTTTTGCAGCCTGTGGAGCTTTACGATTGGCACGTTTTAATGTGCAAAGTTCAATGGGCAGAGCAAACGGTAATTTTACAGGTATCCCTATTCCTATGGCTGCAGCTCCTTTAGCCGTTTTTATTATGGCTCAACAAGAACTCGCAAGTTGGACAAATGTCGATCATGCTCATTGGGAAGTGACTCTTGCGCAGGCATTGACGAGTGTAGATGTAAGAAATACAACTCTTCTCATAATTACTTTTTTATTAGCCCTTGGCATGATCTCAACATTTGAATATATAAGTCATAAGGCAATTCGTTTGCCGAGAAAAAGACCTTTCCGTGTTTTTGCAGCGGTCTTAATTATATTTGCATTATTTTTTAATATTCAATTTGTTGTTTCTTTAGCATTGCTTTTAATTATCTATTGTTCACATGGACCCATTTTATGGTTATTCACACGCAAAGATAGAGCAGAGGAAGAAGAAGAACTTTTTGAAGCTGGAAATAATTCAGAGGAATCTTAATTAATTTTTTGGAGCATACGTACATGTTAGAATTGACCATTGGAATTGTTGGTGCCACCGGAGTTGTTGGGCAAACTGCATTTGATATTCTTGCCGATGATTTTTCAGGATTCAAAGTTAAAAAATTAAAGATGTATGCTTCTCGTAGTTCTGCTGGTAAAGTTTTCAATTTTAGAAATACTAAGGTAACAATTGAAGAAATTCATTTAGATTCTATGCTTGAATGTGATGCATTGTTGTTCGCTACCGATGCAGCTATTTCACAAGAATATATTCCAAAACTTGCTGAGAAAGGTATCCTTTGCATAGATAAATCATCGGCATTTCGCGCTCATCCGGACGTTCCACTCGTTGTGCCAGAAGTCAATGGCCATACACTTTCGTATGAAAAAATTGCAAAATTTCCTGTTATAGCAAGTCCAAATTGCTGTACAATTCCTCTCGTTATGGTTTTAAAAGCTTTAGATGAAGAATTTTCACTTAAACGTGCTATCGTATCAACCTATCAAAGTGTTTCGGGTGCAGGCAAACCTGGAGTGGAAACCCTGACTGAAGAATCCCAAAGCTTTTTTGTCAACCAAGATCTCACCTGCGGCAAATCCGATGTTTTTCCCAAATCAATTGCTTTTAATGTTATGCCATTTGTGGCTGGAATTTTAGAAAATGGCGACACTGACGAAGAAGCAAAAATTATTGCAGAAACACGTAAAATCTTAGAAAAAACAAATCTTCCATTGGCTGCTACTAGTGTGAGAGTGCCAACCTTTGTAGGGCATGGCGAATCTGTTACTTTAGAGTTTAAAAACAAGGTAACAACTAAACATGTTAAAGAAATACTGGCAAAATTTGCAGGTTTGCGCGTGATAGATGAAAGCTCTAAACTTGAAGAAGATGATTTTGAACTATTTGTCACACCACGTGAAGCCCATGGCAAAGATGAAGTTTATGTCAGTCGCATTCGTACGACAGACGTTTTTGAAAATGGCTTATCCCTGTGGATAGTGAGTGATAATTTAAGAAAGGGTGCAGCATTGAATGCAATTCAAGTTATTAATCATTGCGCACTAAATGGAACAATTATTTCTTTAAAAAGAAAATAATTCACTGAAAGAGTCTGAACTGTGAAAAATGTAATTCTTGTTTTTTTTTATTTATATTTAAATTTTAATGCTCAATTAAGTTATGCTCAAACTTCAAATTTAGCTCTCGATGTTTGTGATTCAACGTTAACGACAAACGTAACATGTTCTGCAAGTTCAGTGAAAGTTTATGCCGCAAATAGTTATACAGCTTCCTTTATGCCTCCTGTGCAGGCAAAAGATAATATTTCTAAATTAGTCCTAACTTATAGCATTAAACTTTATAACCCAGCAGATGCGACAATTCCTATTGATTATTCCAATCAAAACTGGGGAGTGCGTTTTGTTGATACTAATAATGGCAGTCCACAAGATTATTATTTATCAAATAAAAGTAACGATAATGTGACCGTGGAAGTCAATGATACAGGAATGAGGACTGTTAATAATGTTTATGTTGGAACAATAATTGTTACTTTATATTTCACCGATGCAAGCATAAATAATAAATTACCAGCTAAAGTGCAAAATCTAATTGACACTTCAAACAATGCATTGGGAATTATTCCAATATATAGTTCTTCAGTGAATAATTCTTTAAAATTTTCATGGCAAGCGGACAAAGGTGCCATGCTTTATCCCCCAACTATGTCAGTTACTTCGGCTGACAGCGCCATAGTGGTGAATTTAGCAGCTCCAACAAACCTTGCAGCTGCCGATTCTACGAGCACGAATCTTACAAAAACAACTGACAACACTTTTTCTGGCTATGTTTTGCTTTATTGGCTTGACCGCGATGCGAATGGTGTTGCCACAGGTTGTAAAGCAAACCCTGGTGGTTGGACTTTTTATCTCAATCCTGTTTCTATCAATAATGCAGCGCAAAACACAACGAGCACTTGTACTTACACACCTTATAATATTTCAATGTTAGGTGGAGGAACATCCTCTGCTCTCGGTTGTACGACTACATCGACGCTTCTTCCATTTGACTCTACTTTAACCTCATCATTTACAAATTTAACTGCAGATACGGCAGCTGTGCCTTTAACATCGAATCCAACTTTATTTGCCAGTGATAGCACGGGAACCCCCGTCGGTTGCTATTATGCCGTGTATATTCCTTCAACTCAGTCTTCTTGGAGCAAAGGAAATTTAACCAATGGTGAAATATATGGGGTGATGGCTTGGGCACTTAATAATGGTTATGACACAAATGCTCAGATCAGTTTTCCAAAATACAGTTTAGCGCACACGCCTATTTACTATGTTTCTCCAGTGAATATTCCATTGGCAAGTACAGACAAAACACCAAATTTACCAAAAACTGAGACAGATTGTTTTGTAGTGACTGCTGCATCGAGTGACGTGAACAGTAAATCCGTTTTTTATTGGCGTATTATTCGTGATGAATATTTAACTCCCCTTGGTTTAACTTCTTTTTATTATTCTAAAGCCCAGAAGTGGGCCGCTTGGTTAAATGATCATCCGAAATTAAAACCTGCAACAAATTTTATTTTAGAATATACTGGTAAATCCATTTATTATACAAGTGGTTTTATTAAAAAGTCTGCTGAACAAGTGAAAAGCACATACCATAAACTGATGAGCTTGATTTTTCCAGAAGCGAGTGCTCAGGAATTAACAGACGAAAAAAAAAATACTGTAGAAACATTTAAACAACCAGATTATGATATTTTTATTATTGGAGGAGTTTTATCACCTACAGAGGATAAAAAATTATATGATAAATATTATTCAACCCAACAGACAATGCTTTTTGAATTAGGAGGAAATCAGTTATTTTGGTTAGGAAATTTAGGACTGTCTGTGGGCGCATTAGGTCGATATCTTACAAATTCAAGCTCAGGCAGTGTAACAACAAATACTGGCGTGAGTCAGGAATATACTCGAAGTATATATTCCTTATCTGGAGAAATTATTGTTGGTCTACGTTATCGTCATCCTTCCTTTTTATATATCCAGCCTGGAGTTTTTGGTGGAATCGGTTATTTACGCTTACGCGAAGAAGCAAAAACAGGTACCTCACCTCAATCAAGTGATGGTTCTAACCTAAGCTCAGGTGTCACTGTTTGGAGTCCAATCTATGAAGTTGGTGCAAACTTAGATATTAGCTTGAGTAGCATATTTGCTGTGAATCCCTGGGAGTTGGGATTATATTTAAATGATATTTTATTAAGATCATCTGTCTCATATAATTTAAATCCATCTACGGCTATTTCTACATCAGGTGTTTTCATACAAGCGGGTTTTGTTTTTTTACTAAAATAAAAAATAAATCAAATATTATCCAACATTTCGTCTAAACCACAAGCGATCTTTTTCTAATAAAATACATGGATATATAAGCCTTATAAAATCACGCCAATGTCTATCGATTGAAAAATCAGAAACACGTGCATAGCGCATATTTTTTATAATGTCTTGAATCTGCCAGTAGATGTCTATGGGTATAATGACCTCAAGCTCTGGTATACTTTTATCAGTTTGGATAGGATCAGGACGGAGTTCAGGGAGTTCAGCAATTGTTAAAAATCTTTGTATCATGCTATTTTCCTTTTTTCCTGAGTTTCAAATGTCGTTTCGGAATTTAGAGATTTAAATTGAATCAATAGCTTTGGGGGACAAGTGTGAATTTACGTAGTTTTTGGGAGCGGGGAGGGTTTAAAGTTTTATCTGTGGCGCGTTTGAGTTCATGTAGCTATTCAATGGTTCTATATGTGCTGAATTGTTTAGTTGCAGGTATTGAAGAAATCGTATCGAGCACTGGTGAATTGTCAATATTATTAGGAGTGCCTGAGCGTCTTGTAAAATTAGCGATTGAAGAGCTTTCTGCCAGTAATATCCTAAGTATTACAAAGAAGCATGAAAAAACTTTAGTGATTCGCATGGTTCTCGATCCAGAAAAATGGACGAATTTGCGAATTACTCCTGAAAGAAATAAAAGAATGCTCGGAGATGCTAAAAATTTGCATTCATTGGTCCCGCAAAAAGAAATTAAAAAAAAGAGCAAACCACGTAAGGTCTCTTTATCAAGCCAAGAGGCACTTCTTTTCCCTAAAAAAAATGTTTCAAAAAGTGATAAAAATAAAAAAGAAATTTTAAAAAGTAAGGAAGCAATTGAAAAGATTATTTCAACTTTTATGAGTAATAATAAAAATGAAATTGATATTAAAAAAGAAGAAAAATTTGCTGCATTACTATTAGAAGATCATTCACTTGAACAAATTATTTCGCTTATTAATTTTTTCTCAAAAGAAATACCATCTCTCTCTATGCTTGCTGGAGCATGGTATCATTATATGAATAAATATAGAGAAGAGACAGCAGAAGTTGATGATCTAAATGCATTTAGAAAAAAGCACGAAGGTTTCGATGAAAAGATCCGAGCTATGGCATCTTATGAATTGAAAAGAATTCAAAAAGAGCGAAAAGCAATATCAGCCGACGAAGAGCTTTTGTTACTTATTCTTATGCGGCATGAACAACCTAGAAAACAACTCTACTGGGCTTTAAAAGCTCGGGATAAATATCCTGGACTTAATGTATTTTTAGATCAAGCCAAGGCATCTGTCGAATTGACGTGAGTGCTCTCTACAAGAGTTGAGTTTTTGACGTTTGACTTTCCTTTTAATTCTTTCCTACTATTATTATCTGTATCACATGAATATTACTTTTTATTTATAGGAGCTTTTGATGCTTTCAAAGAAAATTGCTGCATTGTATTTAGCTTCGATTTCTGTTACCTTACCAGCTTTTTCAGATGAAATACCACCTAAGCATCCTGAAAGCATTATTGTAGCTGAAGCCGCTGCAAAAGCAGATGGTGCTGCAAAGTATATTGTTGATACAGATCACTCTAAAGTAACATTTGAAGTAGCTCACTTAGTGGTAAGTACAGTGACCGGCGAATTTAAGAAATTCAGTGGAAATTTTAAATTCAATCCAGAAGATTTTTCACAAACACAGCTTGAAGCGAGTGCTATAAGCTCATCGGTCGATACTGGCGTAAAAAAGAGAGACGATCATTTAAGAAGTGCGGATTTTTTCGATGCAAAGAAATTTCCAAATATGATTTTTAAATCAACTTCAGCTAAGAAAACAGATGATAATAAATTCGACTTAATCGGAAATATCACCATTCGTGGTGTCACTAAACCAATTACATTTAAAGTAACTTATAAAGGCCAAGTAAAATCGAGTGGAAAAATAACTCAAGCGTTTAAAGCAACAGCTGAACTCGTAAGAAAAGATTTTGGCGTGAGTTTTCAAAATATCGTTGAGGCAGGTCCAGTGGTTGGAGATGTCGTAACAATAAATATTACTTGTGAAGGAGTCAGAAAAATTTAGTTACTTTTTTTGCATTCTTAACTTTTTATCACTTTAATGGAGAGTTTTATGTCAAATAAGAAAGTGCTTGTTGGTGCTGCGTTAGCTGGTTTGGCTGTGGGTGCTCTTAGTGTTTCTGCTTCTGCAAATGCTGAAGATGTTAAATGCTGGGGTGCAAATGCTTGTGGTGCAAAATCCACTGATAAAACTAAAGCTGCTTGCGGTGTGAAACAAGAAGATATCGATGCAGTTAAAAAATCTGAATTTGCTAAAAAGTTTTCTAAAGCTAAAGTGCATGAATGCGGTACGCATGCTGAATGTGGCGCAAGTAAAGGAAATTTAAATTGGTTTCATACTTCAAAAGATGACTGTGCATCACTTGGTGGTTTTTTGATTGTTGACAACAGTGTTAAAAAATTGCCTAAAGTGAAAAAATAATCGTTCTCTAGTTATATTATAAGGCGACAAAATGAAGAAAAATGAAATCATTTTAATAGCAGCTCTGAACGGTATAACCTTAGCGTGTTTTGCAGAAGGTTCTAATAGCAATCCTGCACATGTCACTCAAGAAGTTGAGAAGTGCTTCGGAATAAATAAATGCAAAGGTCTCACATCGTGTTCAGTTGAAAAAGATGATATTGAGGCTGTTAAAAAAGCTTTTGGTAAAAAGTTTGCAAAGACTCAGCCTTATGAATGTGCTGGTAATATTGGGGGAGCTGCAAAAAAAGGTTTTCTAGGTTGGATTTATGTCGCGCGAGGATCTTGTCATAAAATTGAAGGCGGATTTTTAATTGTTAAAGACCAATCTGGGAAAAAAACTGTAGATAAAGGTTAAAGATGTGATTTCATCTCAAAAGATTGAAAGAGGAGTTTTAACTTATCCGGCAGGAATATTTGGAGCAGGCTTAAGGGCTGCTCATTATTCTTTTTGGCATGAAATTTCTCAATTGCCTCCGCTCGAAATCATGGCGGATAATTATATGTATTTAAAAGGTGGACCTGGGTTCTTTCACCTCTTTAAAATAGCTGAAAGAACAAAAGTCGTTGTTCATGGTGTTGGCATGAATATAGCTTCAACAGAACAATTAGATAAAGAATATTGTTATCAATTAAGAGATTTTTTAAAAATTCTTAATCCAGAAGTGGTTTCGGATCATTTGTGTTTTTCCGCTTCAAAAACTCATAACAGTTTTGATCTTTTACCGATTCCATTTAATGCTGTTACTTTAGATTTAATATGTGATAAAGTATCTCAAATTCAAGATATACTTGGACGCCAATATTCTCTTGAAAATATATCTTCATATGTATCTTATCAAGACAATGAGTATTCAGAAATCGAATTTCTAAATGAAATTTGTAAAAGGACAGGTGCAGGTATCTTATTGGATGTGAATAATATATATGTTTCAGCTTTCAATCATGGGTATGATGCAGATGTAGAAATTGCTAAAGTAAAACCTGAATATGTGAATCAATATCATATTGCAGGGCATTCGGTTTTAGATGATTTTTTATTTGATACACATGACAAACTTGCCTGTGAAAATGTTTGGAAACTCATGTTATGGGCTTTAAAGAACATTGGTTTTAGAACTGCAATTATTGAAAGAGATGATGATACAGCTCCATTTGAAGAGCTTATTTACGAAATCAATTTTGGAAATAATTTATTATGCAATTTGAAGAATTAAAAGAAATACAGGATTTTTTTTTGAGAACAACTCAGAAAAATCCTGTCGATGATATTATAAACTCTTTTGCAGATAAAATGGGCAATGTTTTCGAAAGAAATACGTTGCATCGAATTGAAGCATATCGAACAGGTTACTTTGCCAGGATCTCTTCAGTTTTTCCTGAAACCGTTTTTAATTTGGCAAGTTGTTTATTTGAGAAAAAATTCGTCGCTGGATTTATTATTGAATATTTTTTAGAAAATCCAACTTCATTAAATATGATCGACTCATTATTCGATTTTCCAAATTATTTAGAACAAAATGAAAATATTAAAGAATGTCCTTTTGTTCCAGATTTTATGCGCTTGTGCCTTATCCGCGATCAAGTTTTATCTGCAGAAAATCCGTTGACTGAGAACTTTATTTATAAATCTTCTTTTATACCAAAGCCTTCAGAAATATTTTTGCAACGTAATCATAGTGTAATTAAATCAGAGTGGCCTCTTTACCAAATGTATAATGTTGCGAGTGAGATAGAAGATCGTTTCGATGCGGCAGGCAGCTCTTTGAGTAAAGAAATATCTCAAGAGATAGAAGAAATACGCGTTCAGAAATTTTCTGCTATCCAAAATGTAGCAGAAAGTCTATTACTGTATAAAAGCTCAGCATGTTCTTTTGAAGTTTTGCATATTCCTGAGGAGTATATTTCTTTTATTGAAAATATGAGTGAAGGAAAAAGTTTAGAGCATTCTATTGAAAATATGGAAGCAAATGATAACTTTGATTCAGAAAAATTTTCTTCGTGGATTGCTTTGTTAACTCAACATAAAGCATTGGTAAAGGGAATATGAAAAGATATTTATTGCTTTTTTATATGAGTTTATTTTTTCCTATTATAGCCCAAACACAAGATAAAATTTTGCAAGATAATGGGATAAAATGTAAAGTAAACGCAAATTCTTGTACAAAATCAGGGATATCTTTTTTTGATAAAGGTGATTATCAAAAAGCGTTCGAACTTTTTAGTGAAAGCTGTAAATATTTAGATCCTGTTGGTTGCACAAACTTAGGTGTATTACATGAAAAGTCGGCAAATATGACTAAAGCCAAAGACTTTTATTTAAAAGGCTGTAAAGTCGGTGACAGTCAAGGTTGTTTGTATTTAGGTAATATATTTTTTAATGAAAAAAACACTGCCCAAGCTGAGTATTATTTTAAATTCGCTTGTTTAAATAGCAATCCCCTAGCTTGTACAAATTATGCTTCCATCAAGGAACGTAACGGTAAAATAAAAGAGGCATATCAATTTTATTCAAAAGGATGCCTGAAAGGGGATCCTATTGGTTGCTTGTATTTAGCGAAAATAGAGTTGACCAATGGTGACAGCCTTGGAGCTATGTCTGCCTATAAGAAAGCCTGTGACAAAGGAAATATGTTGGGCTGTACCAATTTAGGTGTCATGCACAGTCGTGAAGGGAAACAGGCATTGGCTCGGGATATTTTCGACAAAGCCTGCCAAACAGGTTATACTCAGGCCTGTACAAATTTAAATCATTTAAAAGAATATAATGAAAAAGAGTCATCTTCTTAAAAAAGACTTAAGTATGTGTGTTAATCATTTAAATGGCTTCTCAGCATCCAAGCCGTCTTTTCATGTTCTTCAATTCTTGCGGTGAGAAAATCACCAGTTCCTACATCACCAGCACCATTCGCTTCCTCGATCCAATTGCGTAAATTTCGCACCACACATTCGTGGTCATCTAATAAAATCTTAATCATTTCTTTATCTTTAGGGATTTCCTTGGTCTCTTTTATGCAAGTTAATTCTTTCATTTGAATATAGGTGCCAGGGACAAATTCTCCTAAAGAGCGAATACGCTCAGCAATTTCATCTAAGCTAGCAAAAAGGGCATTGTATTGTTCATCGAAAAGTTTGTGGAGATTCTGAAAATGCATTCCCGTTACATTCCAGTGAAAATTATGTGTCTTCAGATAGAGATAGTAGGAATCTGCAAGATAATGTGAAAGAATTTCAACCACTTTCTCTGTATTTGCCTTAGTTAAGCCAATATTGATTTTCATATGAACTCCTTAAGTAAAAACGTAAAACATCACCGACGTTATATAATAAACCATTTTTTATAAATCTGTAATACCATATGAGCTATTTTTTTTAATAATATATTTTTTGTATTTTATGAGTATTTATTCTTAATTATAGAGAATTTTCAAAGGTCAATCAAAATATTATATTTTCATTTGCTAAATTGAATGGTATATGAATTTTTTATTTTGGGAGTTTTTTATGCGGTTTGTGTTTCTTTTTATTTTTTCTTTTATTTTAATTAGTTTTTCATCATTTGCAGCAGATGTATGTATCAAAAATAGTGAAGGTATTTTTTGTGGTGAAAGAATTCAAGAAGAAAGTAATAAGTCAAATATTTATAATGAATGTGTTGAATTTAATGATAAGAGAATCTGCGGTAAAAGCTGCGTGAAAAGTCTTTGGGGAGCAGATTGTAAACAAAGCAAATATGAATCATGTATTAGTAATTTTAATGGTGTAATTTGTGGATATGATTGTAAAGAACACTTTGGTATTGCAGTGTGTGCTTCTAAACCTCAATACAGATGTATAATTAAGTTTAAAATGGCGAGCTGTGGTATAAAATGTCGGTATAAGTTTGGAGGAATACAATGTGAAGAAGATGATAAGAATCTAAAAGTATTAAGATAAATATATTAAATATATAAATATTACTTTTTCTATACCACTCAATAAAAATATCTATTTTATTGAGTTTTTTTGAATTTAAATTTCATTTTTAAATGGGTGCTTTTTTTATTCGAGTTTAAAACTCATATATAAAAAATTTTTAGTTTTAATTTTTTAAAGTTTTTGTGTAATAATTTTGCAAAATATTAGTAAATACAAATATATAAAAGATATAAAATTTTAATATTTCTTAATAATTATATCATACTATTTAATGTTTAATAAATGTTTCTTTACAAGTCTTTCATTAATGGTAAGCTATTTTAAATGAACAATATGATAAGTATTGTTTAGGTAAAACATTCTAATATTATTAAAATTAAATATTTATATTTTTTCTGGAATACTTATTCTTAATTAAGTTGAGAAAGTATTTGTCAATTAAATTATTTGTAAAATTTGGAGGATACAGTGAGTCTTGCTTCTTATCAAAATAAAATACTATGTTTTGGATTGGGTAGTATTATTATAGGGTATTATCCTGATTTTACAAAGGCAAAAGCAGCAGATTTAACTGGATCTTCAAGTCATATCATCGTTGATAAAAAGAATGATTTGCAAAATATTGAAGATGGTTATGAAAATGGGAAAGTGCTTATATTTGACAATAAAAACATTGAAGAAAGCGAATCTAATAAAAAAATTATGGAGCATTCGAGCGGAATTAGCATCGACAATGCCCCAGTGCTTTTAAGAAAAGGTGCCAACGGGCCTGAATTCATTGTTATGCCAAGTGATATTTCTGAATCTGAAAAAAATTTCCAAATAGAAAAGTTCGAGCAGAAACGGAAAAGAGTTAAGCGCTCCTCCCCCGCTGAAAATCAACTAAAAAAACCATCTGTAACAATAACTGTTTTGAAAAGAAATTTATCTTGCAAAATGAATATGTATAAAGGATATGAAGATTATCCAGAGTATATGAAAGATTATTGTGATAAAAGAGCTTTTGTAGAATTGAATTATAAAATAGATATGTACGGTTCGATTGCTCTGCAAAAAACTGACGAAAAAACAGGGGCTGTGACCCGTACTGAAGATGGTAAATACCTGGTTATCACAGTCTCTCCTTTCGAAGAAGGTGGAACAGGTTGGCATATTACCGATGAAATTAAAGAAGAAGTGCTGTGGGGAAATTTTTTAGGCAGTAGAAATGAGTTCGTCGGGCCTTTTGCAAGTAAGTATAATTTTTGGGTACAGTCAGATGAGCAAAACCCAAATGTAAGACTTGTCGCTACTTTTCCACAAAATACAAATCCCGAAATGAGTGTCAATGAGTCTCGTGGGGTAACAGTCGGAATGAAAGGTGGGATCAAATTCGGAGTCGATAAAGATCTCAATCCGAGCGGGTCCATTGATTTAGACATATCAAGGCAGGTTACTGAAACTCGAAATGTTTCTTTTAAAACATATGAGTATTATGTTGAAAATAATAGTTATGACGGAGCCGCACGGTGGACCTGGAATAGCAAAATGAATGAAGCAAAAATGTGTAATGCATTAACTACAAAAGATTTTGGAGGACTGTTCGGAGATTGTTACTTTACACGATTTGTTTTAAATGATGATAAGGTTATAAATAAGGAAAAGCTAAATCTCTCAGCAATCAGCTATAAATCTTTCACACCTTCTTTTCAGGCAATATATAAAGCTGATAAAAATGAAGTGGGTGAATCAACATTTAGCATAGGTACAAGCGCAGAAGTTGGAGTTATTTTAGGAAGTGTTTCTATGGGTATCGCAACGGTAGGTGGATACTATTGGTATTTTCCATCATACACTGCGAAGCCCATTCCAGAAGTAAACGCGCAAGAAAGGTTTACAGTGGATTGGAGTTCTCCTTTTTTTGAGCCCGAACAAAATGTTCGTTTGCAAAATATGAATGGACTTAGTACGACAAAATGTTTAAGTGTAGAAAAAAGGGATGCAAACTTAAAAAGTGAAAATGGAATTGTTAACTTAGAAACTTGCCAAGATGAACGGGGGCAAATCTGGGGTTATGACAATGAAGAAAAAGTTTTTAAATCACGTGTGGATAAAAATTCATGTCTTACATATATAGACGATCATAATTTTGCTGTTCGTTCTTGTGCTTACGTAAATTCACAAAAATGGATTATAAACTCAGATGGGAATATTCAATTATATGTTGATAATAACAAAATTTTGGGAGAAGATGCTGCTGGAAATTTAAAAATTGTCAATCCTGATTCATCAGAGAAAATAAAATTTGAAGCATTTAAAGCAAAATTATAATTTTGCAAAAATAAAAAGTCGATTTAAATATCGACTTTTTATTTGTCAGGACGAACGTAATCAAATAATTTTTTCTTTATATGTGCTGCTTTTAATGCTCTTAATTCAGGAACGCAACCCGCAAGGGGAAGAACATATTGATAAAACTCTTCAGTGACACCATTTTCTTCACTGTTGATCATACTTTTAGGCATGAGTTTAGTTTTTTGCGCAACAAGTTTAAGGTCACACAAAGATGTCTCGCATTTGTAATTTTCGCCTGGGACACGCACAAGGGTCACCATTTTATCTGATTCCCCTTTCATAATATAATGCACAGCCATCGATCCTACCAAAAATGCATCTGCTTGATCTGTGTGTGAAGCCATACCTGCTAACGAGCGTTGCAAATAGCCCAATGTATCAGCACGGCAACGTAACTTACCAAAGGAAGTATTGTACAATAAATTCTTTTTTATCAAATTGCTTAAGTAATCTCCAAGTTTACCTGAGCTTGATAACAGAGCATTGCCAAATTCATCAACTTCACCTGCAAAACGCTCCTCGCCAAGTTGATCGGCTATACCTTCTGCAACCACGATCGTTGCGCGTCCGATACGATTGTATGTTTTTTGCACGTCGGATAAAAACTTTTTCTCATTAAATTCAACTTCAGGAAGATAGATAAGATGTGGACCAACTTCATCATCATCTTCAATATCTATGTGACCTTTTTTAGCAATTGCTGTTGCAGCAGCAATCCACCCAGCATGGCGACCCATCACGACATTTATTTTAACACTGTTAAAAAAGCTGCGATTGTCTAAATCATCTCCTGCAATAATATGCGAAACAACTTTAGCTACGCTGCCATAACCAGGACAGTGATCGGTGACCATAAGATCGTTGTCGATGGTTTTTGGAATATGGAGAATGCGGACACGATAATTTCTTTTATTAGCTTCTTCACGAATGAGTTGGGCTGCTTCGGCAGAGTCATTTCCACCGTTGTAAAAAACAAATTTAATATCGTGGGCAGAGAAAACTTCAAAAATTCTTTCTAAATCACTGTGTCTGGGTTTTATCCGAGCAGAACCAAGGGCGGCTCCGGGTGAAACAGCGATATTTTGCCAAATACGATTTTCTTCAGCGGATAAATCGAGAAAATTTTCGTATAACACACCATGTAAACCATGATAGGCTCCATAGACTCTATGAATTTCTTCGGGATAATCGCGACTTGCAGTCATAATTCCTGTGAGAGATTGATTTATTACAGCTGTTGGACCGCCAGATTGAATAATGAGAGCATTACCTTTAAGCGTCATGGGTTCCATTCTCCGCAAAATGAAAAAAAATTATAGCATTTAAAAAAAATCTGCTATAATTGTTGTTTATACATTTATAATGTACTTGATCGTTTTGAAAAAGCAATACCACGTTTTAGGTGTTTTTTTCACACCCAAAGACCTTCACTGCGCTCAGCGCCAGTAGAGATATAAACACTCGGAACGTCTATATATTTTTCTACCTTTTTTATAAATGCTTGATACTGTTTGTTGAGCTGTGGTCCATTTGCCACGCACTCCCAACCATCAACATATTCTACCACAGGCTCAACATTTTCCCATGCTGATTGAGTCATTGGATAGCCAACCATTTCTTTTTGTGTGCGTTTGTCTCGGTAGGCAGTGATAATACCAATATGTTCAATACCAGAAAGCACATCTGCTTTCATAATTGCAAGACCTGTTAAGCCATTAATTCTGGAGAGATAGCGAAGTGCTACGAGATCGAGCCAGCCAACAGACCGTGGGCGACCTGTATTTGTGCCAAATTCATTACCACGTTTACGCAGTTCATCAGCAAAATCTCCAAAAAGTTCAGCTGGATAGGGACCATTACCCACACGGGTTGAATAGGCTTTTATCACACCCAAAATATTACTTATTTTCCAAGGAGGGATGCCAAGCCCACCTGCACAGGAACCCGCAACCAAGTTGCTTGAAGTCACAAATGGATAAGTACCAAAACTCACATCGAGCATTGCGCCTTGTGCGCCTTCGAGGAGGACACGAGCACCTTGTGCCAATCGGTTGTTGGCAATCATTGCTAAGTCTTTCATATAAGAGCGCAAAGCTTCAGCGGTTTCAAGGAATTCGTCAAGAACTTTACCTTCAAGACCTTCTTTTAAATGTGGATTGGCATTCAACCAGGCATGAAAATTTTCAGGGCTTGAAATTTCGGCTATGCGTGGTCCTTCTCTGTAAGCACGACTGGCATAAGTTGGGCCGATTCCTCGTCCCGTTGTTCCAATTTTCGCTGTATTTTTAGAGCGTTCAAGTTCACGCTTGAGATCGAGATTTTTATGGTAGGGCAAAATAACGCTCGCACGGTAATCTACATGCAAACGCTCGGGAGTGATGTCGTAACCTTGAGATTTAACTTTCTTCAGCTCATCACGCAAAACAAAGGGATCGACAACAACTCCTGCTCCGATCCCGATTTCGCAATTATCCCTGAGTATTCCTGAGGGAAGAAGCTGTGTGACTATTTTTTCTCCGTTTACCCAAATAGTATGGCCAGCATTGTTTCCTCCTTGAACACGGCAAACCAAATCGGCTTGTTCGGCCAAAACGTCTACTAGCTTACCTTTACCTTCATCACCATATTGAACGCCAAGAACCAGTGTCGCTGCTCCATGTTGCAGTTTCATTTCTACTCCCGAGTGAATATTTAACTCCCACATACTTATGCAGGTTTTACAATTGATGAAATTGGAACAGTCTTCTGTTCGCGTCACTCTCACACATTCATTTTCATTCTTCAACATTTCTTGGTATGATTTGCATATATTTTGAAAGGAGAGCTTTTCGTGCAAAACTCTTTGAATGATTTTAAATCAGCTTTGTTTGCAGGTGATTTTAATCTTGCTGAAAATATAGGACTTGTTCAAATTCAGCAAAATGGTGAAAAGGCGGATTGGTTAAATGAAATGGGGTTACTTTATTTGATGAAAGGAGATCTCCCAGAAGCTCTAAGACATTTCGACAGAGCCATTGCAGCAGATCATTTTTATATTGAAGCACAATTTAATGCAGCTATTATTTTAAGTGACCTAGGTTTTTATGATGAAGCTTCGCAAAGATTTGCCGAAGCCTGTCGGCATGAAGGAGTTTTGCTTGCGCAAAAACATTTTGACATGGCGCAATTTTATTTATCCATGCGGAAATTAGAATCTGCAGAAGAAGAATTGCGCAAAGCTATTGCTTTACACAATTCTAGTGACTTCTATATTGAGTTGACTAGAATTTATATTGAACAAAAGAAATTCGATGAAGCTCTCTTAGAGATCGATACTGCAATTTCACTTAATTTAAATAATCCTATTGCCGAAAATTTGCGTTCACAGTGTTTACAGGCAAAAGATAATTTTATTTCGTCTGATAAAGTTCCTGGTGAATTAAATACACCTCCGTTTTAATTGTTACTTTATTTTAAAATAACAATTAATTCAGTGAACATTAAAATACTTTAAATATCAATAGTCCACAGCTACAGAGGCATGAATATTGGATCCTCCTTGCGAAATTGCATCTGTAGAGTTTTCTGCATTAAGCACAGAATTAGGTAAAGATCTTGCTAAGCGCAATTGAATTGGGTTTGCATAAATATGACCATTAAATCCCTTACGATTATTGTCCGCTAAGAAATTTTCTAAAAATGGTGCTTTGGTATGCACACCAATCATCAATTTATAAATACCTAAAACTCTGCGCTCGGGTCTTGCTGGAAATTCAATTTGTAACGAAGAGCTTGTTTGATCTTGTATTTGCGTTGACCAACCCCAATTTGCTTGGAAAGTAAATGAGGTCTCTTCATTGACTATGACTCCATTTGCACTGATCTTCTCTCCCACTTGAAAGCCTAGGTTAGTAGAGTTTGTTTTTGTAATACCATGAGTGATTGTTTCTGTTTGATTGTAGCCTGTGTTTTCACCAGCATATTGCGTCCAACCCAATTGCCAAAAAGTCCCTGCACTTAAAGTTTCATCAGATCCATTTGCACTCGTTATCTGTTGCTTTCCGTTTGTAGTTTCATAAGTATTTATATAGTCAATATCCCAGAGAGTTGTCTTTTCATTCGGAAGTGATTTAATTAAAAAATAACCTATAGGTTCATTGTATTTTACATTATAGCTTATTTTGGTATAGCTATTATTTCCAGGTTTTAATTCATTCAAATGTCCTTGACCATCTGATATATAGATCTTGTCTATAATATTATCTATTTGTGACTGCGCATTACTTGTCGAATCAAGATAAAATCCACTGCTTATATTGTTATCTTTATTTAAAAAATGCACTGCTAAAGTCGGATAATCCCAAGAAAGAGTTGAATAACTAGATGTCCAAACCGATGGGTGAGAAATTATTGCTGCAGATATTTCTCCACGGCAGCCATCTGTGCTTGTGCAATAAAGCTCGGTACCAAAATCTTTATTACCCAAACTAGAATAGCTCTGTTCCCCTTTCCAAGTTGTCCTTTCGGTGTCTATACCCCAAGTTAATGGCAATGAATTGTTATGAGTAGAGACAAATTCAGTAAGTTTATCGGAATCCAACGCTGGTGCGGGATAGCTGGGCGGCTCTTTATAACCTTGAACTGATCTTAGAATGGATTGCGCTTTATAATTTGGGTCATTGGATTTAACAATCTGCTCTCCGTTATAAATGGTATAAATTACGTGGTTTTTATTTACCAAAGGTGTGAAAAGTTGTGATGAATTTAAAGTTTCTGCTGCTGAAATATTTTTTGCGAATAATACACCGGCAAGACATATCCCTAAGTTTATAATTTTGTTACGATATAGAGTCATTTAAGCTATCCTTTTTTCAAAAGTTATCCCAATAATCACTCATCCTAAGAGATGTTATAAGTTAATAAAATAAATTATGGTGAGCTATAGAGGGCTTGTTTGTAAGCAGAAAATACAAAAAATGGTATTCTTTATATAATAATTATATTAATAAAATCAAATATTTAAATTATTTAATACATACATTTTTACTAAAATGTAAAAAATATTTACAGAGAAAATAGATTGGTTTAAGTATTACTTTCTTATTAATTGATATTTTTTGCTTAATAAGAATAACTGAGAAGAGCTTAAGTGCTGCATAGGGCATAAAAATTTGTGCGCAATCAGAGAATGCTTGATGTTTCAGGGAAAATTGGAATGGCCTCTATAAAATAATTATGAATTATGGAAAAATTTGTAAAAGCAGAACTTGTTGATTGCCTAAAATGTGTTATTGAAAATATTTTTGGAACAAGTTATGGATAAATTAAAGAACCACGAAGAACAAATTGGTGATTATCGCGATAAGGATGGTTTTTCTGCACATTTTTATAAAACCCAAGACAATTCATGGACTGTTTCAATTGTTTCAGACGAAATCCAGACAGAGTTGATGCACAGTCAAAGTGGATCGTTTTCAGAAACCATTTATGTCTATCTGCCTGTAGTGGATTTTGTCATTAAAAATAATTTAGATCCCGTTTTTTTATCAATTGGACTTGGGGTGGGTTATATTGAAATTATGCTTTTTGCGTATCTTCTAAATAAAAATATTTCAGACGAATATCTTTCAAAATTATTTATTTTTTCATTTGAAAAAGAGGAAAAATTAATTCAGTTTTTTACAGCATTTTTTTTGGACAAGTCCTTACCGAAATCTTTTCATGCCTGCTATTCTTCTATTCTTCAGTTAAACAGTGAGTATTTTTCGGTAGATAAGAATGAATTAAAATTATTTATAAGAGAATTTATTCTCAAAAATAATTTTGTCATAAATAATAAATTCACAAGCGAAACACAATTAACAAAACCAGCCAGCGGTATTTTTTTTGATGCCTTTAGTGCCAATTCCTCTCCCGATCTTTGGCATGAAAGTTATATAGATAATATTCTTTCCCAAGAAAATTGTGCTTCCTCTTCAGCTTTTGCAACCTATGCTTCTAAAAGTATGCTCAAACGAAAACTAAAAGAGAATCATTTTAATCTTTTAAAGAAAAAAGGTTTTGCTGGGAAAAGAGAATGTGTTTTTGCTTCACGTATGTGTTAAGAAATTGGTAAGCTAAGTATATAATAGATCCATAACTGATCAACCCATAACTATATTGATTTAAAAAAAAACACCCTAATTTTAATTTTAATAAAAAAAATAATTCAAATAATAGAGTTGAATGAATTTGCATTTAATGTTACAAGCAAGGCGAAGATTTAAACTTTGATATTGAAAGTTGGCATTATTTTACTTGAATAGAATTTGTTAAAGATAGCAATAAGAGAATTGTGGATAATTTATTGTATCTTCTTTTGATACAAGAGTGCTCTGAATTTTCTTCAATAAAATAATGAATCAATATTTGCAAAAATGAATATTACAATAAAAAAAACTTAAATTGTTGCAAATTTAAGTTTATAAAAGACGATTTTTATTATTATTTAAAACGCAAAAAAAGTATTTGGATTGCAAGAATGAGGTCTATGAATATTTATCAAGTAGAGTTAGCTAGACTCATAGAAAAATTAAAATCCGAAACAAATGAAATTGGTAAAAGAAATCCTAATCTTTTTCCAGCTCTCTTTGCCAAAGGCGATGCCATCAATGATCCAGAAACGGATCGGCTTGTTGAAAGTTTCGCTTATATGATGGCACAAAGTAACATAAATTTTGTTGATACTTCGGAACAAATGTCGACAAATGACCTGAGTTTATTTTTACCAGAATGGTTTGAGCCCACGGTTTCATCTGTTATTCTAAAACCCAAAATTCAGGATTGGCAACAGTGGGAAAATTTCCATATAAAAGAAAACACAGCATTTCTTTCAACAGATCCTGCACTTAAAGATGAATACCCATTTTCAAATGACTTACCCATTCAATTTTCTCACATAGATATCGAAGAATCTTCTTTCTCAGTAATCAACGGTAAGCATTCTCTCGTGTTAAAATTTAAAACACTTGCAGATATAAATCGCTTAGGAAAAATTAAAATATTTCTAGATTATAGCAAGTTCAATTTTTATTATAGATTGCTTGATAATCTTATACTCAATAAAAATAAAATTGAAGTTTTACACAAGAACGAAAAATTCGTTTTAAATCCAAATGCAATAAGCTATTCTTTTACAAATATGCTTGATAGGTCAATTTATACTGCCGATAATATCACGTATTATTTATTTCAATTTATAAACTATATGAACAACTACTGCTTTTTAGATATTGATTTTTCTGCTTTGCAGATGAATATTGAAAACAATGAAGAATTTATAGTTATTATTCCATTGGATGATTTTAAAAATGAGTCATTAGATATTAAAAATTATGCTCATACCAATTGCTTCTCCTGCAAAAATTATTCTATCAACCGAGGCGATCCAATCTATTTGCAAGCAGGAACGAAGCCATTTCTTACGTTAGACAAAGCTTCGAAAAAGAATTTTATAGGATTTGACCATATCCAATTTTTCGATTTAAACCATAAGAACGTTTATTTAAGAAAAAGAGAAGATTATCGTCTCATCAAAAAATATACCAAAACAAAAAATGGACTCGAAATTCATTTCTACTTAAAAATACTTAAAAAACTAGAAAAAGATATTATTATTGTGCCCTATTTTAAATTTTCCAATTTAAAAGAAGCTCACTTTATCCTGCCAGGGGCAAAAATGCGCCTAAAAAAGAGCAGCAGATTTGAGTTTACCACGATTTCAAGTCCATCAAAGACAAATTTTTATTTAAATCCAGATAAAAATAAAAACTTTTACAAGTCTATTTTTAATATGAATATGAATCTACTAGATGAAAACATAAAGTTTTCTGACTTTATGGATGCTTTAAAATTATTTTCTGAGATCACACAATATTATAAAGGAATAATTTCAAAGATAATTTATCAATTTAGAGTTGCGGAAGAAGTGAATAAAAAGACGCAAATTCATAACGTCCATGGATGTTTTCTTCATAAGAGATACTGCGTAACTCTTGAGATAATAAAAAAATATTATGAATTCGGTGGTGTGACTTTAATTGCCAAGTTCATCGAAGCGCTTCTAAATAAGACCTCAAAAATAAATTCAAAATACTCCGTTGAACTAAGGATGAAGTAATGAAAAGTATTATCAGTGAGTTTGAACAAATATTGTTCAAATCTCTCGTATATTATCCAGATAATGAAAAAAATATAGCTTCAACCTTTAAGGTTACTTTGCCTGAAATATATTATGAAAAATTTAAAGTATTGAACGAGAGGCAAAAACTCATAATAGCAACTTTTGTGAATAAATTTTTAAAAAAAATACAGAAAAGTGAAGCCATCGATAATGAAAGTGTTAAAAGTCATTATTTAAACTTTAGTATTGATAAAACTAAGCTTTTAAATAAACAAAATACAATTCAATTTGTTCTAAATGAATTCGAGGACTGCATTGATTCTTATAATGATATAAAGCTTTTTGAAGATGTTCATCATAGAATAAGAATAGAAAATAACACATTAGCCAACAAGAATTTTCCAATTTTTATTGGATCATACTTGGATATCAATCAATGTGGTTGTATGGTCATTATGAAGTTAAACACACGTCATCAACAGAAAATAGTAAATTTCATTAAAAAATATAAAGTCAATGCTTTATATTTTATCAGCAAAGAAGAATTCGATATTTATTTAACCTTCCATTTTTTTGATGGTGAATTTGCTTGTTTTAAAAATTCAACGGAAGAAGAAAAAGAAAAATTTAAAAATCAATTAAACTGAGGTGTATACATGAATTTTGAAAATGTTATGGCAAAACATTTAAATGAAATGCGTCACGAAATCAGTTCTATGACATCGGAGTTTCCTGAACTGACACAGCACTTCGGTATGGGGCACAATGGACTCCTTGACACAGAAACAGAGAAACTACTTGAAGCTTTTTCTTTTATGCTGACTGAGTCAGAAGCAACACGCAAAAGTCTTATGGCAAATAAAGTAATGGCATTCCTGGAAAATGTTTTTCCAGAATGGTTCAGACCCGATATTTCTTCGAGTGTGGTCGAGTTTCAAGCATATGAAAATTTTGACTCAATATTGAATGACATGAAACGAAAAGAAGTTCTAAGCTTAAAGCTAAAACAGGATAATAAAGATTTAAAATTTTCTTTTTTAAGTCCAAAGTATATAACACCATATTTTATTGAAAAATCTTACTTTAGTAAAAACATGTCGCAAGCTTTTTTGCATTTGGATTTTAAAAATAAAGTCTTTGCATCAGCCCTTGAAACAACAAAAACTATGCGTGTGTACTTCCAATTCGAGAATATTGAAAATACCTTTTCTTTATTCAATTGTCTCATTGAAGATGAAAATAATTTCACCTTTTCTTCATACGAAGTTAGAGAAGAAATCAAGAGAAAAAATATAACTTTACCCATATTTGAAGATAGGCGCAAAGAGTCTATATTCTTTACAAGTAAAAACAAGCTTTCTGTTTTTTTAAACGTCTTGAATAAACTCAATCATTATTTTTATATCGATATTAACTTAGAAGAACAGCTCTCGGAAAAAAGAGATAATTTCAGTTTAATCATTCCTTTAAATCTTTATTTGTTCGACAATCTACTAAAATATAATAATTTCGCTAAAACAAACTGTATCCCAGTTTTTAGCATTTATCAAAAATCTATCACCAATGTAAATCTAAATATAAATGAAAATTCTGCTACGCTACCTGTATCCAGTTTGAAAGACGATCATATATTAGAAATCAACCAATCACACATTTATAATTTTAAGTTAAAGACAAAAGATCCTCTTGCCAGTGATATGTCGATTGTGAAAGAAATTAAATTTTCACTGGATATTCCATTTGATATCAGACATTCATTTATATTTAATAAAAGTTCAGTCGCACCCGACTCTCTCCTGATGACAGAAGGTTTGTGTATTGATTGCTTTGAGCAAATGCAGTTTTTGAATAAAGAAAATATGGGTTTAACAAGTTCAGATGACTCTCGTTTTGGCCATCTCATAACTGAAGTTATGCCGACAATTTTTTATCCGGAAGTCTTCTATGACTCTGAATTTTTAAATTATCTTTATAATTTAAATTATTTTATTGGTAAAAAAATGAATAATCTACCTAAAATTATGGAGTACTTTAAAAAAATAAAAGATAATTATTTTAATTATAAAGATCCAGTTTATAAATATCTAAATAGTATTGTTATTCAAGATTGGTACATTGTGGCTCGCATGAGCGATGAAGGCAAACCACTTTTAATCTCAAGATACAGAATAACAAATAAAAATAGGGAAGACACAGTAAATTTACTATTAGATAGAATTTTTGAAAAAATATTAACTGAAATTGCAGAAAGTGATCTTGTTTATCAATTTGAACGTGATTAATTTTATAATTCAATTTATGTGAGGGGCAAATGGATTTATTAGGAAGTGCTGTCAGTGCAGCAAAGAAATTAGTGGTCAAGCCTTATCCCTGCTTAGATGTTCTTTCTGCGGTTGAAAATAACACCGGCCATAGATTTATCGTGGAGTTTATTGCCGATAAAAAAATAATATTTGAAAGTGGAGTTTCCCAGTTTGAAATTAAAGAAAGTATAAGCTCTTTGTTTAGAATAGACTTAAGGATTGAACTCAGTAAAAATGAATTTGTAAAATTTTTATCCGATATGCAATTGCATGGACATGTGATTGATAGCGAAAATATATCGGCTTATTTTTATTTCAAAGAAATTCATGCACACTTGCTCAATGGATACTCGCTCAAAGTCAGAGAATTCAATGGTTATATCCAAAACTTTCAAATTTCTTCCGTTGAACATGATGGGGTCGAAACAATCATTCTGCAGATCGCTGCGGCACCTCTGCCTGCATTTATGCAACAGACCAATGCTTATCGCGCTTATGTTAATAAAACTGTCGAAGAAATAATTGAAGATGTTTTTGCGGATTTCTGCAAAGAGAGTTTATTAACCGAAAAATTTAAGCCTGACTTTTGCATTACCTATCCCGTTAAAAGCAATCGAATCAATTGTGTGCAAAATGGAGAGTCACATTGGGATTTTGTGTTACGTCTGATTGAAGAAGAAGATTGGGAATATGTTGTTACCTTCAATGATAAAAAATGCGAAATCATGATATTTGATGAAATTTTAGCACCCGAGATGTTAATTCCAACAGGAATAAAAAAAGAAACCACGCTGGATTTAATCGACGATCAAAGTGTTATGTGGGAAACGCTAGCTGAGCAATCGTTTGAAAAAAAGAATTTTTTATACGGCCTGCGTTTTATAAATACGGGCATTCCTGCACCTATTCAAGTGCTCGATTCCGACGCGCGCAGACATGGTGTTCCCTTAAAAAGCAAAGAAGCTGTTTCAAAACTTCCGCCTAAACACAAAACCCCTTTGCAATTAAAATGGACCTATGGGCAGGAGGGGGCTAAAAAATACTCATTAACCGATTCGAGTATTAAATTTCTCGATAGACGCGCAGAAAAACTAGAATTAAAAAACACATTTCCGACTTTTCAAGCCAGTGGAATGACAAATTGTCTCGATATTTATTTAGGGAGTAGAGTGAATGCCAATTATGACAGGGATAAATTCAAAAAAATATATGGTGAATTAAAAAAGTTAAAAAATTATCGGGTGCATAATTTGCGTTTTGTTTTTAATTGCCAATCTCAATTCGGAAAAAATAATTGCCAATATTATACAGAAATGAATATGCATCCAGCGGAAATAGTATATGGCATAAAGCAAGACTATGAACGCAATTATATTGATGGGACGATGCATGGGATCGTAAAAGCAGATGATGAGAAAATACAGCTCGATGGTGAAAATAATTATATTAAAGTGATGTTACCTTGGCAATATAAGGGTTTACCCGTAAAATCAGATTATATTTTAGCCCGCTTTATGAGCCCCTGGGCAAGCCAAAATTATGGAATGTTTGTCACCCCTCGCCATGGTGACGAAGTGGTTGTTTCGTTTGAAGATGGCGATCCCGACCTGCCCGTAGTGCTCGGCTGTCTGTATAACCAAAAGTGCAAATATCCTGTGAGCGCCAAAGAGAATAAACACGTACTCGCCATTTACGATCAACCATCTGAAAATAAGAAAAATAACTTCCTCGTTATGGATCACAAAAAATCCTCCGTCGATATTGCAGCAGCAGAGCATATGCGCATTCGATCGTTTGGAGATCATTTGGCACAATCAAGAAAAACAATGACAATGAAGACTTCTGAAAATATGCTCAGTCATTCTAAAGAACAGATGGAATTTATAACAGAAAAAAATATGTTTTCCTCATCGAAAGAAGAGATGGAATTTATAACGGAAAAGAATATGCTCGCAACTTCTAAGGAACAGATGGAACTCATTACAGAGAAAAATATGTTTGCAAGTTCAAAAATGCAAATGGAATTTATTTCTGAAAAGAGTATTCATATGGATGCTAAGGAACAAATTGAGCACAAAACAGATAAAACTATGAAACTTGATAGTAAGCAAGATATGAGTTTTAAAACAGAGAAAAATATCATGGCACAAGCAGTGGAAAAAATAGTTTTAGAAGCGCAAAAAAAGATTGAAATACATGTTGGAAATTCTATCATTGAAATTGATAGCGCAGGTAAAATAAATATAAAGTGCACGGAATTAAGCGTTGAGAGTGCAGGATTAAAAATGGAATTAGCCTGAACATTGGAGAAAATTACGATGAAGTTAGGGATTGTTGTTCAAGGAGATTCATTAAGCAGTGGTGGAGTCGTTTTACCTATACCAAGATTAAAACCAAATATAATGAAAATGCCTTTTGCGTGCTTAGGAGATAAAGTCTCCTGTCCTATTCCTTTTCATGGAGTGGGAACAATAGAAGAAGGATTTGAAAAATTTAAAATAAATGGTATGCCAATTGCATTGCATGGTCATAAAACTTCATGTGGATGCACACTTGTAGCATCACAATTCGGCTCTAAGTTAACAATAGATGTGCCTGAAAAAACAGAACATACTTGGGAAGTAAAGTATAAAAAATTTATATTTAAAGATAGTGAAACTAGTGAGAACCTGCAAAATATTCAATATTCAATTATATCAGAGAGTGGAGATTTTAGAAGAGGTTATACAAATGAGAGTGCAGAAACGAAAACTTTAATGACTAAGGAAAGTAATTGCAAATTCAATTTAAAACCTCAAACTAAAATTGTCATTGAATGAAAGAATAAAATTATGTTGAACATAGATCTTACCAAATTAAAATATGCCACTCCTATTGTGAGTCCAATACCTTATATAGCAACAATGTATTTACCAGGAGTTTCTACCTGCGCGCTAAATGGAATTGAAACAGATAACGAAGAAGAAATTACAGAAGTTAAAGTTAAAAGATTTCGCTTGACCAATATTCCTGAAGCAATGCGAAAAATGAAAAATCCAGACGGCTCATCTTGGTATATAGCCCCAAAAATTATGGAAAAATGGTTTTCACTCCCGGCATATGTTATGGATTTAAAATTGAAGACAGGGAAAATAACAGAAGCATTTTATTTAAATATCAATGATAAAATAGATAAATATTTGGCTGAAATTAAAAAATATGAGCCGCATGTAATACAAAACTTAATGACTATGGATGAACTTTTAAAATTCCAAAAGGTAAAAAAAGCTTTTGAAATTTTAAAATTAAACACTGAAAATGGTAATGTAAAATTTGGATTTTCTAAAGAGGGGCTTAAGGTACTAGGAAATAGAATTGGAAGATGGAAGAATATTAATAATATTCATGAAGAAAAATGGAATTTTGGAGACTTTAGCAAATCGGTCTATTTTATAGATAACTTTTTCCAATATAATATTTCTCCCATTGATTGCAATATTTTAAAAGATCCTATTGATGATTTCTTTGGTGCTATAGGGACTTCCAACTTAAAAATTGCCGCTCGTGGCGAAGTATCCATGCTGAAAGGACAAAGAAATAAATGTCTTTTTTAAGTAAAAGAGGTTGCTATTTATTTAAGAGATAATTATGATTTTGTTGATAAAGGAAAATATATTGATAAATTAAAAAAAATTAATTTAGATGATACTTTCTTAAGAAGATTTGCTTCACAGCCTTTAGGTTATTGGGGTTTTGAAGGTGTATTGAATTTAAATGAAACTCAAAAATATATAGCTTATGAATGTCCTATAAAAGGAGAAATTAAAATGTATTTTCTAGTTCAAAATTACCATTTTCATAAATACAGAGAGAAGCACAATAAAGGTGGCGATTTTGTAAACTATTCAGATATGATTAAAATCCCACTCCCAAAAGATCAATTTAAATATGAATTGGATATTGGAAATCATGCTCAATAATAATGACAAGGAGAATATTATAATTCTCTTTAAAATAATTCTAAAGCATAGAGTTAAATTTCTTCTTATTATAATTATTTCGTTTATATATTATATTATTATGATAGATGATAAAGATATGAAAAGATCGAGTTTAATAGAAATTAATTTTAGTACTTTCGGAAAATATCGGGTTGAAATTTATAAGCATTTAGAATTTATAACAACTCCTGCATTTCCAAACTACAATATTTTTATTTATGATAACTCTAATAATGAAATTTTATATTCATTCTATGAACATCCAATGAGATATTTTGAAATTTACTGGGGTGGATCTAAAAATGATACATCAATAGAAATTGATTATATTCTTAATATATATAAGCTTCCTCCAGAAAGATGCATAGGTTTTGTAAACTGCAAGGAACTAACAAATTTTCTTAAAAGAAAGTTAATAAATGACAAAAATAATTATAAAATTATTAAATAAATTTTTAAAGTTGATATTAGTAATTGAAATTATAAAAGACTCGGTAACATTTATTAATACATTATTTCAATTGCTAAAAAATAAATATATTTTAACTTTTAAAATAATACTTTGCATGTTTATTTACATTACTTTATTTTTTGATAATTGCTATTCTTATTCCTTGAGCCCGTTGAAAAAATATTATGCTACAATCTGTTATCCGGAAAAAAATAAATTTTTTCATTTTTTGACCAAATGGAAGCCAAGAGTTATTTCTATTTATCAAAGATGGGATGGTGATGAATATTATGATTTTTCTAAAGCAACAGGAAAATTAGTATTTAAATCTGAAGTTTTGAATATTACAAATAACAATATGAAGTGGGAATTAGATAACCATAAAATTTTAATAAGTAATAAAATATTAAATGTGAATTTCAATGAATATTGCAATGAGTCGTTTAGTCGACCATGCAATGAAAATTACGATGAATATGATGATATAGACATGAATGAAGTAAAGAAAAATAAGTCTTATTATTCTTTAGGTAAATGGTGAGATAAATTGTTTTATTTGGTGGACAATATTATATATCGAATTCCCCCTCATTTAAAAAAAATAAATTCGTGAGAGTAACAAAGTCCATTAAAAATAAAAGCATTGAATAAATATACAAATAGTTTATTATATGCATAACTATTTTTTAAGTAGAAAATACCTTTATATCAGCAATAGTTTTAAATCCAAAGCTTTCATATAATGATTTTCCATCATTGCTAGCAGATAAAACAATATTAGATACATTCTTCTTGAACGAAGTATCTATTAAAGTATTCATTATTTTTTTAGCGAATCCCTGTCTTCTATATATAATATCCGTTTGTACGTCATCAATGACAGCATAATTATTATTTATGATGAGTCTTGCCCAAGATGCTAAACTGTTATCAACCTTGGCACAAAAAAATAGAATATTTTTAAACAGCATTTTATCAAAATTAATAATAACTTTGCCTCTTTGCTCATTATACCAATTTACTTGATCTTGATCCTGTATGCACTCAATTGTTGGGTCATTAGAGTTATAGTGCGACTTATTCAATTTCAAAGACATAAAAGATTCATTGACTAGATTCTTATAACCCTTATTTTTCATATGCTTGCATATTTCTTCACTTGGATTAAAAAGGCTTTCAAAATGAAATTCATTTTTGCTAAGTGCTGTAAAATCTAAAGCGTTAAAATTATTATAACTCCAAACAAAAAATTCTAATTTTCTTAAAATAGAACCAATTGGAGTGTCAAACTGAGCTAAGATAAAATCTTTCTGTTGATTTAGTTCAACATAATTTATACATCTTGATTTTGTCCAGCCTACTACAAATTCTTTAATTTCTTTTTCAATATCTAATAAATAATTTATGAATTCCCTTTAATCATTATAGTATTTAAATATTAAGAATAATTTTAATTTATATCATAAAATATCGCAATCTGTCAAATAAATTAAAAAATAAAGTTTCTTTCATCAATAGGTGGTACTTTAAAAATAATTTGAAAAAAGTCTTTTGTTCTAGCAAAAAATTCTCTTGACGAGTAATACCATTTTTCTTTGACTTCGCCTGCCCCAACCCCATCGGCTTCAATCCCAACTTCGCGGGCAATCCAAACTGCTCTAGGTAAATGGAAATTTTGTGAAATAATATATGCGCTGTTTATATTATAAATTTCTTTCGCCCGCAAAATCGTTGCATAAGTGCTATAACCTTTTTCATCTGTAATTAAACTCTCTGCAGGTATTTTATTTTTGAGTGCAAATTTTTTCATAGCAGTGGTTTCACTATAATTTGTATCTGTTCCATCACCACTCATAAGAATATGTTTCACTAATTTTTTATGATAAAGGTCGATTGCTGTTTCCATCCGTGCTTTTAATACACCTGATAGTAAATCACCATGCACACTTGCGCCAAGGACAATTGCATATTCTTTTGGAGTTAATGGGGGAGGGGCATTTCTAGAATTGAGGTACACAATGAAATTTGTAATTGCAAAAATCGCAAGAATTAAGAAAATAATTGCAGAAAGAAGAGTTAATATAATGCTGAAAATTTTTAAAGCAATTTGTAATATTTTAATAATCAAATTTTCTCCAATCCGTTAATCAAGTGTGCAGCTAATCACCTCACCCAAGTTTGTCTAAAATTTGCAGCCTAGTGTCAAATTGCTGAAGCTTCTAAATGAGTACGAAATTAACATACAATTTAAAGAACAAGGGAGCCTCTGAGTGGAAAAGTCAAAAATTGTCAAATATTTAATTTTAGCATTTTTGCTTCTGTTTTATATTGAGAATTTATTTTCGTTGGAAAATCCAACAGCACGCCCCCCGAGTACACAAGGTGACTCATATTTATTGCCTCCTGTGCGGAGGGTCGGAATTGATATTTTAGAAAGTAATGTGGATAAATTTAGAATTTTCATGCGCAAACAAGACAGAGTTTTATATGGTGTGCCAGCCCTACCTTTTAGCGAAACTGAATTGCGCAAAGATCTCGTTGCGGATGTTGATGAAGAAATTCAAAATACAGGGCGTTTTTGGAGTCTATCTTTATCTGATTTTATGAAACTGATTCCCTTGAGTGGATCAGCAAAAAACTCACCTGAAAATGTAAATGCAGATAATCTAAGAGTGAATCTTGAATCGGATTACAATTTGGATGCTTGGATTCGGCCATCCATTTATTTTGCTCCGGATCAAACTCTCGTGCGTGTGTCAGTAAGAGGCGCTGGAATTATGGGTTCTATCTGGGCGCGAGAAGATGTTATGATCGAACCGCAAGCCAGTCGCTCAAAAATAAAAGAAGCATTTGCTCAAGCCGTTTCACGTTTGATTGCGACATTAGGTCACGACGGTAAAGTGACATATATGCGTGAGAATTTATTAACTGTAGATTTTGGTAAAGAACGAGGAATTGTTCGTGGTGAAACCCTTTATGCAGGTTACGTTATTTTATCGAGTTTTCATCCACAAACAGGCGAATTTTTACGAGCCAATCGGATTCCAATCCATGCTCTTAAGGTATTGGAAGCACGCCAAGGAAGTTCTCTGTGCCAAATTGTGTCGTCCGATCGTGTTTCATATGAACAAGCATTAAAAATTCTTGATAAGCAAGATGTTCAACTGCTCGTTTGGAAAAAAGAACAAAAATTAAATAATACCGGTTGGAGAGATCCTTATAATCCAGAAACCGCTCCCATGTTAGGCGCGGCAGAGGAAGGTTTTGAATCTCAGACAAGAAGAGAGAAAATGCGTTCGATGTTACCTCCAGTCGTTTTTGGAAAAGACAAGCAAGAAAAAAACGAACCTGTTTCGATGGATAAAGACAAGATAGATAAAAATAATTTAGAAAAAGATAAAACGGCAAAACTTGATAAGAAAAGTGAAATTGCTTTAGCACAAGAGGAAAGCTCCAAACCGCAAGCTGAGCAGCAAGGACTTATTTCTCCCCAGCTTCCTCCTAATGAAGGCGAAGAGGTTGAAATCAGTAAGCCAAAGAAAAAAATTTCCATTGATGATCCTAATACTTGGGATCCAACAAGTCTAAGAATTGGTGCTGCTCTTACATCGGGCTCATATTTTGGCAATTCTGCAGGCATACCAACAACTTTAATAAATACATTCAATGCATCAGGAAAAATAGATATCGATTCGACTTTTGATCTCTATATAAATCCATATGGACAATTTTCATTTTTTAACGGCTCAACTATTGAGGGTTCAAGTTATTATGTTGGCATAGGTGGTTATAAGGTTTTATGGCGTAACCCTGTTCCTTCTGGAGTTTTTCGCATAGGAGGAGCTCTTGAATATATGGGAGGAAGTGTTTTACAGTCCGATGCTGCTTTTAGTATTTCTAAAATTTCTGTTTTTGCCAATGGCCGATGGTCAGATAATATTGATAATATTGGTGATTATGAATTTGTCGGTGGATTTTCTTTTTTTGATTTTATCCAAGGAAAATCTGTTTGGGCACTCGAGGCAGATCTCAGACCTTTTCGTTTGATGACAAAAGAATTATTATTTCGGGTTGCTGCAAAAAGATATCTGGAAGGATGGTTTGAAGTTTCTATCGGTGTATCTTGGGATTTTCTTCCTTCAGAATCATATAATTTAATTAAAGGCAATAATTCTAAAAGAGAATACTTTTAAGATTGTACTTCATTTATTTTCCGGTATAAGAAATATGAATACGTGATAACTCCAGGAGGATTGTTACTTTATGGATTTTTTTCATACGCTTTATCAATTTATTTTATCAGTATTAAATGATCCCATATTTCTGATACAAACAGTAGGATATATCGGTCTCATTTTAATTGTTTTTGCTGAAACAGGTTTATTGGTAGGCTTTTTTTTGCCAGGGGATTCATTGTTAATTGCTGCAGGATTATTTGCTGCTAAAGGAGATATGCAGATCTCAATTCTTATTTCTACACTAACTGTGTCTGCAATTGTAGGTGATGCTGTTGGTTTTTATATTGGCAAAAAACTTGGTGCATTGCTATATAGTAAGGAAGATTCTTTTTTCTTTCGCAAAAAACATATACAATATGCGCATGATTTTTATGAAAAACATGGTGGAAAAACTATAATTATAGCAAGATTTATTCCTATTATAAGAACTTTTGCTCCTACCGTTGCTGGAGCTGCTGAGATGACCTTTTCTAAGTTTGTATCTTACAATATCATCGGTGGGTTTTTATGGGTTTGGAGCATGGTATTTGGTGGATATTATTTAGGAAAAATGTTCGGAGATAAAATAAATGACTATATTCATTTTTTAATTGTCGGAATAATCTTTGTATCGTTTATTCCTATTATAGTTAAATGGATAAAATCAAGAAAAGAACAAGATAATCATGCTTGAAATATATCCTAATTTCTCAAACGTGTTGCAAAATTTGTTTCTGTTTCCCATAAAGTAACTGAGTAAAGCTCAAGTTTGTTTTTCTGTTTACTTCCAATAGATTTATCAAGTCTTTTCCAGATTTCTTCAATAAAAATTTCGATTGTTGGGATTTTACCTTCAAGCCAAAGCACATCAAAATTTAAATGTTTATGATCGACGTCGTTGATAATATTCTCATACACGATGTCAGAAAGATCTTGTAAATTAAAGAGCATGCTTGTTTCAGGATCCACTTGACCTGTAATTGCAACCTCGAGTTTATAGTTATGCCCATGCCCATTTTTACCTGCACATTTGCCATATATTTCTTTATTTTTATCATCACTGAAGGTTGGATTAAAAAGCCTATGACTGGCGCAAAAAGAAAAATTATGTTTTAAAATAAGCATTATCAATCCTTTTTATTGTAAAATATTTACAAAAAGTTCTCTGGCAAAGACCGTCGCCCCCAGCTTTTCCATCATGATTAAATTTCCACCAAGTCTTCTATTCATAAATATGATTTCAGAAGCTGGAGCTCTAAATTTAGTCAATTTCATTAAATGAAAAGACTCAGAATTTATTCTTTTTAACATATCACAGTTTCTCCAAGAATAACTCTCATGGATAAAGGGCTCCATTGCAAGCTGCATTATTCTTAAAAAACTCTCTTTTATCTCATTGCTGTCATCTGTAAATAAAAAGCCCATTTTTACAGCAACATTTATTATGTTTTCTTTATCTTCAGCTAGGCTTACACGACAAAGTTCAGCATAATTTTGGATAAGATCGGAACTTAATTTTTGTGTAGCCCCAAAATCGAGCAGAACAAGTTTGCAATCCTCAGTGATAAGAAAATTACCGGGATTGGGATCGGATTGAATATGTTTGAAAGTTATAATTTCTTTAAAGACAAGATCCAATAAAAGAAAACCTATTTTATCGCGCTTTTTTATAAGTTCGATATCTGAATGCATTTCACTTTGATTGCGTGTCATCCATTGTTGGAGATTTTCACCTTGGATCCATTCCGTGGCTAAAATATTTTTTCGACAAAGATGGGAGATTGTTTTTGGCACAATAATATTGGGATTGTTACTAAAGTTTTCTTTATAAAGTTCATAAAAGTTTTTTTCACGTATAAAGTCGAGTTCTTCAAGAAAGAGTTTTTCGACGGCTTCGAAAGTGTGATCATAGTTTGCCATATTTGGCATAATATTCGCTAAATTGATGAGTCTTTTCATGTTTTGAAGATCGGATTTTACGCTTTTTTCTAGATTTGGATATTGTACTTTAAGAGCGATATAAGTTCCATCTTTTAAACGTGCTTTGTGGACTTGACCAATACTTGCGGCATGAACTGCTCGTTCTTCGATGTATTCAAAGTCATCTAAATTACCAAATGCCTTTAATAAAATGGGTTCTATAAAGCTCCAATCTTTGGCGGTTGCGTTGGCTTGTAGTTTGCTCAATGCTTCTTTCCAGCCTGGGGGAAGCATTTTTTCATCCACCATGCTTAAAATTTGTCCAACTTTCATAGCTGCGCCTTTAAGATCATCGAGACCTTTGACGAGTCTCAATGCAGCTTCACTGATAGGCGAATCCCCTTCACTCAATTTACTTAGTTTTTTTTGAATGGCCTCATTGCCTGCTTTGAGGGCAGTGCTGCCAATGGTTCGAATAAGAGATAATGCTCTTGATTTTGAACTGTTTTTTTCTCTCAAAGCAACTCTCCTTTGCCTACGTTAAGAATAATATATAACATAAAAATATTTTTTCGTAACTGATGTTTACTGATATGTTGAATAAAAAAAATTCCTTTATGAAGCATTATTTCATAAAGGAACTAAAAATCTTTGTTTAAAAGAAAATGATTATTTTAAACGGGCAACAGAATCTATTTCTTTGCGAATAAGAGCCATTTTTTCGGAAGCAATGTGTGGTGGAACAGTTCTTGGATTTCTAAAGTAACAACTCTCATCCAATTCTTTTCTACAAAACATTGTTTGATAGGTATGATGTTCTGGAGAGTTTTTATCTATGGTGTCATATTCTCTTAGTATAAATGGGGAGACAAACTGAGTGATGCTCTCAATTTCATGATCCATGTATATTTTTTCGTTCTTTTTATTTCGCGCAAAACCTCTGACAACATAATCCACACAAACGACGTCTGTTTCGAATGCCTTGAACATAAAATCCAATGCATACAAAGGTGAAATGCTTCCACAGGTTGCTATGTCAATGTCAACGCGAAAGCTACAGATACCAGAGGGATCAAGACTGTCTGGATAGGTGTGTGCACAGATATGACTTTTGTCTAAATGAATGGAAACCGTTGACTGAGCCATGAGATTGGCTTGTTTGTCAACAATGTTATAAGTTGATTGAGAAATCATATTTGATTGTTGAGTTGCTTGATCGCCCTTTAAATCGCTCATGAGCAATATAACGCTTGCACCATATGGATCGAAATCTTTTGAGCTGACGTTTAAAACTTCAGCATCAATTATTTCTGCAATTCGTATGAGTTGGGATTCAATTTGACGTGCGGAATACCGTTCATCAATATACCTGATATACGAAGCTCTTTCTTCATCATTCAATGCAACAGCAAAGTCATATAGATTGAAGCTTAAAGCTTTCGTTAGGTTGTTAAAACCAAGTATTTCTGTCATCTTATGTCCTCATAGAGCCCTGTGAGATTCTAACCTAACTAGGTTATCTTATTCAACAGGTTACGCAATGTAGTATATTATGAAAATTGCGAGGCAGAATTGCCATCCCAAACAGGGGGGTAAAATATTGTAGCATACTCCAACTTGCAAGAACAATTATCAGGAAGTATTTATCTGATTAATTTCAAATAGTAAGGTGTATTAGATGGATTCCAAACGTGGTCTTTTCCTAGTGATATGTGATGATCCTGAACTTGCATCAACATTAGTGCACATTCAAAAAAATATGGATATAAAGGTTTGGGTTCCCAGTAAATGTGGTCAATTACAAACTTCTTTAATCGATGCCTGTGAAGATTCCATTCATAAGGAAGCTCTCGTCAAAGGGGATGTGACCAAAGCCTCTTTCTTTTCTCAATGGAAAGAATATAAGCCTATTTGTGTTGTCCTATCTTTGAAAGACATAGAAAAATATTCAAATATTCGAGAACTTATTCTGACTGAGTTGCCCGATGCTCGTATTCTATCTTTACAGATTGGCCATCCTGAAGAAGTGCCTCGCAAACTCATTGATAACGATCGTGAACTTGTTTTGTCGTGGACTGAATTGTTAAGCAGACCTATTAGTGCGGAGTTGAGACACATAGAAAGCAGTCACCGCGTAAAAGAAGTGCGAGATATACTTGATAGTGGTGACAAAATAGCTCTTTTATTACAACCCGATCCTGATCCCGATGGATTAGCATCAGCTCTTGCGTTGAGAGCTTTGTTAGGGAGAAACAAAGTTTCAACTCCCATAGTGACGTTTGGCAAAGTCACACGCCCTGAAAATTTAGCCATGTTAAGATTGCTTGATTTAGAAGTCATAACTATTAAACCAGAAGACTTAAATAATTTTGATAAAGTAGCTTTGCTCGATACGCAGCCAACCCATTTTACTGTTACCTTACCAAAGGTTGATGCCATCATTGATCATCATCCCATGACTGGAAATTACAGTGATATTCCATATTGTGATATTCGTTCGAAATATGGAGCGACTTCAACAATTTTGACAGAATACTTACGAGCTGCTGCAGTAAATATTGGGCAAAGATTAGCCACTGCGTTACTTTATGGAATAAAAGCCGATACTCTACATTTAAATAGAGAAGTTATTGATGCAGACCTTTATGCATTTATATCGCTCTATCCTGATATCAATTATAATTTATTACGTAGAATGGAAAAACCTGAGCTTCCTATGCGCTTTGCACCCGTTCTTGCGCACGCTTTAACGAGTATGGCCGTAAAAGAGTCCATATTAGTGAGCTATATTGGTGAAGTTGAGAGAGAGGATCTTATTCCGCAAGTAGCTGATTTTATGCTTCAATTTGAGGGGTCAGAGTGGGCTATTTGCGCTGGTATCTACGAAAATAACCTTGTTATGAGTGTGCGCAATGTGGGATATGTGAAAAATGCCGGAGACGTTGTAAAAAGAATTATCAACGGTTGGGCGAGTGGCGGTGGGCACAGAACTATGGCAAAAGCAATTTTCCCAGTCGAAGGTTGGAAAGAACGATATGGCAATTTAAATTCAGAAAATATAAAAGCAACGGTGTTGAATTTATTTATTAAGGAAGCTTTATGAGTTTTTCTGAGGAGCAGCAAAAAAGATCGATAGAGCCATTGCACACAGGTTTTGGTTTTTTTGCAGAGTCGATAATTGATAAGTCACAATATCTTCCTTTAAAAGAATCAGAACTCACAGCGCAAAATAATGCTTATCTAAACAGTGATATAGAAAAAAGTCCTATTATTTTAAATGAAAATTACTATGCGGAAAATATAAATGAGTTGCCTATCAATCATGAAAAAGATGCTGCTGTTATTAAAGAAAAACAATTAAAAGCATTTTATAATGATCAAAAAGATGTTGATGTTGATAACAATTATTTTGTGCATCCTTTTTTTGCTTTTCTTGCTTGGACAGTCGATGCGTTGGTAGGATTTTGCTTTCTTATTATTTCCCTGTGTGTCAATACTGTTTTTATTCCAAAAGGATTTTTCGATGTAACTTCTTCATTAGTAAAATATTTATCAGTGGCGACAGTGGATTTAGGTGTTCTTTATACATTTTTATTTTCATTGCAAGTTTGGTTTTTTATGGCAATTCTCGTCTTCTTATTTCAATACTCAATATTAGGCTTTGAAGGGGCGACATTGGGTAGATGGCTCTTTGGGATTTCAATACAAAATCATAAGGATAAAAATGCGAAAGTCTCTGAAAGAACTAAATTTTGTGCCGCTCTATCAGAATCTATGTTGTTAGGAAGTATTCTATCATTTCTTTTCATAATTCTCCTTCCATCCCGTGTTCCCATCTTCTTTTGGATGCGTTATTCATCAAAAAATCTTTAAATCACTTTGGACTTTTCATATTTTATGCTACGAGCATGTGACGACTTTTGAGAACATGTTTTTTGCGTTTAAATAAATGCAGAGTCTACATATATAGAGGAAAATAAAAAATATAATATATTAATATTGTATTTTTTGACTCGTGATTTTTAAGCAAAATGGAGTTTAACCATGAAAGATTCATTTTCTAATTCTGCTGTTAACATTCGTAAAATACAAAGACCACAGAATGCGGATGGAAAACAATCTCGCATTGCTGATTATTTTGCCTCAAACGTTTTTGATTTGCGAGCTATGGTTAAACGCTTATCTTCACAAGATCTTGATGTTATGGCAAAAGTCATGAAACATGGTGGCAAGATCGATGCCCATTTAGCAGAACGAATCGCTGCGGCGGCGCGTGAGTGGGCTATGGAAATGGGGGCAACGCATTATTGCCATTGGTTCCAACCACAAACAGGCACAACAGCTGAAAAGCACGATGCTTTCCTTTGGTTTGATAAACAAGGCAACCCAATTGAAAGATTTACAGGACCCGAGCTTTTACAAAGTGAACCCGATGCCTCAAGCTTTCCATCTGGTGGTATACGCTCAACTTTTGAAGCGCGCGGTTACACGGGTTGGGATCCTTCTAGCCCTATGTTTATTATGGAAACTGAAAATGGGAAAACCTTATACATTCCATCTGTCTTTATAAGTTATCATGGTGATGCACTGGACTTTAAAACTCCATTATTACGTTCAAACAAAGCTCTCTCAGAAGAAGCGGTTAAAACCTTGCATTTCTTAGGAGAGAAGAAAGTTAATTATGTTTCGACTTCTGTCGGACCAGAGCAGGAATTTTTTATTGTTGATAAAGAGTTAGCAAGAAAAAGAATCGATTTAAAATTTTCCGGTCGAACTGTTTTTGGTCGTAGACCTCCTAAAGGTCAGGAGCTGGAAGATCATTATTTTGGGCAAATACCAAGTCGTGTACAAGCTTTTTTTAATGAACTTGAGGTTGAACTTTATAAACTTGGTGTGCCAATTAAAACTCGTCACAACGAAGTGGCACCAGGTCAATTCGAAATAGCTCCCATTTTTGAATCTTCCAATATCTCAGCTGACCACAATCAATTAGCAATGAAATATATAAAGAGTATCGCCCTAAAACATGGATTTATTGCTCTTATGCACGAAAAACCTTTTGCAGGTGTGAACGGCAGTGGCAAGCATGTCAACTGGTCCATGCAAGATTCAACGGGACGTAATCTTCTGGACCCAGGGGCAACACCTCATGAAAATCTTGTTTTCTTAACTATGCTATGTTCCGTATTGCTTGGTATCCATGACAACGCCGATGTTCTAAGAGCGTCCATAGCTTCTGCTGGTAATGATCACAGACTCGGCGCAAACGAAGCTCCTCCAGCTATTATTTCAGCGTTTTTAGGCAATACCCTTGATAAGATTCTCAATTCTCTTGAGTCGGGTTCTGGTGATATTATCAATGCTGAGAAAGTCATGATTGATCTTGGCATTTCCCATTTACAAGGTGTTGCAAAAGACAATACCGATCGCAATCGGACATCGCCTTTCGCATTTACTGGCAATAAATTTGAATTTAGAGCGGTTGGATCCAGCGCATCAATTAGCTATCCTACGGCAATTTTAAATGCTGCTGTTTGTGATGGACTGAGTAAAATCAATAAAAGATTGGATGCACGTGCACAAAATGGCAAAGTTTCCGATAATATTATTCTCAGCGTTTTAAAAGAAGTTATTATAGAAACAAAAAAAATTCGCTTTGAAGGAAATGGTTACTCACAGGAATGGCTTGAAGAAGCAAAACAACGAGGGCTGTCGAATTTTCCAATGACTCCTGACTCACTTGCTGCTCTTGCTGACGAAAAGAAAGTTCAGTTCTTAATAAAAGCAAACATATTTACGTCTGAAGATATTGCAAGTCGATTAGCCATTCAACAAGAGCGTTACATTAAACAGAGCTTGATCGAAGTTAATTGTGCTTTAGAAATGGCACAAACTCAGGTTATGCCAGTGTGTTTAAATTATCTAGAAAAGCTTATGGATAATGTGAAACTTTCGAAAGAATTAAGCATACCATCGCCGGCAATTAAATTTGCAGAAGAATTTGGGAAAGAATTTAATCATTTCTTTTCATCACTAAATTCTCTTAAGTTACAATATGATAAAATTTCAAACGAAGAATGTTATGAGCATCACAATTTAAATTCTACAGCTATTTTTATTGGCCAACATATTTTACCTAAATTAGTTGAATTACGGAATACAGTAGATCAATTAGAAGGATTAGTTCCACATAATTTGTGGCCTTATCCAAAATATTCTGAAATGCTTTTTGGCATCGATTAAAAATGAAGTTTTAACTTGACTCAGAAATTATTCTCATATAAGTATCTTCGGATGAATTTTTTTCGAGTTTCTTTTGTTTAGGACTTTATCATGTTATTTGTGCATAAACACAAGGCTTATTCTCTAGCTATAGAAATAAGGTCACTCGTTTTAGAAATTGAGATATTTTAGTTTTTTGCTCCGCATTTGCGGGGCTTTTTTTTTGCATATTTTAAACCCAGTGCAAATTGTTTTGGGGCTATTAAAGAAGGGATCTTACAATGACAGATTACGTTAAAGTTGCATCATATGAAGGCCGCAAAGGTGAAATTCGTAAAGTTGTTCTTTTGTATTCTGGCGGACTGGATACTTCAGTTATGTTGAAGTGGATTCAAGAGCAGTACAATGCTGAGGTGATCGCATTGACCATAGATATTGGTCAACAGGCAGATAACCTTGAGGAAATAAAAGAAAAAGCTCTTCGCCTCGGGGCAAAAAAAGCTTATGTGATCGACGCAAAAAAAGAATTTGCTTATCACTATTTGGCAAAGGGAATCAAAGCCAATGCCCGTTACCAAGGTGACTACCATCTCGCGACACCACTGGGCAGGCCTCTCTTAGCAAAAATTGCTGTAGATATAGCTCGTGAAGAAAATTGTGACTGTATTGCGCACGGGTGCACAGGTAAAGGCAACGATCAAGTGCGGATTGAGGGTACGGTATTAACATTAGCTCCCGAAATGAAAATTATTGCACCCGTTAGAGAATGGGGCATGGGACGCGATGAAGAACTTGAATATGCACGCATCCACAATATTCCTGTAAAGCAAACAAAAGACTCACCTTATAGCTATGATGACAATATGTGGGGCGTTTCTGCTGAAGGAGGTGAGATTGAGAATCCTGCGCTTATTCCTAACTTACCTGCTATTTTACAGGTGTGTAAAATAGTTGAGAACACCCCGCATGAGCCTGAACTCTTAAAAATTGGTTTTTTAAGAGGAATTCCTGTGCAATTAAATGGACAGGACATGGATCTTCCATCCATTATTCTTGAGCTCAACAAAATAGGAGCATGTCACGGAGTTGGAGTTACCCATCATTTGGAAGACAGAGTTGTTGGTCTCAAAGTGCGTGGTGTGTATGAATCCCCAGCTGCGCACACAATCATACGTGCACATGAGACCCTCGAAAAATTTGTCTGCACTCGACATGAAAATGAATTTAAAATGATTGTCGATCAAAAATGGGGATATCTCTGCTATGGAGCGCTTTGGCATGAGCCTTTGATGGATGACCTCAATGCTTTTATTGAAAGAATCAATGAAAAAGTAACAGGTGTTGTTACTGTAAAATTGTTTAAAGGTCGCGTTGATGTTGTGGCAGTTGAAACACCAAATAGTATATTCGATGAAAAATTAGCAACTTTTATGAAGAGCAATGCTTTCAATCAAAATGCATCGGCTGGATTTACTGAAATTTATACAATGCAAATGCGACTCTCCCAAGAAAAAGAACGTTATGCACTTGTTTCTGTAGGTGGTGATCAGAATAAAGAAAAATTTGCTCCAGCAATATCTGAACTTTATTCGCTTGGATTTGTCTTGTTTGCAACACAAGGGACGCATAATTATTTAAATAAACTTGGAATAAAAAGTGTTCTTGTCCATAAAGCAAATCAAGAAAATCACAAACCAAACTTAATTGACTTATTAAAACAAAATCGCTTCGATTTAGTTGTGAACGTGGCTTCGCCAACCAATTCATTGAGTGAAGAAATTGATGGAAAATCCATTCGCAGCTGGAGCGTAAAAAATGGAGTTCAATTGATCACAGATTATGATGTACTCAAAGTTACTATTGAGAAAATGAATAAATCTGTTAAATCAGGTGTTTCAAAAAATATAGAATCATCAAAGAAGCCAGCTTTACTTTAATATGAGGAGAAATTGAGTATGTGGAATCCCTTTGCAAAATTATCAGAAACCATTGCAGGACATGGGGGATTTGTAAATGCCCATGCTCATTTTGACCGCGCGTATTCTGTTTCTTTATCAGACTTTAATGATGCTCATGGAAGCGTTAATAGTCATTTATTTGATAAATGGAAGTTGGTTGATAAATTTAAGAAAAATGCTTCGGAAGAAATTTATTATCATCATATTTTAGCAGCTCTCAATAACCAACATGAACAAGGTGTGCGCCATTGTCTGTCTTTTATTGACTGTGATCCCATTGCTGAAGAAAGAGCTTTAAATGCGGCTTTAAAAGCGAAAAACTTTGTTGCAAGAAATTATGAAATGAATTTTTTAATTGCTTGCCAAACCTTGAAAGGGGTTTTGCATAAAGATGCTCGCAAATGGTTTGAAAAAGCTTTGGAACATGTTGATATTATCGGTGGTTTGCCTGGTGTCGATGCTGGTCAAGAAAAAGAGCATCTTGATGTTTTATTGAAAGCTGCTAAAGAAACAGGAAAACGAGTGCATGTACATGTCGATCAGTTAAATAGTGCTGAAGAAAAAGAAACAGAATTGTTGGCTCGAAAAGTCATTGAGTGGGGATTGGAAGGTAAAGTAACAGCTGTACACGGTATTTCTATTGCGGCACACAACAAGGCTTATCGCACAGAACTTTATAAACTCTGCCGAGATGCTGGTCTCAGCTTTGTCGCTTGTCCTACAGCTTGGATTGACAGTCGCAGAACAGAAGTTCTATCTCCCACACATAATTCTGTCACACCCATTGACGAAATGATTCCTGCAGGACTCACTGTTGCGCTTGGTTCAGACAATATTTGTGATATTTATAAGCCTTTTGCTGAAGGAAATATGCTCACAGAATTAAAAATATTATTAGAAGCGAATCATTATTATGATATAGAAGAATTGTTACGTATTGCGACAGTCAATGGTCTAAAAGTTTTAGGATTGGATTGAAATGTACAATGCAAATGCAAGCTACGAAGAAAATTATGCTCGTGGGCCAGATAAAAATTATTTACGAAACAGACATTTTCCGATACTCGAATATTTAGAATCCCCTCAGTATGATTTTTTAGGAGTCCCTTTGCATATTCCATTTGGAGTTGCTGCAGGGCCTCTGTTAAATGCGGATTATGTGAGGGTTGCTTTAAACGCAGGTTTTTGTTTGCCTGTTTATAAAACAGTACGCTCAGTCGCTTGGGAGTGTAATAAATGGCCCAATATTCTATCTTTAAAATCGGAAAATAAGTCTCTGTATGCAGAAGAAAATAATCTTGTCATAGGTGAATTGTTTTCAGAAAGCGATTATTTAAATAAAAAAATATCAATATCAAATTCCTTTGGTGTTCCAAGCCAAAGTGTCGACAAATGGCAAAGTGATTTGGCGACTTTAAAAGATTATTCAACAAAAAAAGGCTATCATGTTTCGTTAAGTTTTCAAGGATCACGTTTATTAGGTGCTAGCACCAAAGAAACAACAGAAAATTTTTACAAAGATGTTTTAAAAATTACTGAAATCGCTTGTGAAGGTATTCTAGCAAGTGGATTTTCAATCATAGAAATGAATTTGAGTTGCCCAAACGAAGCGCAAGCTCCTCTATATAAAGATTTAAAAAGTGCGATTGCAACGATAAATTGCGCTTATAAAATTATTTCTGAGCTGAAATCTAAAGTAAAACTTGTAGTGAAGCTAGGCGTGTTGAACGCAGAAGAAACTCGTATTTTTCTTGGAGAAACAGCTGGAAGAATTGATGCAGTCAGTGCAATTAATACAGTATCTGCAAAAATTACACAAAAAAATGGTTATCCTGCTTTAGGAAATGGTTCTTTAAATGGTGGAGTTTGCGGTTCGTATATTTTTGATCAAGGTTTAGAGATGGTCGCTTTATTATGTGAGACTCGAGAAAAATTGGGTATCCAAAAGAGCGATCTTGGAATTATAGGTGTGGGTGGAGTCGTGAGTGCAAAGGAATTTGCTTCTTACCGATCCGCTGGTGCTGATATCGTGCAAGCCGCAACAGGAATGATGTGGAATCTAGACTTGGCTTCGGAAATCGCCAATCATTTAAAAGTACCTTGTCAATTATCCTAAAATTAAGCGTACATTTTCAATTATCATTATAGAAGGAGTTTGAAGAGTGATTTTAAACTCAGAAATGCAAGAAATTATTCAAGGTTTTTTTGAAGCAAAAGTTATACAAATAAAAACCAATCCCATGTTTAAATTAACAAGTGGGAAAGAATCACCAGTTTATATCGATCATCGGAAAATATTCAGCCACCCTCAATTGCGTCGTAAAGTTATTAAAGCCTTTGCAGACTCTTTACTTTCGCAGTATGCAAAACAATTTACTCAAGATATTGTAGTTTTTGCTGGCACTGCAACTGCTGGAATTGCGCCCGCATATGCTTTAGCAGACTATTTTAATTGCGGTTTTGTTTATGTGCGTAGCAAAGCCAAAGAGTATGGTCTGAATTCTGTCATTGAGGGCTTCATTCCAGATGAAGCACATGTCATTGTAGTAGATGATATGGTAACGACAGGTGGAAGTATCTTGCAAGCGTGTGAGCATGTACGTAAAGATGGTTTTCAAATTTTAACAGCAGTGAGCTTATCACAGCACAGTTTGAAAAAAGTGAAAGAAAATTTCACTTTAGCAAATATACCGTTGCACAGTCTGTTTAAAACGACAGATATTTTTGATATAGCGTATGGTAAAAATATGATAACTGGGCGTGAAATGAAACTGATTATGGAGTGGTTAACTCAATTGGATGAATAAAAAAGTAATTTATCAACAACTCTTACTTGTGTGGGAAAGAGATTATCGCTCTTTTATTCAAGGAGTAAGAAGTTCATTAGCAATTTTAAGTGTTTTTGCTATTTATTATTTTACACGCAATCAAGAACTTATTTTTATGGGATTATGCGCTTTGGGTTTAACTCAAGCGTGTACCCGTTGTCCTTATTGGCGCATAGAATTTAATATGTTGTTAGCATATTTATTTTCTACTGCGCTTATTTTTATAGCTTTTCCCTATTCAATGACTTATTTATCTATAGCTTTTTTTTCTTTCTTTTTGGCTTTTTTCATTCATATTTTTTCATATTACAAGATACCATCGGTTTATTCAATATGGATCTTTGTTATACCTCAATACTCTCTATTTTCACAGTACAATTTTAAAGTCACAAAAGAACATGCCATTATGAATACGATAGCATTCATAATATCATTTTTTATCAGTGCGATTTTATTCAGACCGCGTCTTAAAAAAGAATGTTTATTTGAAATGCGTTCAATTTTAAGAGAAATGTCTTTTTATATTGAGTCTGTCGAGAAATATACTTTTAATAAATCGGACGAGTCTGCAAATTATTTGACCATGAGGCGACAAAAAATATTTTCACGGATTCAGAGCTTAAGATTAATGCTTAAAGAGATCGATCTTCAGATAAAAAGAAGTAACCAATTAAAAGAAAAATTTTTTATTTTTTATGTTTTAGCGACTTTAGAGGAGCGCTTTATCGAAACAACGATTGGGATTAGCATTAAACTAAGAGTTTTAAACGTTCCAGCAAAATATGAAAATCAAGTGCGAAACATATTTTATTCAATAAGCAGAATAAATAATTCGCTATTAAACTTTTTAGTTCATAATAAAGATATTCGTATAGATGATATAAAGAAAATATATGAAAATTTATTTAATGATGCTAAGAATGAATTTAGCAAAATAGAAACAAGCCACGAAGAGTATGTCAATGATGAATTTTTTACTGAAATATTGGCTGTAGGATTACAATTAAAAGATAATATTAGTTTGCTTAATGCCGAACTCAAATTTCTATGTCGGAATGAGTGAAGATATGCTTCGAAATTTATATTTTAAAAATTTGGAAATTTTTTTCAAAACGATGATCAATTTTGAAATTATGGAAGTCCGACAAGCTTGGCGAGCTGGAGTGATCTGTTTCATAGCTGTTATTCTTGATGAGTTTTTCTTAAAGACCGAGTTCCCTGGTTGGATTCTTATCACATCTCTCGTTTGTTTGCAGGCCAATTTTGGAGCGACTGTAATTAAAGCCAAACAAAGACTTGTGGGAACGATTCTTGGCTGTGTATTGGCTTATTTTATTGTTTTCTTATTTCCGAATGATATGAATATATATATATTATTTATTTTTCTTTCTATCATATTTGCAATTTATAATACAGTAAATACAGTGCAATCATACACATATTCAATTTTTTTCTTTACTTTTGCTCTTATGATGTTATATGTAACCGCCCATCCCAATGGAATATCTTTTGCTATTTTACGAATAGAGGATGTTGCAATAGGTGCTTTGCTTGGTACCTTAGGTTCATTTTTTCTCTGGCCAAATTTTGCAAAGAAAAGTTTTCATACTGATCTTAAAAATATAATTAGAGATAAGGATATTTTGTTTGAATATATTATAGAGTGGATTGATGGAAAAAAAACATATGAAGATATTTATGTACAGAAAGTATTGTCAGCAACACAAAATCAAATGGCGCGCAATCGAATTCTTGAAATATATTATGAAATAGGTAAAAGAAATTTTCCATCAAAGGAATACGAAGCTTTTATTTTGTGCCAGGAAAGAATTCATTACTCGTTATTAACAGTTTTGAATGCACTAAGAGTTGGTTCATTAGAAAAAAGAATGGATTCTTTTCTTTTTGTAAAAGAACAAATGCAAGCTATCCAAAATTATTTTAATGAATCTGTTTTACGCCTTCCATTGTCGAAAGAAAACGCATTAGAATTAAGAATAAATTCCCTTGCAAATTGGGACTTTCAAAGTGTTGAAGTCAAAATCACTAAGGATCTTTATAACAGTAAAGGCCGTAAAATTTCATTTGAAGAAATTAAGTTAAGATCTCTTTTGGAAAGATTATTTCAAGAAATTAAACTTATGAATATTGAAATTGATAAATTGCATGAATATTACTCAAAATAACAAATAAATGTCATATATACAAATCAATGTGTTAGCTAAAAATCAATAAATGTTAAATTAATGTTGATATGACGGCTATAAATATGGCAAGGTAGGAACACTGATTTTTGTTGGTTCTGTTGGAGAGCATATTATGTATCTTATTGGATTCGATATAGGTGGAACAAAAATTGAAGCAATGCTTCTACATTTTGGTATAATGAAAAAAGAAGAAAGCTATCTCTCTTCTTTTGAGTTTCAAAAATCAACGGGTGAAATTGTTCCTGGTTTTGTGCTTTATAAAAAAAGAGTGTTAACGGAAAGGCATAATGGATATGAACAAGTCATTGAAAAAATGTCTCAACTTGCCAACGAAGTCTGCGCAGAAAGAAATTTAGATCTACATTCTTTAGCAGGAATCGGATTGAGCGTACCTGGTCCTGTTGATCCCATTTCAGAACTTGTTACTTCAAGTAATACGATGATTTTAGTAGGGCACAATCTACAAAAAGACCTACGTAATAAACTCAATGTCTCTTTTCCAATACTATCAGAAAACGATGCCAATTGTTTTGCATTAGCAGAAACACTTTGTGGTGCAGGAATTGAACACTTTAAAAAGACAAAAATTCCAGTGAGTAAACAAGTTTCTATGGGACTTATATTAGGTTCTGGATTCGGTGGTGGACTGATAGTGAATGGTCGTGCTGTTACCGGAAAACGTGGGGGCGCAGGAGAAATTGGTCACATGACTCTCTATTCGGAAGGTCATCCATGTTATTGCGGACGTAGAGGATGTGCTGAGCAATATCTATGTGGACCAGCGCTTGAAGCATCACTAAATTCACGTATTTATTCACAAATTGAAAAACGTCCTTCTGCTCAAGAAATTTTTCAACTCTATAATACTCAAGATCCAATTGCTTTGGCTGTGGTCAAACAATATAAAAAAGATTTAGCAAGTTTTTTAGGAACTCTCACCTGTATGCTTGATCCACATTATTTTGTTTTAGGTGGTGGTTTGAGTCTGCAAGATATTATTTATGAAGGTATTGAAGCTAAAATAGGTGAAAATACTTATTTACCTGATAGCCCTGTCACAGTGTATAAGCACCGAATGGGAGATTCTTCAGGAGCTATAGGTGCAGCATTGGTTGTTTTGGAACAAAATAGATTACACTTTTAATATTCATATTAATAATCTTTTTCTCTGTTCTTAAAGAATTCCTTCAAGATTTTTTCTAATTGTTTTAAGAACATTTGCTAGTAAGGCTTTCTCTTGTTCTGTAATGTCTTTTAAAACTTTAGGTCTTATTGATTCACTTACTTGCAGAGCATCCCCTAATTTTTTCTCACCCAAATAGGTAAGCTTTAAGCTCTTTGCTCGTTTATCATGGCTATCGTCGTGTTTATCGAGCCATTTTTTATTCTCCATATTTTCAAGAGAGCGTGTGAGACTTTGTGGTTCAACGTCCATTACAAATGCAAGATCTGCTTGGCGAATTCCTGGGTATCGACCAATATAAACAAGGATTCTCCGTTCAAGTCGACTCAATTCATAATCTTTAGCGATTTCACCAAGTTTATTGCGCCATAAATTAATAGTGTCAATAAAATAAAATTCAAGAAATGCTTCAGTAGATATATTCTCAGAACTGATTTTCTGGAGTGCTTTCAGTTTATCATGTGCGGTGTTTTCTATATTTTCCATAACCTTCCTTTATAAACAAGAGTCAGTTGTTAAATGATATAATAAAATCTTCAATTGATGCACTTCCTAATAAAATAAATATAACTGGAAAAATAAAGAAAACCAGAGGAAAGATCATTTTTACGGATGCCTCACTTGCTAATTTTTCGAGCTCTGTGTTTGCTTTAGCTTTTAGATGACTGCTCAGCTGGTTTAAATTCTCTGTGAGTGAGGCTCCGAGTAGAAGGGAAAGAGTAATATTTTCAATAACTTCTTGTAAATCGCTGTTGCTTTCTGATTCTGGAACTGATTGTAAAGCCTCGAGAAAAGAAGAGCCTAAATAATATTTTTTTAAAATTTTTTTGCAATTTTTCTGTAAATTGTGATCGGTGATAGAAAAGCATGCTCGCTCAAAAGCTTTAAAAGTGTTTAATCCTGCTTGTAAGTTTAGCACTAAGGTGTCCAAAAAATCTGTCAGAGCATATTTAGAAAACGTGCTTTTATTTTTGCTTCTACCAATAAAAAAATATAAAATTTTTAATTTGCTTTTTTCTGATAAAAAGTCATTAAGTATTTGTATGGTTGAAATATTTGTAGATTTATTTTGTTTTATGAATAAATAAAATATAATTAAATTCGTGATAATAAAAGAAATTATTAAAATAATATTAAACAATTTTTGTGATCCTTTTTAGAATAATGATTCCGAATAAATTAAAAATAACACAAATTATTAATAAAATATTTCCAATAATATTATAAAAAAAGAAAAGTATATGCTCTGGAGATATAAAGTAAATTATAATAAATAATATTGATGGGATAGATGATATAATAATCGCTTGAAATTTCATTTGAGCAGTTAACACTTTTATTTTTTGTTCAATTTTAATACTACTCATAGTCTTTGCTTTGGCATTTTCTAAAATTGAGCATATTTTTGTGCCGCTTTGGTGGCCTATTTGTATGGCCGCTAAAATATATTGTAAATGTTTGTTGTGACGAGATGAGCTTTTTAAATCCATAGCTTTCTTAACGGATTCTTGGAACGAAAGACCTTGGTGGTAAGAATTGCATATAACAAATAAATATCTTTTTATTGTTGGGCTCCAATAAGATTTTTTAGCAATTATTACGATTGCCTCAGAAATATGAATTCCAGCTTTTAAAAAAGAATGCAGTGAGTCGATGAGGGTTGGAATTTCTGAGAGCAAGTTTTTCTCTTCTTGCTTGAGTTTGATTTTGAAATAGATGAATTTGAAAATGCTCAGTCCACATGGAATAATAAAAAGTACAATTGGAAATATAAACAAATACATTTTTTTAATATGCAAATTATTATAAATTAACAACGTATAATTTATAATTAAGAATATAAAAATAAATAAAATACTGAGCTCAATTGCATTCATATAAGCACTTAGTTTTAATGGTTTTTGATTGTTCACAAAGAGCTGTAATGGAATGAATGGATTCAACACAACGCATACCATTCGCACGTCGAGTCAATTGAATAATAAAATGAATCGCTGTGCTCATCTGTTCGCGAATGGCAGTGGAAGGGAGGTTTTGTGAAGCATACATTACAAGAGTTTCGAGGCGCCTCAAAGCATCTTTTGCTGAATTAGAGTGAATAGTTGTCATACTGCCATCATGACCAGTATTCATAGCTTGCAGCATATCTAAAGCCTCTTCGCCTCGGCACTCTCCAATAACTATGCGATCAGGTCGCATGCGCAAAGCATTTTTCAGCAGTTCCCGCATAGTCACTTTACCCATTTTTTCGCTGTTCGCGCTGCGAGTCTCGAGGCGGATGACATGAGGTTGCTGTAATTGTAGCTCAGCAGAATCCTCTATTGTAATGATGCGTTCATCCCTTCCGATAAATGAACTTAAACAATTTAAAAAAGTTGTTTTGCCTGTTCCTGTTCCGCCTGAGATCAAAATATTTTTCTTATCTTGCACAATCCCTTTTAAAAGATCTGCCATTTGCTGAGTGAGAGAGGAATTATTTACAAGATATTTCATATCAATAGAATATTTTGGAAATTTTCGAATTGTGAGACAAGGTCCGTTTAATGATAAGGGTGGAATGATAGCATGTACGCGCGCTCCATTGGGCAAGCGTGCATCGCAATAGGGTGTGCTTTCGTCGATCTTTCTCCCAACTGAAGTGCATATTCTTTCAATGAGAGTCATAAGAGTGTTGTCGGAGCTGAAGATGAGAGGTGATAGTTTTAGTTGACCTTTACCTTCAAAATATACTTTTTTTGCATGGTTAATTAAGATTTCAGAAATTCCTTCATCATAGAGAGGAAGGGTTATTATTCCATAGTCGACAATTTGTGCACAAACACACCAAATTATTTTTTTGAATAAATAAATATTTTCTTCAGAAAAAATACAATGTTTTTCCCAAAAGAATGTATCTAAATAGCAACAAGCTGTCTCTACGATATCAAAGTAATGATACGTTTTTGCTTCTAATCGTAAAATTGAGTTTTGCGAGAGTTGATTTTGCACTTCTGCAAGAGTTTTTTTGAAAATATCAAGTGAGTAAATGTGAGTTATTTGTTGGTAAATAAGTGCTATTATTTCTGGATTTTTTTTGAATTGTTTAAAGTTTTCTTCAATGATTTTCGTTTTATGCTCATAGTCTGAAAATAAAAATTTTAAGTTTTCATTTCCATTTGTGCTAAATAAGAAGAGATCAAAGCATGATATATTTAAATCTTTATCTAACAAACTGCTTAGGAAGAAATTGTCATTTTGTTCATAGAAAAAATCAATTTTTTGAGAAAAAAAGGTCAAATTTTTCTTTAAAAAGAATGTATTTACTTTTTCATCCCTGATATCGAAAATGAAGCCATCGTGGAGCAGCACTTGGCAGTAGATTTTTGTTTTTTCAGAGCTTTGTATTATAATATCGCAATTTTCATTGTTGCCAATGGTAAGAATATTTTTATCCTCAATCTGTGCAATTTTATTTTCTTGATGATTTATTATCCTCCAGTTCATTGAATATATTCTCCATGTATTATTTGAAAAGTATCTTCCTTAATAATCTTTTTTATTCGAGGGTCTTCGAGAAATTTATTAAACGTTACGGCGGAGCTTTTTTTATTCTTAAAATCATTTGGATTACGTAATGAGATTGAAAATTTTGAATATTGTTTCATAAAACTAAGAATTTTCACTTCATCGGGCGAAAGATAAAAACTTAGGGAGTGACTTGGGATTTGGTTGTTGGATTTGTTTAATCGGTCACCTATACCGATAATTTCTATTCCGTCTAAGATTGTTTCTGTGGCGTTGCCAATTTGAGGGATTTGTAAATGGGCAATGATGTCTATGCGATCTCCAATTTGAATGTGAGATAATATAGGGCTAATTTCTACATCTAAAACAAAAAGTCTTTTGCCAAAAGGTATTTTTTCAGGCAAATGATGGGTATTAACTGTTGAAGAAAAGTTATTCTTAAACAGAGGAGTATTTTCTTTAATATCTATCAATATTTTCTTATCACGAAAGCTGTCAAATTCAGAATTCAAAATGTAATGTTCTTTTGTCTCACCAATGTCCATATAAACGAATTTTATATCGTTTTCATTCGCTTTTTGATTTTTGTAAATATTTTTCTGAGTAACTGCAACCGCATAGCGGTTAAGTTTTACTTTGTCGTCATCTTTTTGAAAAATAATTACAATAAGAGTATATTGTGTGAAAGTTACTAATATAGATAAAAAAAGAGATAAGTAAAAACGATTTATTCGCTGTGATTTTGTGTTTTCTATTTTTTTATTTTCTTTGTGTGTATTCCAAATAATATTTGTCTTTTTCATAAAAATTTTCTAGCAATATTTAAATTAATAAACTATAAAGTTTCTTTATCAAAAATATCTTCATCCTTTTTTATGGATGTGTTGCCTGTGACAGTTGATGCATTCTTTTGTGCTTTATCCGCAGCAGATTTTGATTTTTTTTCAGATTCGTTGATTTTAGCGATATCTTGTCCGGAAATAGCTCCTGCAAGTGCTGCAATCTTTGCTTTAATAGCTCCCCCAAAAAATGCAGTTGCAGCAATTGAGGCAACTGCGATCAGACTTAAAATGATAGCATATTCTGTTAGACCTTGGCCTTTTTCTGTTTTAATAAATAATAGAGACATATGTATAAAACCCTTTCTGAGAAATATATTCATCACAATTTTATTTATTTATTTTTATTTAATCAGAATACAGATTTTGTAATTTATCTAAATATTTGATATCAATAACTGAATATTTAGAGTGTTTAATTTGCATTGAATTTGTCTAATAAATATAGCTAATTCATCTATTAAAAAATCAGTATAGTGTCATTTGGCAATTGAAAAATTACTGAGCATAAGAACATCACATGGAACAGAGATGAGAGGGGCCAATGTGATAAAACTTTATGATAACTTAGATACATTTGAACTTAATCTCGATGGATTTAGAGTAAAATTGAAATCTCCCTCTGGACAGCAAGCAGCTAGGACTGGTTTATTAAACCACCTCTCGCTTCCTCTTCATGAAGGTTTACTTTATAGGAAAAAACGAATTTTTCATACATTTGGTATGTCTTTTTCTATCGCTATTTTTTGTTTAAATAAGTATAAAAAATTATTAAGTAAACCAGAAATTATTGAGAAAAATTGTATATTTATTGTGCCAAAAGAAAGTTTTTATACAATGGAAGTTCATCCTGAACTCACCACAAAAATTTTTGACGATTATATGGATAAAAAAATAAAAATTATAAAAAATAAAAAAGCAAAAATAATTTATTTTATTAGCAAAAATATTATTTTTATATTTACTTTTTTCTTGTTAATATTCTTTACATTGTCTGCGTATTCAAGGGAAAATTTAAACTTAAAATTGGGTAAGTCAAAAGTTATACAACTCTTTTCAGCTCCACAAAGTATTCAAATTTCAGACCCAGATATCATAGATATTCAAAGAATAGGTTTCACAAACTCGATCAAAATTATCCCAAAGCAAAATGGGCAAGCAGCTCTTACTGTTCAATATGAAGGTGGCAATGAAATGTATTGGCAGGTATATGTTGGTAAGAATATTGCAGAAGAAAGATATTCAGAGAAGACAGAAAACGAGTTTCAAGAACATTCGCTACCTTTGAGTATTTTGACAACACATTTAAAAAAAATTAATGGGCTTAAAGTATTAATTAAAAATGGACGTATTATTTTATTTGGAAAAGTGAAAAAGTTTGAAGATTTTCGATCGATTGCAAGAGAAGTGGGTATGCATGGTAAATTATTTTTTCCAACGTACCAAATAGCTACTCAGATTGAATTAGGTGTTTTGCATTCCCTCCAAGAAGATTTGAAAATATTAGGTGAAAAAAGCTTATATATTATAAATAAGGGTGGAGTCTTTACACTCACAGGTGTGCCATCATCTCCAGTTGGTAAACATAGAGCATGGGATTATTTAAATGCACTTTTACCCAATTTAATCGATGCTACGAGTCTTTTTTCAGGAGAAAGCAGTGTTGTTCAAATCAATTTTGAATTCTTAGAGGTTGGAAAAAAAGAAGGAATTGGTGGCGGAATTCAGTCTCCTGGTATGCAAGCACCAATATCAACTTCATTAAACTTTTCTTCTTCACTGATAAGCGCTCCTATCCGTGAGCCTATTCTGCAAATTGCACCGTTGAATTTCTTATTAAAAGCTCTTGAAGAAAGAGCATTCGTGCGCAATCTCGCCCAACCAGTTGTCCTTTCGCGCTCAGGTGAAAAAGCATCATTTTTAGCGGGGGGTGAGGTTCCTATCGTGACAGCGCAAAATTCTGGAAACAATTACAACTCTTCTGTGAGTTTTAAACCATTCGGAATTATGTTTACTGTACTTCCACGAGTGCAATCAGATGGGAGCATTTGGTTAAAACTTGATTTAGAAGTGAGTGATGTTTCTCAACTCTATGCCAGCCAAAACATCCCTGGTTTTACCAAGCGAAAAATAAATACTAATATTATTTTGAAAGACAATAATTTAGCGCTTTTAAGCGGATTGGTGCAAGCAAAAAACTCAAAAAATATCGAAAAATATCCATTTTTAGGCAGTATTCCTATTTTAGGCGAGCTTTTCAAAAGTAGAAAATTTCACGATGAAGAATCCGAACTTTGGATTGCTGTCTCTGCTATACGCAGTGATTTACAAGCCGAAAACAATGAAATTAAAAATTTTATGAATATGAAGGCGAAAAATTTTGAGAAAAATCTAAGTGGAAGCTTATTGGATTGAGGTTGAAATGTATTTAATCTTTGAAAGAGAAAGTGGAATCCTTCAATTTAGTTTTTGTAATTACAATGAAAGTATCTTTCTAAGAGCTTTTATTATTCATAGTATAGAAGATAAATTATTTACCTGTAACAAAAAATATTTTATTTTTTTTAATGACCTGCCAATAAAGTCAACTCAAATACTAGATTATAGATTTATATTTAAAAATAATACAGTAAAAGAATTTATTTATTTCTTGTTTTTTAGCGTATTTGTTATTTTTAATTTTGTTAAAAAAATTTTAAATGACAATATTTTAAAGAAGATTTTTATCTGGATATTTGCACTATTTTTTCTTTTTGATTTTAGTAGCAGACCAGAAATATCACTTGTGAACAATATTTATAAAAATCAAGACTTTTTAGCGTGGAAAAATCATTTTATAAAAACAAAAACTGCGCAAAAAATTGCTTTTAAAAAGCATTTTTCATTGACTGATAAAATACCCCAAATCCGAGGGATTTGGGACTTTAAAGTGATTCCTTTGACAGCACAAGCTTCTGCAGACGATAGTTACTCAGGTTTTATTGCTCTTCCATATTCTGCAGTTATTTCTATACAAGGAAAATATATCTTAATTAAAAGACCAATAGAAAGTTGCGAAGAAAATCAAATGCATGTTTTTGCTATAAATGAAAAAGATGAATTGTTGTTGTTGGAATCTACTAAGTTAATATCTCGACAGAAAAAAGATCATTTTATTCTTTTTTCTACTCTCGAATTAAAAAGATATGCACAAGAATTTGCAAATTATTGTGCATATATCAAGGAAAATGCAGGTGACTTTTTTGAGCAATAAAAGATTTCTTTTTGATATTAAAAATAATAGATATTTTTCTTTAAATGAAGCTCAGGATATTATGAATTTTAATATGCCTTCATCGGAGGTTTTTCTTGTTCTCGAAAGTGAAAAAAAATATTTGGTAGAGATAAATGAAGTTTTTTTGTTTCAAAAAGATATCTACGTATTTATTAATTTAGATGATAAAATATCTCTTTTTACAACAAAGATTAAGGGTGACAAAATATTTTTATTGCTTACCGAAAGTGTAATTCAATTCCTAGAAAAACATCTAAACAATGGGGTTTTGTTCTGTTTAGTTAAAATTTTTTTAAAGAAAATTTTAAAAAATTGGAAGATATTATCGCTGGGTTTGCTCTTTGTTATTATGCTCGAGCAAAAGCACATTCTTTCTCTCGAGGATGAATCTTATACTTATAAATATCAACTCAAAAAGAATATTTATGCAGTCTATAAAGATGTTTTGCGAAATGCACACTATGAAATAAGAACTGAGACCTATCTCCCACTCAGCAAAAATATGGATATTCCTCTAAAAAACAAGAGTATGGAGCATAACAAGCAGCAGACAACTCAAAAAAGAGGAGAACGAGTGAAAGCATTTGAGTTTGAGCCAGATATTGATCTCTTTTTAAAATTAAAAAAAGTGAAGAAAGAGTAATGGATAGAATGAGAAAAAAAACAGAATTGACTTCTGCAACGGGACAGGTGCTCATCGAAGCCCTCATTTCGCAAGTCATTTTAGCATTAAGTGCATTTGCTTTGATTGAAATTGCACGCTTACTGGCATTTAAGGCAGTGTTTAAAGCTGCTGTATCTGACATTGCTTTGCAGATTTCGCACAGTGAACTTGCGCTCAAGCGCAATAGGGCAATCCCTCAAAGTCATTCAAATTCTTCTTTTAAGAGTGAGATTTATGATGATAATATAAAAAAACAACTGCATCATACTCTTAAGCTTTTTCCCACTTCCTTTATTTCATTTGAGAAGGAATTGAATGCTGAAAATATATGGGTTTATTCAATTCCACACCATACTTACACGATCTCTCTGCAATTTGTTTTTAGTCATTTTAGTCATCCAGAAGGTGTTTATTTAAAGGTTACGACTTGCTTGCCTGTTTTATTTTCAAGTTTTTTTAATCCTTCTATACAAGTTGGTCGCAGATCTCAGGCAAAGAGAAATTGTCTTGGCCATTTTGCTGGGGCAAAATGGCACTATCCCATTTACTGGTATCGCGTGCGCGTTTCCACATATGTTCCTTGGCCTGCATCCACACAAATCTTTGAAAAAGGCTTAGCTATACCAGAAAAAATACATGGCCTAGAAGAAGATATCATAAAAGAAACAAAAGAATTTATTTATGCGGTTGATCTTTCTCAATACATATTTAAAAATAAAAAGGAAAACTGATGAATAAATTTAAAGCTTCTTGTGACTCAGGTCAGGCTTTAGTCAGTGGGCTTATCTTTCTTATTTTAGCCATGCTCAGCACTCTTTTTTTTCTATTTATTTCTGAATCATTTTATCGCGCATTTTCAAACATCAATAAAGAGAGAGAAAATAAACTGCGAGATCTATCCTTGATAGCGCACAAGTTAAATCATATTTCACTTAATAATTTACAGATCATAACAGCTCTCAGCGTTGCGCAAAATGCCTTTGCTGAGTCTGCTGAAACCGGTTTGTATATCTCTTTTTCTCAACCGTATTGGCAAACATATCAATCTCTGCAAAAAGCAAGTGTACATTCTGACGGAGATTTTAAAAAAAATGCTCTAACACAAAAAAATAAAGAATATATTAATAATATTTATAAGTCTTTTCGCTTAAAATCAGGCAGAGGGCTTTTTATTGCAAAGTCTTTAGCTGAGAAAAATAAAGTTATTATAAATTCATTGCCAAAAAATATACAAAAATACTTTGTGCAAAGCTCTAATAAAGACGTTTTTTGTCTTTCCCTTGCAAGTCAAGGAAAAAAATATATATCTCCAGGTTTTATCAATCTTCCTTTAATTGAAAATCTATATAATTTTTATTTATTGCGTGACGATTGTCAGCTATCCCATAAGAATGGAGCCTATGCAGTAGTCAATAAAATACTGCCCTTTTTATCCGGTACTGAATCCAACTTAGTACTCGATTATGAAAAATTAGCGGAGCACTTAAATCAAACAGTCAATTTTGGTCTTTCGCTTGTTTCTTTTACACAGGCAAAATCTTTTTTGTATGATCTTTATTTACAGGATAGTCCTAAGTTAAAAGCAAATGTAAAATTTACAAAAGTAACAAAATATTTTACGAAAATAAAATTTTTTAAATCTTTGAATTTAGAGAATGAAGATTTTTTTAACAGTTCTCCTAAAGATATTTTAGTGCGAATCACCCATCCGTTTTTTATTTGTTCAGCGAAATCAAAATGGCAAGGTGATTTCTTAGAGGAAAAAGATTGGCAACATTTAACCGCTTGCTCGCTGTCAGAAGGAAATTTTTATAAATCTTTTTTTACTCCTAATTGGATTGCTCTCGTGACACAGGAAAAAGGTAAAAATGAATATTTTTGAAGCTAAAGGACAATCTTTAGTGGAATGCGTGATTGTCCTCCCTCTTTTTTTTCTCACCCTCGCTGCTCTTCTCCTTCTTTTTAGGCAGCAAAACCGTGCTTATCAAGATGACAAGACTCTCTCTGTGCTTGCTCTTCCTGACGCACATTTTGCCCGAGAAGAGCGCAAGCGAGCTCTGTGGCGAAACTCAACGGACGAAAGCCAAATTGCCTTAGAGCGTATGGCTGAGAGCGCGCTCAACCCAGACCTTTTTTTTTCTACGAGTGTTGATCAGCACAATGGGGTCTTTATTGAGAACCAATCTGTTATTGCGGCGCAAGCGTCGGCTTTGTCAAACAACTGTTCCTTTTCTGCTGTTTACAACCTTCTATCCAAGGGAAATGGGACTTTTGCTTTAACGACCTGTGCCCAAGGGAATGGTTATGAAACAAAGTTGAATAAAGAGTATGAAACGCAGCTAGAGTCTTTTGCAGACGAGGAAAAAGATTCCATGCGAATTCCTGCTCGTCTTTATAAAGAAGTCTATGAGCCTATTAAACAAGTTATGACGGGTTCGGCTCTTTTTTATCCTTACCTTGAATTGAGTTGGGGGCAAAGAGAGCACGCTGTTGGAAAAAGTGTGCGCGCCTTTTTTTTGAGTCCTATGGGAAGTCAGTTTAGTAGAGATATTGCGTCCTTATTAAGTTCAACGAAAGGGGTTTTTAATGTTCATTGTTTTCTTGAACCTTTTTCCCCTACCTGCCAAGCCCAAACTCTTCGCAGTAAGTTTTCTCGCACAGCCAAAGATTCTGCAAATCTTCAGATAAATGCCTGTTTCCTTGAAAGTGCCATCAAATGCGTAGGCACCTCTGTGGCTGCGCCAGCCTGTTTCGTTGCCAAAGCTGTTGCTATTGTTGCCTCGGTTGCAGCGGGGCAGGCTTCACCGCTTTGCCCAGTGCTCAATAATACCGTGCGCACTGGACAGTGGACAGTGCAGAAAACAGTTTCTGCATATTCTTTGATCATAAAAGCGCAAGAAATAGGTTTTAGTAGTAGTTTTTTGAGTATAAATTGAGCATTAAAAAAAATATAAAAAAACTTGCTTGGAATGCTTGACTCAAATCGCATTCGTGTATTAGTCACTGTCCTACCAAGGGTTGGCACTTTAGCTCAGTCGGTAGAGCAGTGGATTGAAAATCCACGTGTCCCCGGTTCGATTCCGGGAGGTGCCACCATCTCTTTCTCCTTCTCTTCTTTATTCTTTTCCTTATTTTTAATTTTCTTAATCTTTATGAATCAAAAGACCTAAATTTTAATAAGACAACTGAAGATTTTTTTGATAAAAAATCATTTGTTTTTGTTATTTTAAACATAAGGTTGAGTTTTCAATAGGAAATGAAATGCGCTTAAAATCATACTCAAATTTATCACAATCTGTGGCAAACTATGTTGAAGGTCTCCTTAATATCGATGAATGTGCGGACCTTAAGCTCGCATTACAAATTGCTAAAAAGCGTGGAACTCCACCCTTACAGGTAATTCCTACAGACGGGCGCTGTCTCGAGATCTTAGCGCGTTCGGTTCAGGCTAAAAAAATCGTCGAAATTGGTACACTTTGTGGATACTCTGCCATATTTCTTGCAAAAGCACTTCCACCGGAAGGTAAACTTTATACTTTTGAGCAGAGTGAGCATCATGCGCGGGTTGCCAGCGAAGTTTTTACTGAACTCAATCTATTGACGAAAATTGAGATTGTCTTTGGTAAGGCTTCTGAAAAGCTTCCAGAAATAAATCATAAAGGGCCTTTCGATCTTATCTTTATCGATGCTGATAAAGCCAGTTATCCACATTATTTTGATTGGGCAATAGAAAACTTGCGCTCAGGTGGATTATTGATTGCAGATAATGTCTTTGTTTTTGGTTATATTGGCGAAGAGGAATTGCCTAGCGGAGATCTGGCAAACTTAGTTTTGGCAATGCGTGCGTTCAATCAAAAATGCGCTGAAGACGCGAGATTGGTGACAACTTTTTTGCCAACCGGTGAGGGTATGATGGTCGCGGTTAAAAAATGAATTTTAATTGATGTCAACTCAGAGCATTTCTTTTATTATCTATAATCTGCCATATGATGACATAAATAATTGCTATATTTATATATATAAAAGAGGAGTCAAAAAAAACATTTTGCGTGGTTGCGTGAAATAAGTTTGCTAATAAAGTAACAAAAAGAGGAATAAGTAAAAGAACTAAAGAATTTTTTTGTGCTTTGATTTCAAGTTTTAATACGCGAAATATTTTATAGATTGCAAACAAAATAATGCTCAAGCCAATAATGCCCACAGAGGCTAGAATTTCGAGGTAATTATTGTGAGCATTGTACTTCTGTTCAATATGAGAGAAACCGAGTTTATTATAATATTCGTTGCGGATTCCGTGATTAATCCAAAAATTCCCTTGTCCAACAGCAGGACTATCTAAAAACATTTTTGTATAAACTTTCCAAAAGTACTGACGATTGTTTCCTTCTTCGAAAGCATGTGAATTTAATATTGACTGGGCAGCTGAGTCAAATCTTTCAATCACTCCAAGTTTTTTTCCTATAAAGAAACTTGCAATGCCGATCGATGTTATAGCAATAATTGTAAAAATAGGCTTTCGCTTTAAATAAATAAGTGATGGGATTCCCAATAAAATAGCAATATTTACGAGAGTAGCTGTTCTGCCTGAACTGAGAAACACACAGGTGGTATTGGCGATTGTAATTAAAAATAAATATACATATGGTAAGTATTTATGATCTTTAAATGGGATAAAATACATACTTTTTAGATTTTTCTTAGCAATAATGAGCCATAATAATGTCCAATTAAATGTGGCATAAGTTAAACCCACTGCTGCAACAGTTAGAGGATGGCCATAGAAGCCATATACACGAAAAGTTCCATTCTGTAGTAAGTTGTCATTTGTTAAAATGGGGCCATATTTCGTATGAGAACGAAGTTCAAAACCTGTAAAATGTTGATAAGTAAGTGCGCAACAAAATAAAATAGAAGCAGGTAAAAGTCCTGCTAAAAAGTATTTGAGAGGATTAATATCAGGGAGTGATTGGTTTAGATTTTTTCCTTTCGTAAAAAATCTAAAGATTTCGTAGCGTGAAATCCAAATAAAAAAGCTAGAAATTGTGCCTGTAAAGAAAAAAGAGGAAGAGAAACTGCTATTGAGTAAAAGTGGAAAATTTTCCTTTAAATTGTATATAGATGGTGCTATTGTTTTGTTTTGAAAATAATAAGTTAAAAAATTAAAAACGGGAAATACGCAGTATAATATGAGTAAATATATACCAAGTTTTAGCATAAAGAAAGGAATTTTTTTATTTTTAACTAAATAATAACCAAAAGGCGCAAATATACAACAGAGATAAAAGCCTGCAGCTTGAACAGCAATCCCAAGATATAAGAAAAATGGTAACAAAAAGAACAGAGATCTTAAGAACATGTATTAAACTCCTCATATACATCAAGATCGCAAAAACAGGTTTTGAGTTTTTATTATTGTATGTTAAGCCATTTTTGATTTTAATGCTATGCTTAGGGGGATTTAAAATCATATGCACGATGATAAGAAAAGAATTTTAATAGTACTGCCGAGACAATTGGGTGATGTTCTATTGGGCACTCCAATCGCGCAAGTATTACGGGATAAATACCCAAATGCACAAATAGATTGGTGGAGTCATCCTATGGCGAAACAAATTCTTGAGCAAAATCCCTTTTTAAATCATCTTTTCTTTTACCCTGTTTTAAAAAAAAGTAAAACAAATAAGAATTCCATATTTAAACGACTGATAGAAAATATTGTATTTTTATATGAAAATATACAGCATTTAATTAAAATTAGAAAGCAAAAATACGATATTGTGATCGATGCAATGAATAATCCCAGAACAGCTGTGCTCTCTATGCTAACGGGAGCTCCTGTCAGAATCAGCTTTTCGACAAGTCCAATTCGAAATTTAGTTTTCAACAAATTGATTCCTCGCGAAGATTTAAATGGAATCTATTTAGGCCATGCTCGTTTAAAACTATTGCAACCGTTAGATATCAACTTACAGACAGAGCAATGCTTAAAATTGCACCCAATCATACCAATCTCTCTAGAGAATAAAGAAAAAGTACAAGATTGGTTGAATAAAGAAAAAGCAAAACTCATTAGTGCAAACATAAATATAAAACAGACCAAATCGCATATTTTCGATTATATACTTTTAAGTCCGACCCATAGACGCTCTGTACGGCGTTGGCCAGCAGCAAGTTATGTGGATTTAGCTTGGCGCTTGATACAAAAATATCAATGCCCAATTGTCTGGCTATGGGGACCTACAGAAGATGCTTATGTCAATGAAATGCATTGTGCATTGCAGCTTAAACTAAAAGAAAACAATCTAGCAATTGAGTTTAGTTTATTTCCTCCTTTATTCAGTTTGCGTGAAGCAGGCTTTCTTTCAGAACAAGCACTTCTTTGGATTGGAAATTCAAATGGCCTAAGCCATATTGCAGTTGCAGCTGGAGCAAATACTCTTGAGTTGCATGGACCCACTTCGCCAACCAGTTGGTGTCATCCAGATAAATCTAAACATTTGTCCTTACAGCGAGAGACAGGCTGTATACAATGTGAGTCAAACATCTGTCGACTGAGCAGACGTGAATGCTTGGAAGACCTCAGTGTGGAAAAGGTCTTTCAAACGGCACTTATTTTAATTGAAAATAAAGAAAAGCTCGACAATGAAGGTTATTAAATTTCTTTGCAATGCACTTCATTGATGAGTTTTGTACTCATTTCATAATCAGATATATTTTGTAACGTTGTAGTGACAATACCTGTTAAGGCTTCATGGGTTAAAAATGCTTGATGAGCGGTGACAAGAACGTTTGGAAAAGAAATCAAACGAGCAAGATTATCATCTTCAATTCCTTTTTCGGAACAATCAGAGAAAAAATATCCTTCCTCTTCTTCGTAAACGTCAAGAGCTGCTCCTTTTATAATTCCTTTTTTGAGAGCATTTATGAGTGCGCTGCTATCAATCAAACCTCCACGACTGGTATTTAAAATGATGACATTTTTTTTCATCTTAGCAAAAGCTTCATTATTTAATAAATGATAAGAATCTTTATTAAGTGGGATATGCAGAGAAATAATATCAGAATATTGGTAGAGATCATTTAAAGAAACATAAGTTATATTTTTATTGGTATTGTCAGGGAATTTATCGAATGCAAGCACTTGACAACCAAAGCCAATCATAATTTGTGCCATGGCCATTCCTATTCTTCCAGTACCAATAATTCCAACAGTTTTTTTATAGAGGTCAAAACCTGTTAAGCCATCAAGACTAAAGTTAAATTCATGCACACGATTATATGCTTTGTGGATTTTGCGATTGAGAGTGAGTAAAAGTGCAATTGTGTGCTCAGCTACTGCATGCGGAGAATATTCGGGCACATGCAATACAGTTATTTTTTGTTTTCGAGCTTCAAGTAAATCCACATGATTAAAACCAACACTGCGTAAAGCGATAAGTTGAACACCTAACGCAGATAATTCTTGGATGGTGTGTTTATTTAATTTGTCATTTACAAATGCACAAACACAAGTAAAACCTTTTGCGAGAGCTGCTGTTTCTGCATTTAATTGTAGATCTAGATATTTGATATTGTGATGAAAAGATTTGTTGATCTCTTCAAAGTAACTTTTTTCATAGCTGTGTGAACTAAAAACAATAACATTCACTTTCTTTCCAATTCTGCAGAAACTTTTTATTAATGGGAACGAGTCATTTCAATGTCTGGTCCTGCTTTCAAAACATCTTGATTTGTCTTATGAACAAATTTCTTAAAATTATCTATAAACATTTGAGCAATTTTTATTCTTTGAGTGTCATAGAGATTCTTATCTTTCCATGTGTTACGAGGATTTAATATTTGTGTCGGAATATTTTTAATTTGGCGTGGAATTTTGAAATTAAAGACATCAAAGTTTTCAAAATCCTCATTTGTGAGTGCGCCTGAGTGAATCGCATTCAAAATACTGCGCGTGTGTTTTAAAGAGATTCGTTCCCCTTCACCAAATGCACCCGCTGTCCAACCGGTATTGACTAGCCAAGCTTGGGCGGAGTGTTCACGTATTTTTTGGGCTAATAATTCGGCATATTTTGTAGGATGCCACACCATAAAAGGAGCACCAAAACAAGCTGAAAATGTTGCTTTTGGCTCTTTTATACCGACTTCTGTACCGGCAATTTTTGCAGTGTAACCACTCATAAAGTGATACATCGCCTGCTCTGGTGTTAATAAACTGATTGGAGGTAACACACCAAAGGCGTCACAAGTGAGGAAAATAATATTATTTGCATGTTTAGTTATACATGGAATTTTTGCATTTTCTATATATTCAATTTTATAGGATGCTCGAGTGTTTTCTGTTATAGATAAATTGGTATAATCAATTTTACGACTGATAGGATCGGCAACTGTATTCTCTAATAAGGTACCAAACTTTATAGCAGCAAATATTTCGGGTTCTTTTTCTTGCGAAAGATTGTCGCATTTAGCGTAACAACCTCCTTCGATATTAAATATACCATTATCCGCCCAGCAATGTTCATCATCACCAATTAATTTTCGATTGGGATCAGCTGAAAGAGTGGTTTTGCCTGTGCCTGATAGACCAAGAAATACTGAGACATCTCCTTGCGTGCCTTCATTTACTGAGCAGTGAAGTGAAAGAACACCTTTTTTGGGCATCAGATAATTCATAACGGTAAAGACACCTTTTTTCATTTCTCCAGCATAATCAGTGCCTAATATTACGATTTCTTTTTGCTCAAAATGAAATGAAATGCTTGTTTTAGAACTCATTCCTTCTGCGTTTTCATCTGCAGGATGACTGCCCGCATTGAAAATAACACAGTCAGGTTCACCAAAATTTTTCAGTTCTTCTTGAGTTGGGCGGATAAGCATATTGTGCATAAATAATGCATGATATGGGCGAGAACAAATAACCCGCACTTTTATTTGATAGGACTTTTCCCAACCTGCATAGCCATCAATTACATAGAGATTTTCTTTTGCAGATAAATAGTCAATAGCTCTCTGTTTACATGTGGTAAATGATTCTTGTGATTGGGCTATGTTAACATCACCCCAATCAATATTTAATTCACTTTCAGGATGTTTGACAATTCTTTTATCTTTTGGACTTCTTCCTGTCTTTTCACCGGAAAAAGCTACTAACGCACCTGTATCAGTGAGAAAAGAATCTTTTTCTAAACGAATTGAATGTTCATAAATTATCGGAATAGATGTATTATAAAATATTTTATTATGAATCAAACCATATTTTTTTAACATTATGTTCTTTTTCCTTTTCTTATAATATAGATGGCCATTTTTTAACATAATGATATTTAAGCGATAGTTTTAAGAAAGTCAATAACTTGAAATTTTTCTTTTACTTATTGGTACTCTTTTTGAGAGAATACTGGGTTAAGATATATTTCCAAGAAAAAAATTTTTCTTAAACCAGAGTTTAATCTTTTCTCTCCATCATCTTATAAAAGTATTTCTATGTGAGGTCAATTTTGGAAATGAGTTATTGTATAGACAATTTTGCTGCTATTTTAAAGCGTGTTTATTAAATTTTATAAAAATAAAAAATGCATCTAATTAAAAATAAAAATTAGATGCATAAAGAAACAGGACGGTAAAAATCAAAACTCAAATTCTAGACAGGAAATGTCATTTGAAACGACATTTGCTAAATAGGACTTTGCTTCAGGTAGAACATGATGTGTAAAGAATTTTGCAGTCTTGATTTTATTAGCATAGAAACGTTTTTCTGCAGCCGAAACATTTCCTGAAAGTTTTTCAGCAGCCACAACTGCTTGCTCTAATAATAAGCCTGCAATAATAGTATGGCCGAGTGCCATTAAAAATGGATAAGCGTTAACTATCGCAGCTTTGCGATCTCCTTTTTTAGCAACTTCTGCCATGTGCATAGCGGATTCAGCAATTCCAGCTATGTATTCTTCAAGTATTGCAGCTTCCGCACCAATTGCTTTATGATCCTTATATTTTTCGATAAAGTCAGTGTGTCTTTCAAGCCAACCCATGAATATCGCGCCCTCTTCCATGCGCATTTTACGGCCAACGAGATCCAGTGCTTGAATTCCATTTGTTCCTTCGTAGATTGAAGCGATTTTTGAATCGCGGAGGAGCTGCTCAACAGGATAATCCTTTGTAAATCCATAGCCTCCATAAGTTTGAATGGATTGTACTATGGAATGAAAACCCATATCGGTTGCCCAAGCTTTCACAATAGGTGTTAATAACTCAAGAAATCCTTGGCATTTCTTTTTTAATTCATTGTCCGGTGAGTGTTCGGATTCATCGTGCATGAGAGCTGCTGTATAAATGAGCGCACGGACACCTTCTACAATACTGCGTTGACGTAAAAGCATTCTTTTCACATCAGGATGATTGACAATAGCAATGCGTGGAGGGTTTGTAGCATCTTTTTTATCTGTTATATCAACCCCTTGGATGCGTTCTTTTGCATAGGCTTCTGCATTGAGAAAAGCAACAGAGGCTTGAGCAAGCCCTTGGAGACCCACACCGATCCGCGCTTCGTTCATCATGAGGAACATGTAGTTAATTCCTTGATTTTCTTTGCCAATCAGAAACCCTTCACAATCATCTTTATCACCAAAACTCATCAGACATGTTGAGTTGCCATGAATGCCCATTTTTTCTTCAAGAGAAATGCAATAAAGATCATTTTTGCCAGTGATTTTTCCAGTGTTTTTATCGAAACGCTTTTTAGGCACTAAAAATAGGCTCACACCTTCAATCCCTTGAGGAGCGCCTTCAATACGAGCTAAAACAAGATGTAATATGTTTTCAGCAAAATCATTTTCTCCACCTGAAATCCACTGCTTTACACCTTTAATACGGAAGCTTCCATCTTTGTTACGCTTAGCTGTTGATTTTAAATCGCCAACAGCACTGCCCGCTGAAGGTTCTGTAAGACACATAGTGCCTGTCCACGTGCCCGCAGCAATTTTTGGCACACAAGTTTTTTTCATCCATTCTTCACCAAAATGATAAAGCACATGGGAAGCCGATTTTGTTAAACCTGGATACATAGTAAAAGCTTGGTTGGCACTAGAGAATAATTCCATAAAAACAGCAGCAATTACGCTTGGTGCTTGGATCCCTCCAGCTTCTTCGGGATCGGAAAGCGTTAAAAAACCATTATCCACAAATTGTTTATAAGCTTCTTTAGTTCCTTTAGGTGTTGTTACTTCTTTTGTTTCTTTATTATGCACACAACCCGTACGATCTCCAATTTTATTCAGTGGTCCTAAATATTGATTACATAATGAAATTGCAGATGTTAACATTTCTCCAACGGAATCCTTAGAGTGATCAGTAAAATAAGAATATTCAAATAGTTTTTGAATATTTAAATATTCAAATAGAACAAATTCTATTTCTCTTCTGTCAACCATGAAAGAACTATTTGCTGCCATAAAACAATCTCCTAGATAATTAAAAATGAATAACTAAACATTATTGTGGTTCTGATTCTGTTACGCTCCATTTTTCATCAAAATCCTCTAAAATGAGTGAAGCAAACTGAGAGGAATACAAATTGTCCGATTTTATTGAGGCAAAATCAGAATCAACTCGTGCTAACTCGATTAATTTTTTATCTTCAATAAAAGCGAGCTTTAAAGTCTTTAGAGCATCCGCTTTTTTTCCTAAAAGTGCGAGCATACAGGCTTTATTATAAAGATAAATTGCAGTATGTGGACGCAGCTTTAAAGCAGCTTCGAAATCTTCTAGTGCATTTTCGTAACTAGAACTTTTATAATATGTAATTGCTCTTTCTGCAAAGAGGTCATCTCTTTTTGGTTCTAAAGATATTGCTTTATCGTACATTTCTATAGCAGTACCGTATTTTTTATTGTTTCTATTGATTTCAGCAAAAACAGTATAAGGTAGTTCAAATGATGGTTCTTCTTTTATTAAATAATTTAATGAATTATCTAATATATACAAAGCATTTATTTTTTTATATTCAGCAACGAGTGATGTATAGAATTGTTTGCTTTCTCCACTTGATTTTGCCGCATAGGTCGCAGCCAATGCGGCTTCTTCATTTTTTTTGTCTTTAAAATAAGCTAAAGACAAATGAGCATAAACTAAGGAATATGCTGTTGTAGAGATATATTCTTTTTCTCCAAGTATTGTGATCAATTTATTTAAATTTTCAATGGCTTTTTTATTTTTACTCTCAATCGAATATTGCATAACGGCTAACTGTAAACGTGATTCGACATCATTTCCGAGGGTGATTGCCTTTTCAAAAGCATTTGTTGCTTCTTTATAATTTCTATTATTGGCATAAGCTAAAGCAGTTTTATGCCATAGCCACCTATCAGGATATTTTTGTGCATATGATTTTAGCTTATTTGCTAGAACTTCTTTCTTTGTACTGCGAATGAGAGCTGAACTTAAATACTGAGAAATATCATCTGTTGAGGCTCCCAATTTAAGAGCGGCTTCAGCATTGCGTATAGATTCCTGTGGATTTTTTTCTGAATATATTCTTGTTTTTTCTATATACGTATCTCTATGGTTTGGGAATCGAGTCATCGTGTCAAGGTAAAGATCTTCTGCGCTTTTTACCTGACCTGTGTAGAATAAAATATCTGCACTGGCAAAACGTGTTTTAGGTCTTTCGGGGTCAATTTCGTATGCTTGGTTTATGAGAGTGATGCTTTTGTGTAGTTCTTGGGGATATTTATTACCCTGCGCAACCTGCGATTGTATGAGTTTGGCAAGAGCAACATAAGCATTGATATTCTTTGGGTTTTGCCGGATGCTTTCAATTAAAAGCTTTTCAGCTTTTACCTGTTCTCCAGGTAAAGAGTCGACAATAATTCGTTTTGCAGTTAAATAAAGCTGAGTTGAAGATTCGGAATTATAATCTTTATCGGCTTTGGAAATCAATTCCATATCTTTAACAAGTGTATCCTTGGTCGCTGTGTACGATCCTTGCTCTCCATAGACAATGAAGCTCTTGCAAAACATAGTGCCATAAAGTGTTATGGTAAGAACCCTATTTTTCAAAGAGTGCCCTTCCTCAACCTTGTGTTGTGAAGTTGTTGTACCTAGACTGGCGTATCGACGTTATTTCTTAATAATTGAGATAGACGAATATAGATATCAATGAATGAGTTGTGTTTTTAGTGTTGTAATTTCAAAGAATTAGGAATTTTATGAGGACTTTTTTATTTTATATAGGCTATTTGTACTATCTCGTATTGCTAAAAACCGTACGCATTCGCCTTGTCGGATTTGAGAATATCCAAGCGGTTTGGCGTAAAGGCAAAAATGCAGTTTTTTGCTGCCCACATAATTCAATTTTAGCTTGCTTTATTGGAGTGGATCAACAAGAAAGACCTAAAGTCTCTTTAATTGCTAGCTTAAGTAAAGATGGTGAGCTGGTTGCTAAATTGTTGTTAAAAAGAAGGTATGAAATGATCCGTGGATCCTCAAGCCGTGGAGGGCGTAAAGCATTACTTGAAATGCAGCGGGCTGGAGAGAGTGGTGTCAGTCTCGGCATTGCCTTTGATGGACCAAAGGGGCCGCCTCTTATTCCTAAACGTGGCATAGTTGGTTGTGCTCGAGTGGTAAATGGGCCACTTTTTTTGATCCATGCCCATTCTAAGAGCGGCCGTTTGTTTGGTTTTCCAAGAGCAATTCGCGTAAACTCTTGGGATAAAATGCTTATACCTGTTCCTTTCTGTGAGATTGAAGTTTTCTTTGAGAAGCTGCCTGAGCAGGAAGAGATGCATATTCAAGTTGAGGAGGAGTATGAAAAGTTTATATTAAATTATGTACAAAAAAGGTCATTTGAAGTTTTTCCTAATTTATATTCTTAAAATTATAAATTTTTAAATATTAAATTTACAATAAATGATATTCAAAATATCCATTGATAAAAAATGAAAATAGTAGATTTATAATAAAATTAAGCAAAATAAAAAATAATAAATAATGCTTTATAAAAAATATCTCTAAAGCTTGAAATAAATTTTTAATTATAGTATTAACTAGCAATTGAATTTGTGTTAACCCAAACCTGATCGAGGTCTATCGTATGAAGTTAATTTTAGGATCTGCTCTCGCTGTATGCACTTCTGTTTTTGCTTTAATTGGTTGTGGAAATAAAAATGATAACAAAGAAAAAGGTGGTCTTGATTTTAATCAATCACATCATATCACTTCAAATATAAAAAATACTCAAATCACATGTGCCGATGCTACACTTAAGGACTGTAATATCGAACTTAAAACTTCTAATAAAGGTGAAAGTATTCTTAAAGCAAAATTGAAGGTTGAAGATAATATCAATACAATTTCTGAACTTTCATTGCATGAAAATCATCAAAAATCCTTGGTTTTAAATCTCTCTGAAGATCAAAACAAAGAATTTTATAAAAATCTAGTAGCTAACTTAACTTATCAATACAACTCTGCAGATAACACAGCAAGTTTAGATTATCTCGGTGACCTGAGTGTTGCCGCTGACAAAAAGGCAGAAGCCAAAACAGCAGCAAATACAAAGGTAAAAACCGATCTAGACAAACTTTTAGAAGCTGTTAAACCAATTTTAAGCAAAGAGAGAGCGGATAAGAATACTAAAAATATAGAAACTCTTAAAGCTCTTAAAACTGATATAACCTTTGAAAGCGTATTGAATGCTTTAAATGACATTAGCATCAACAGCTTGTTACCGAAGAGTCTAACTGATAACTATAAAACTCTCGGAATCAACTTTAAGTTAGTTGGCAAAGATATTGTTTTATCTTACACTGATAATGCAAATGATGTTTGTCAATTGACTTTTGCAATATCTCCTGATCAAAAGCCTGCTAAATACGTGTATAAAATTGATCCAAATAAGGCAGAGTTTAAAACTGCTGATGGTAAAAAAACTTGCTCACTTAACTAAAATTTTAAAACTAAAAAAAAGATCAATTAAAATGCATTTTAATTGATCTTTTCGTTTTTACCATCTTCACGGATTGAAGCAGCTTTGCGTTTGTCCCAGTTCTCTTTGTATTTTGCAGCTAATTCTGTGTCAGTGATAATCAGTATATTTTCCGCATTCCGTTCTTGAGCTGCCTTGGTAAAATTAAAACTTCCCGTAATAACGGTTTTGGCATCGATGATCATAATTTTATTGTGAGCGATAGCTGGCTTAAAATCTTTCCAAAGAGGGATACCCTGATTTTGTAAAAATTTTGCGGAAGAGTATTTTTGTGAAAATTGTCCTTTATCTAAAATTACATTAATTTCCACTCCTCTCTTTTTAGCATCCACAATTGCTTTGGCTATGGGAGCACTTGTAAAAGAATAAGCTTGTACATAAACACTTTTTTTTGCTGCATCAATTTCTTTTACAATTTGTTCTGCACAATTTGAACCAGGCGTGAAACAAACTTTATAAGAAGAATCTTTAAATGTACTTGCATAAATAGGATTTAAATAAAAAAATAATGAAGAACATGTCATAATTTGTATTAATTTTATTTTGAACATTTTTTTTTCCTTTCGTTTTTGTTCCCTTAATTTATAAGCTATCCATAATTTTCTGTAAAGCACACCATATGTATGTTTTTATCTATATCGCATAAAAAAAATGCATATAAAATATTTTTATATTAAAAACATTGACTTGCACTTTTCTATTTTTTTTTGTTAATAAATTTCTCTGGAGATTTTTTATTTAGTTTTATCATTCAAGGAAATTAAAAATGTTTTTCAATAATCCGTTGTGTTGTCTGATATTATCTTTTTCTTTTTCAAGTGTAGCTTTTGCAAATAATGATTTAGAAATTAGTGAAAATTATGATAATTCGAGTTATTTAGAGGGAAATTATCAAAGATTATATGATTTTGAACCCAAAAAATTATGGCGATATTCTACTCAAGGAAGTTTATACGGTAGTCCTACAGTCGCAATAAATGGAGCCGTGTATATTGGATCGAAAGATGGTTATTTACATGCATATTATCCAGAAGATAAATTTCACAATTGGAAATTCAAAACGGATGGAGAAATATTTTCAACTCCCGCTGTTTCAGATGATGGTAGCATTTATTTTTCTTCTTTAGATAAAAATATTTATGCTTTAACGTCTGATGGAAAACTTAAATGGAAATTTATCACAGGCGATGAAGCTTATTCTAGTCCTGTCATTGGTAAAGATGGAACGATTTATGTAGGATCTAATGATCATAAACTCTATGCAATCAATCCAGACGGAACAAAAAAATGGGATTTTATTACGGGTGATGCTATTTTTTCCGCATCTCCTTCTATAGACAATGACGGAACAATTTACATTGGTTCTAATGATAATAAACTTTATGCAATCAATCCAGACGGAACAAAAAAATGGGAATATACGACAGGAGGGATGATTTATTCTTCACCTGCATTTGCTTCGGATGGAACTATTTATTTTGGTTCTTATGATAATAAACTCTATGCACTCAATCCAGACGGAACAAAAAAATGGGAATTTACAACAGGACGCAGTGTGCATGCAAGTCCGACTGTTGGTAAAGACGGAATAGTATATTTTACGTCCATGGATAGTAAGCTTTATGCTTTAACTCCTGAAGGAAATAAAATATGGGAGTTTTCTGCTGGTGGATCTATTTATTCAAAGCCACTCTTAAATAAAGCTGGTGAAATATATATTGCTTCATTTGATCAAAAATTATATTTAATTTCTAGGGATGGATATAAAATTTGGTCTTATAAATTAGGAGGATTTGTTTATTCAAGTCCTGTATTAGGTAAAGGTAATTCAGTAATCGTAAGTTCCTTTGATAAAAAACTTTATGCAATTTATGAAGATATTCAGTTGATGCCTTCGCCTTTTGATTTAAGAAATTAAAGTTGTTAACTTATTCGCATCGCTTTCAGAACGTAATGAGAAAATTCACATATTTTGGAATTTATATTTCCTTCTAATAATTGAGATGGTAAGGGAAATAGATCGAGTAAGTTAGAATAAATATTTTTTTAAGATAAAAGTCTCTGAGGTTGTTGCTTTAAATTTTTTTAAATTTAGCCAAATCTTGCAACATATGAATTTGCCCAAAAAGTGATTTTTTAAAATCTGTAAGCAATAAACTTTCATTTTCCGAATGCGCATTTGTGTAAGGATCTTCAACGCCCACAAGGATTGCCGGGATTGAACCAAACTCATCGGATAATGGTTGAACAAATGGAATACTTGCGCCACAACCAATAAATTGAGTGGTGTGCCCATAACCTTTTTCCAAAGAACGTGCGGCAATTTGGTAAACATCTTCTTTGGGATCCGCAATTGCCCACCAATTGCTTGAAGACTCGGGCTTAATTTTGAGACGGAAACCTTGCGGGCAAACAGATTGTATGTGTTTCGTTAAAATATCTAAAATTTCTTGCGGCTTCATGTTAGGAACGATACGAATTGAAACACGTGCCCATGCTGCGTCTTGAATAATATTACTTACGAGTTTACGTGAGCCACTTTGAATGGCGTTTATACTCAAAGAAGGTTGGCGCCACAATTTTTCTGCAAAATCTTTTTCCTGAGCAGTAAAAGGCAGCCCATTTAACAGACCGGTTGCTCCGCGTGCGATATTTTCCATTTTTAAGTGCGCAAAGTTTTCTCTTTCCTCTTCTGTGAGAGCTTTAACTTTATCGTTAATACCTTTGATGGCAATGTTTCCATATTCATCGCACAAAGTGGATAAGATTTTCGTAAGAGCAAAAACAGGATCGGGCAGAATTCCTCCCCAGAGTCCAGAGTGCACTGGGTGATCCAGAGCTTCAACTTCTATATCCACTGCGACGAGTCCGCGTAGGGCAGTCGTAATGCTTGGAATGCCTGAATCGACATTGGCACAATCTGTTACGATTATTCCATCTGCTCTCAATTTATCTTTGTGTTTCCTTACGAATGCAGCAAGATTATTACTGCCGATTTCTTCTTCGCCCTCAATCAAAACTTTTACATTTACTGGTAATTCCCCAGCTGTTTTTAAATACGAAGAAATTGCTGCTGTGTGTGCAATAATTCCTGCTTTATCATCTGCTGTTCCTCGGCCATACAGGCGACCATCCTTTTCTACTGGTATAAATGGATTTGATTTCCATTTTTCTTCTCGTCCTGGTGGTTGAACATCGTGATGAGCATAAAGTAACAAAGTAGGTGCACCGGGCTTATGCAGCCATTCACCATATACATAAGGATGAATGCCTTTGCCGAGTTCAAGCAATTCAACATTTTCAAGACCTGCTTCTCGCAAAAGCTCAGCAGTGGCTTCTGCGCTAAGCTTCACATCATTTTCATCGAAACCAGCAAGGCTTACACTTGGAATTTTTACAAGTTTGATTAAGTTTTTAAGTTCTTTTTCAAGATGTTTTTCACAATAATCAAGAGCATCTTGTGTTTCTTTTGACGGTGCTGTAACAAATAAAGGTTCTCCTTTTTCATTTTTACAACCACATGTAGGGGAATGAAGATGTTTAATATTTTTCATTCTAATTTCCTTATTTATTTTTTTTAACAATTTGCCAAGCTTCGTTTAAATATTGCATTGCCAAATGATTCTTATCATTATTTTTATCTGGATGCCAAAGCTGAGCGCGTTCTAAATATACTTTTCTAATGAATTCATGATCTGTATCAGTTTGTGCACTTAAAAACTCGAGAGCCCATTTTAAAGTTCCCCTCGGATATTTACTCGATTTTTCTAAACATAGGTTAAAATTATGCTGACTACTTGTATTATGTTCGCGGATTTTTTGTAATTCTTGGATTAATTCCGCTTTTTGTTTCAATCGAAGTTGCTTTTCAAGCTTTTTTTGTTTTTTTTTCTCTAATTCGATTCTTCTCTCATCAAAAGAATCATCATCGCTAAATTGGCTGCACATGTTGGAAACATTCACCTGCTGTTGTAGATCAAATTGACTTTCGTGTTATGACGCTGGTTAAATGGAAGGATGGGGCCGACCATTTACCCTCAATGCACAGAGTTTGGATAATGACATGCAGAATCTGACAATTCAAGAAAACATTTTCCGTAATATATTTATGCTTGAGACCATTGCACGGATTGGTATGAGCACTTTATATGGTTTTGCTGTATTGATTTTTGGATACACATTGATGCTAAAATCAAAGAATGCTCCACATTCAGAAAAATTTCATATAGGTGCAAGAGCTCTTTTTTTATTAGCAACTTCTTTTACTATCGTATATGGAACTCTTGAGTTTATTTTCCCAGTGAATTCATTGACAACTCAAGTTTATACAGTCATTTGTTTTGTTCTATCTGTTGCAGTCATTGCCGTAGATCGCGGAAAAGAAGGACTTCCAGCTTTTTCTTTTTTGGTGGGCGCTCTTACTTTTCTATTAGCAACGATCTCTCCATTTCTCGACCCAACGCCACTTTATAATGCAGCATCTGGCGATTGGTTGGTCTTTTTACATATTGGTACAGCCGCACTGGGAGAAGCTATTTTTGTAGCAGCATTTTGCGCATCCCTGCTTTATTTAAGAGAATATACAAAATTAAAACAAAAGAAATTAGAAAAAGTACACTCACCTATCAGTCTTGCCGCACTCGAAAAACTCGTTGAACGATCATCTTTCATTGGCTTAACTTTTATTACTATCAGTTTATTATCAGGGTTGGCCTTGATTTTTATCGGCAAAGTGACTGTGCAAGTTGGAATTGTTAAAATTCTCTGGGCATTTTTAGTTTGGGGATGGTATGTGATGACCATATTTGGTCGCAGTCTTTGGGGATGGCGAGGAAGAAAAGGGGCTCGCTTGACTGTTTTTGGTATGCTTTTGTTGATCTTAGGTTTTTTTGGGACAATTTGGCAGTACGTTTGATATTTAGTTAAATATGAATCGATAAACTGTGTTTTTTAAGGCAGAATGAAATGAGTGATTTATGAAGAAAAGAGTTCTTATATATCATACCGGTGGTACTTTTGGGATGGCTTTGGGCAATGCACAAACAGTCCAAACTCAATCTCCAGACTTTTTAAAAGATCTCTTAGAGCGTGTGCCAGAGCTGCCTTCACTCGCGCAAATTGATTTAAGAATTCTTTGTAATATCGATTCCTCCGATGCAAATCAAAAACTTTGGTCCTTAATTGCCAATGCTATACAAGAAAACTGGGATGAATTCGATGGATGTGTGATTATTCATGGCACCGATACTATGGCTTTTACAGCAACAGCACTTGCATTCTTTTTACAAGGCCTAACAAAACCAATTGTTTTTACGGGATCACAGCGTCCGTTAAGCGCAATGCGTTCAGACGCACGTGTGAATATTATCGATGCTGTTGAATTGGCAACGCGTGGAATTCCAGAAGTCATGGTTTGTTTTGACAGCAAAATTCATCGTGCAGCACGAGTCACGAAATACAGCAATGAGCATTTATATGCTTTTAAAAGTTATAATGCTCCATTAGTTGGCAGCCTTGGCGTTAATTTTAAAATAAAACAAAAAATTTTAAATTCGATTATCCCAACTGCAAAAAGACATATGCCGATTATAAATACACAGACAAATAGCAATATTGCTTCCTTAAGTTGTGTACCTGGTGCATTGCCTTCCGAAGCATTTATAGAATCCCTCTTAAATTCTATAGATGGCCTAATTATTCAAGGCTTTGGTGCAGGGAATTTACCTGCAGCAAATAAAAATTGGTTAGAACTTTGCAAAAAATCTTTTCTTAAAAAAATTCCAGTTGTGATGTCAACTCAATGTGAATCTGGTTCTGTTTCGTTAGATTTATATGAAAATGGAAGAATTTTTGCAAATTTAGGGGTTATATCTGCAATGGATATGACATTTGAAGCAGCCAGTGTAAAATTAATGATTATGCTTGGTAGAAACATTTCCTTTGATAAAAGACATGAATTTTTTGCTACACCTTTAGCATATGAGTGCACTCCTATCTTTAAAAACAAAGAAAATATAGGATCAAGTAAATGAAACAATCGCAATTTTTTGCTTACACTGGAGCTCATTTTAAAACCTGTCCTGTGGAAATGCGTGAAGCTTGGGCTGCGATTGGTACATATAAAAATGTCGAATATGTTTTACAAAAAATAACCCCATTACAAAAAATTGAATTTGTCATTATTAGCACATGCAATCGGTTTGATATTTGTTTTTTTGGCATGATCTCTAAACAACAAATTTTAAATATATTTTCAGAATTGTATAATATTTATATTAAAAATTTAAATTCAACGTGCAAGATATTAACTTTAGAATATTTTGAACGATTTTTGCATATTGATTTCGATGCTGATGCTCTAAGAACGCTCTATAAAGTTACAACAAGTTTAGACTCATTAGTACTTGGTGAATCGCAAATTCTTGGACAAGTTAAAGATGCTTATATGCAAGCATGTGAATTTGGCTCAGCACAAAATCAAGCTGCTGCTATTTTTAGTCGGAATTTTCGTGTCGCTAAAAAAGTACGCACAGAGACCGAAATTGGTCGAAATGGAATATCAATTGGGCATGCCGCTATTGATGTTATTTCCCGCGTATTTGAAGGCGTGCAAGATAAAAAAATTGTGATTTTTGGTGCTGGAGAAATGTCAAGAATCACTGCTCAACATTTGATTGTTTCAAATGCTAAAAGTGTGTACATAGCAAATAGAACATTTGCAAAAGCTGAAAAACTAGCCCTCGAATTGGGTGATGCATGGCCTTTGGAATTGCAAGATGCCTTAGATCGTATTTCAGAATTTGATATTTGTATTGCAGCCGCTTCAGGTAATAACTATATAATTGAAAATAATCATTTAAAAGACTATGCAAAAAAAAGGCATGGTAAACTTTCCGTCATGGTTGATATAAGTGTGCCAAGGAAAATTGATCCTAAAGTGTCAGAATTTGACAACCTTTTTCTATTTAATGTTGACGATCTTGACTCTGTGATGGAGAAAAATCGGCAAAATCGGCGAATGGCAGCTCAACAAGCAGAACTTATTATTGAAGGTGAAGTACGCGATTATATATTATTTTGCAAACAAAAAGAAAATCTTGCGAATGTTGGACGGTTTCACAGTTGGATTAAAAACGTAACTGATTATGAAATTTCTCGCTATGTAAGAGATATTAAAAATGGGAAATCTGTTAATCCTTCAGTTGTATCAGACGCAATTGCAAAAAAAATAGTATCAAATGCAGCATTTCTCGCACGTAATAATATGAAACCTGAAGATGCAGAGTCTACAGTGGGAGATCTTCTTGAATATTTATTTCGACTATCTGAACAACCTCTGTTACCTGAAAATGTGCAAAAAGAAGATAATATTGTGAAACTCCCAGTCAAACCCTCTGGAAAATTAGGTGGGATATAAATTATTTTTAAAATTAAATAGTGCATTAATTTAAAAATAATTTTGCTTAGAAAGAAAGTTGTTATTTTATGAACTCAATTATTCAAATTGCGACACGCAAAAGTCCTTTAGCTTTATGGCAAGCGCGCACAACGCAAAAGATGTTAATAGATATGGGACTGAGTGTCGATATATTTCCAGTGGTCACGACAGGTGATAAAATACAAAAATCTCAACTTGCAGATGTGCATTTAGAATCGAATGACCCCAATCATTTAAGCACTGGTAAGGGTTTATTTATAAAAGAAATTCAAGAAGCTCTCCTTGCTCAGCAGGCTCATGTCGCCGTGCACAGTATGAAAGATCTCCCTGTCACTCAAACAGAAGGTTTAAGTGTTGCTGCTGTTTTACCACGCGCAGGTGCACGGGATGTGCTTATTCTTTCTCCTATGGTATTAGAACAATTAGGCTTAAATAATAAGTCTGAAGATGAGTTAAAAAATTTAACTTTTACAAAGCTTAAAGCGTTATTACTGGCGAGTGATAAGTTTTGTGAAAATATTATAGGAACAACAAGCACTCGTAGACAACTCTTACTCAAAAAACATTTAAAACATGATCTCAATTTGCAAATTTTACGAGGTAATGTTGATACACGTCTTAAACGTTTGCGCAATAATGAATTTGCAGCCATCATTTTAGCAGAAGCTGGCCTCGAGCGGCTTGAACTAATGTCACACAAAGAAATGTTTGCATTGCCTTTAAATTTATTTATTCCTGCGACTGCACAAGGTGTTATTGCAGTTGAAGTTCCAGAAGCAAATCAAACATTAAAAATGCAAATTGCTCAGTTGTGCTGTCATAAAACAGCAATAAACGCTGGTATTGAAAGAATGGTATTGTTTTTACTTGGTGGAGACTGTCATTCTTCCATTGGTGTGCATTTTGATGGAGAAAATTTGTTTGTGATATGTGGACGTGAAGGAAGAACGAAGGAACTTAATATTTCTTTAAATAAACAGGAATTAAAATGTATGCAAAATATCTTTGGAAAAAATAAATATATTTATTCTGACTTTTTTAAAGAACTCTGTTCTTCTGAATCTGCAAACAAAATTCATAAAATATTAATTGAAAATAATTTTGCTGATGTAAGTGATGTTAATTTAATTAAATTTTAAGGTTTTAACAATGGTAAACGAAAATCGAGTTATTCATATTGAATGTGGTGTGCTCGGTGATAGTGCACATGCCCCCTCGCATTTTTTTTGGCCCGTTTACCAAACTGAGTTATTAGAATCAAATTGGTGCCCTTCTCGGGAAGACTCTTTTTCTGTTGTTTTTACGAGTAAAAATGCTGTCCTTGCTTTTCAAAGGCAAATATATTCTAAATATTCTGATGAAAATAATTGGCTCAAACTTAACTCTATTTGTGCTGTTGGTAAAAGTACGGCCAATTTTATAAAAAAAACTTTGCCAAATGCTTTTTTTCAACAAAACAAAGAAGTTTTTACCCCTGACGGGCAAAATGGTCTGCTACCTCTACTCAAGCAAGAGAAAATTTTTTCAAAGAGTTCATCGGTGTATATTTTTACTTCACAAGTTGGAAAATCTTTTCAAATAGTTGACGATGTGAAAGATAAATGTCACTTTCAATGCGTAGTTGTTCCTCTTTATACTTTAATTGAAATTAATAATGATATTAAAGGAACAATGGCACAATCGATATTGAAAATAGAACAGAACTCAAACCAGAAGGTTGTTTTTTATTGTCGATCTGGACAAATATTAAATAGAGTTGTTGATTTATTAATTCAACTTTTTAAGGTCGATGCTGCATATAAGTTACCTAAATATATCTTTTTTTCAACTTGGGAGCAGTCTGCAAACACTGTTCTTTTAGAGCTAAAGCTGATTGACAGAAAATTCTCTTAATGACAGTTTTAGCTTGTGTGCTTTTTTTAACAAAAGGTCACTTACTTGGAAAAATGCCATTGTGCATGCTGAAAACCAAGCTTATTTGAGGTCATTACAATGAAGCAGTCAGAAAAACTCTGGATCCAAAATCTCGCAAGAGTCAGTCTTGGAATACCTTTGAAAGCCTCGCATGCTGCGCAATTGATACAGCAATCTGTGAGTGTTTTCTTTGAAGAACTTTGCTCTCTTATGATCACTTACTCTCATTATTTTAATGAATTGATTGCAGAGACGAAGCCTCAAGATTGCAACCGCATCTTTCAAACAAGCCAACCCCGCCCTGGTCTTATAGTCTTAAAAGGTGGCGATAAAATGATCATCTCTCTTGAGGGCAAAACAATTCGCGTCCGCACAGTACAGGTGCATGTTAACAGCGAACGCAATTTTCAATCCTACGATTTCGAACCCAAACAAAATGAAGTAGGAGCTGTTGTTTGGAGTTGTTTAAACGACGGACAGACGGTAAATCCTCAGTTGGTAGCGGAACATTATCTGACCTCTTTTCTGGTCTCAGGTTGTCGCGCTATATCTCAAACATTACGATTGGTTGCTGTTGCATCTCATCCGTAAGTCGAATTAATTTAAACAGAGGTTTTTAATGTTGAGCCATGAAGTGAAAAAGCGTATTGAATCAGGGATTGCAGAAGCTGAGTGCCTTGTCAGTGAATTTTCAGGCGGAACAGACCATTATTCTGTCATTGTGATATCAAATGCTTTTGAAGGTCAACCTGCTTTAAAACGCCATAGAATGATTATGGAACTATTTAAAGAAGAGGTTGATACGGGTGAAGTGCATGCGCTCGCGATAAAAGCATATACTCAAAAACAATGGGCGGATGAAAAACAAAAACATAAGCCCCTCTAAATCTTTTATTAAGTAAAGGAGATTCTAACTTGAATCCAACATGGAAAACTAAAATCGAAAACGATGTAAAAAATAATGAAATTATGGTTTATATGCGCGGAACCCCTGAAGCGCCTCGTTGCGGTTTTTCAGCACGCGTTGTGCGTGCTTTAAACGAGCTTGGTCGTCCTTATGGTTCTGAAGATATGGACAGTGATCCTGAACTTTGGTCAACTTTAAAAGAAATCAATAATTGGCCAACATCACCTCAGATTTTTGTTAAAGGAGAATTCGTGGGCGGTTGCGATATTTTTATTGAAATGTTCAAATCCGGTGAATTGCACGAAAAGCTTGGCATACAAAAATAAATAAAAATTACGAAATTAATTTTTCTTGGCGACACATTGAACTCCTGATAGACTTGCTCAAGTCGTTTTATTAGGAGTTTTTTATTTATGTCAGTAAAAACATTTATCAGAACATGCCATTTACCAGTCTCTGTAGAAGAAGCTTTTCATTGGCATGAAAGAATGGGAGCTCTTGAACGAATGATCCCTCCTTGGATGCCGACAGAAATTGTGGAGCGTTCAGGGGGAATATATAACAGTGATACCATTGTACTTAAAACAAAAATTTCTTTTGTTACTTTAAAGCTTAAAATGCTGCATCAAAATTTTATTGCCAATAAACAATTTGAAGATATTCAATTAATTGGTCCATTTAAGTCTTGGAAGCATAAACATTTGTTTGAAAAAATTGATGAAAAAAAATCGAAAATAACCGATCATATTGAATACGCTTTACCAATGAGTTCAATATTAAATATGTTTGGTAAACACTTTGTTGAAGATAAATTAAATCGTCTGTTTACTTATAGACACCGAACTTTAAAAAATGATCTTTTTTTACATGCAAAATACTCTCAAGAAAAATTGAAAATTCTAATTACCGGTTCTTCAGGGTTGGTCGGTAGCAATCTGGTTCCCTTTTTAAGATCTGGTGGACATACTGTGTTGCGCCTTGTACGCACTCCTATTGCCTTAAGCGAAAATGACTGCGTTTATTGGAATGCTAGCGAAAAAAAATTTATAAATCCTGAACTTTTAGATGGTGTGAAAGCCGTTGTGCATCTAGCGGGTGAAAATATTGCGGCTGTTAAATGGAGCGATTCCAGAAAACAAGTTTTAAAATCGAGTCGTGTGGATTTTACCAAGGACTTTTGCAAAGCACTTTCAGCATTGCAAAGTCCGCCCAAAACATTTGTAGCAGCCTCTGGAATTGGGATTTTCGGAAGTCGTGATTATGACGATATTTTACATGAAGATTCTAAACTTGGAGAAGGTTTTCTTGCACAACTAGCAAAAGAATGGGAAGCCTCTTGCCATGTTGCAGCCGAAGCAGGAATGCGTGTGGTGAATTTGCGTTTTGGATCAATTCTATCCCTTGGGGGAGGAGTGATTAAAAAAATGTATACCCCTTACAGACTTTGCTTAGGTGGTCCTTTTGGTACGGGTCGACAAATGATGTCTTGGATATCTCTCACCGATGTGCTGGGTCTAATTTTATTTTCTCTTACAAATTCGAGCGTAGTAGGAGCTGTCAACGCAGTAGCACCCCATGCTGTCACCAATGAACAATTTTCAGAATTGCTTGCTCAGACCTTGGACAGGCCAAGTTCCTTGCGTATACCGGAAATTGTTGTTGAAAGTTTATTTGGCGAAATGGGGCGAGAGTTGTTGTTATCTGGTCAAAATGCCAAGCCGTTGAAAGCAACGAAAAATGGTTATGTTTTTCTTCATGCCCACCTGCACGATGCCTTTACATATTGTTTAGGAAATTAAAATTTTAATTCATAATTAGGTTTAGAGTTTTATAGTTTATTTTTGAAAATTAAGACTCATTTCTAATAAATAAAAAACCACCGTACGTTGAAACGTACGGTGGAGGAGAGTCAAACTGTTTTCTCTTAGAATGAGTAAAGAGCAGTGATGTAAGTTGTAGTAGCGCTATCTACGGAATCCCCTTTTGCATTTTTAAAAATGCTCTTACTGGAGCTCTTATAGTCAGCTACTAGGGCAATCTCATAAGTGTTTACGGCATAACCAATTTGTGCAGCGACTTGGCCTAAATTGTAGTTCGTGCCATTGGATTGGTTGGCATAAATGCTTTCAACAAATGCGTAAGATAGGCCATAAGTGAGTCTGTCGCCTTTTTGCATCATACCAGTTAAGAAGTTACCTGTGTCGCCAGATACACCTATACCGACAAGGTTTGAGTAATTTGCATCATCAACACCTGAAGTAGCGTTTCCTTGGCGAGCATAGCTATAGCCACCATTGTTTTTAGTGGCTGTGTAAGTCGTGCCTGCGTTTTCGCCTTCAAACCAAATAGCAACTCCATTGCTGGCGATAACGGAATTGCTTCCAAAGATAGCTTTGTCATTATACCAGAGAGAGCCTTCCATGTGGCTGACATCTCTTGCTTTTGCTAGTTCTCCATCAGTTGTTTGTGATGATGGCGAATTACTTTGTTCACCATAGAAAAATTGACCGGTAAGGCTCTTGTTGTCATCGAGATTGTAAACAAGTTTAATATTCCCTGCATAACCGAGAGTGCCGTTAAAGGATGGATTCGTCCAGTTAGCTTGTACAGAATTGTTTGCAGAAGCATAGGAGAATGTACCAGGAGCTTGTGAGTATGCAGTGATGTTGTTAAATGCACCTACACCGATTTCAGAGCTAAATGCTTTGCCAAGGGTGATAGTTTCTTTAAGATATACGCCGTCTTGGCGGGCAAAACCATTTGTCGTTACGGCAGCATCGGGAGCAGAAGAGTCTGCACCACCAATACGCACACCACCAAGAGAAAGTGTTGTTAAGAATGTGTTTGAGCCACTTTTAACGTTGAGCACATCGAGGTTCAACTGAGCACGGCGGATAGTGACTGTGCCATCACCTTGAGATGTTGCGGATGATCCAGACACTGCTAAATTTCTTTGTTGATTTCCGTTGAACTGGACTTCGAACTGACCTGTGGCGATCCCGCCAGTGGCTAAAATACCAAAGCGAACTTTACCAGCGGAAAAGTCAACGGTGCCACTGCGGGTGGTGTCTACGAGGTTAGCATTTAATTGAATGAGACCATAGGCTTTAACAGCATTTTCTGTGGGGTCTTTTTTAAGAACTTCTTTTTTAAGGGCATCAATTTGCTCTTGAGAGATAAGAGAAGAGCCTGTTGAAACACCAGTGTCCATTGCTACTTTTTCGCCTTCATTTTCAGTGGATGCCTCTTGTGCAAACGCAGTGCTTCCAATGAGAGAAAGGGCGGATATAGTAAGAGTGTGTATTACTTTTCTTTTCACAAAAAACTCCTTTTGAGAGAAAATATACTATCTATGGCTTTGAACAAACCTAAAAATAAAAGAGACAAATAACTTAGTTTCTGGAAGATAGGTGAATGAAATAATCTTGTCAACTCTCTAGCCAATTTTTTTAATTTTTTTTAATTTTATATTAATAATATTGAACTTGTGCCTTAAAATCATAGATAAATATGATAGTGTAATTAAATTATGAAGTTTGGGCAATGCTATTTTGGTTTTGATTTTTCTCTATTTTTTTGATAATGAAAATAGAGACTTCCACCATAAAATACATAGGTAAGGCGACTAGGCACTGACTTATCACTTCAGGTGGTGACAATATAGCACCTAAAATAAAACATGCAAGAAATGCAATTTTTCTATTTTTTATAAGTGATTTTGAAGAGACAATACCTGCCATGCCAAGCAGCGAGAGGACAACAGGCACTTCAAAAACAGCAGCAAAAATAAGCATTAGTGTGATTAGCGAATTGAAATAACTTTCATAAGTGATCATAACTGAGGCGTATTTGCTGCTCCAACTCAAAGCTTCTTGAAAAAAATAGGGAATGATAAGAAAAAAACCGAAACACATCCCTAAATAAAACAATATTATACTTGAGATTAAAGCGATGCGTGCCAGTCGTTTTTCTTTGTCATACAGAGCAGGTGATACGAATCTCCAGAGCTCTCTCACAAGAAATGGCAGACTCAAAATAAAACCAACTAAAAAACAAATTTTAAAATTCATGGTCATAACTTCAAAAATACCAATAGAAGATAAATTTTCTTTTATTCCCATACTTTCTGCGTGTTTGAGAAAAGCTGTATAGGGGCGTTTCAAAAAAAATATCACATGTTCCATAAATAAAAAAGCGAGACCTGAAAAAGCTATGAGCCATAAGGTACCATGGAGAGCATGTTTTCTTAAATCTTGAATATGTTCAAATAGAGACATTTGCCCATTCTGATTCCCAGAAATTTCTTGTTCCCTTTTAGCTTTTCTATGCATGGCTGCATTGAATGCACTTGAAATATATTGAAAGGGTTTAAAACCTGAGCCAGCCATTGTTATTTTGCCTCCAGCCAATTGTCACCATGTCCCACTTCGACGAGCATGGGGACTTTGAATTGTACTGCATTTTCCATAGCTTCTTTAACAATTTTTTTAACTTCTGTATATTCTTCCGTAGGTCCATCGAGGACAAGTTCGTCATGCACTTGCAAAACGATTTTTGTTTTCAATTGTCGTTTTGAGAGTTCTTTGTGCACAGCAAGCATACCTAATTTCATAATATCAGCAGCGGTGCCTTGTATAGGAGAATTAATTGCCATATTTTCAGCAAGTTTTGCTTCTAAAGGATTTTTCGACAGGATTGCTGGTATGGGACGAATACGGCCAAAATAGGTGCTCACCTGTCCTGTGGAATGAGCTTTAACCCGTTGATTGTCTAAATACTTTTTGACGCCCGCAAAATTTTCGAAATATTTTTCAATGAATTTTTTTGCATCTGCTAAAGATATCTTTTGCTCTTTTGCTAATCTTTGTGAACCCATTCCATAAATTATTCCAAAGTTTATTGCTTTCGCTTTGCTGCGTTCATCGGAACTCACTTGTTCTGGATTTTTCCCAAGAATTTGTGCAGCTGTCTGCCTATGAATATCTGCTCCTGCTTGGAATGCAGCCAGCATATTTTTATCTTCAGATAAATGAGCAAGAACTCTAAGCTCTATTTGAGAATAATCGGCTGAAATTATGTTAAATTTTGTCGCAGAAGAAGCGTTAAAAGCGGCTCTTACTTTTTTACCCCAATCGCTGCGCACAGGAATGTTTTGCATGTTTGGATCAGAACTGGAGAGGCGACCCGTTGCTGTGCCAATTTGATTGAAGTGCGTGTGCACGCGACCCGTCGATTTTTTAATAAGTTTTGGCAGGACAAGAACATAGGTCGTTAACAGTTTTGATAATTCCCGATGTTGTTGAATTCGTGCGACAACTGGATCTTCTTCAAATTGTTCTAGGACTTTGGCATCGGTTTTGTACCCTTGGGTCGTGCGCGCTAATTTTCCTTTAAAACCAATTTTTTCATGAATTTTTAGGTGATCAAATAAAATATCCCCCAATTGCTTAGGGCTAGTTAATTTAAAAGGAAAACCTACTTTTTCATATATTTCTTTTTCAATTTCCATAATTGTTGTTTGAATTTCGGCAGCGAGTCCACCTAAATACTCAGAATTGATATGCACACCATTGCGTTCCATTTCAGTTAATAACAATAAAATGGGCATTTCAATATCAAAATAAATTTTTTGTAAATCGGAATTTTCTTTTAGTTTTGCTTTGTATTTATGCCAAAGACGGTAAGTCGCATCGGCATCTTCACAGGCATAAAGTGACAAGTCATTTAAAGGAACATCGAGCATAGAGCTACGTCCTGTTTCTTTACCAATGAGTGCACTTGTAGGTATTTTTTGAAATTCAAAATGCTTTAAGGTTAAAAAATCTAGACTAAATCCACCTTCAGCTGGGTTGCAAAGCCATGCGGAAACCATTGTGCAGCATATAGGTGCTTGACCAATTTCAACGCCGATATTTTTAAGTTGGTGGAGATCAAATTTGAGATTATGAGCAACAAGCAGCGCGGTGCGTTTAGAGAATGCAGTTTTAAGGCCTTCAACCACATCTTTTACAGTGTATTCAGGGAGATCTACTTCAGAACCTAAGAGTGTGCCTCCATGTAAATGATTGTTGTGAGCTGCTACATAATATGCTGTCCCTGCTTCGAAGCAGAAAGACATGCCAATGGGGGAGTCTTCGAGAATATCGAGTCCTGTGGTTTCGGTGTCAAACGAAAAAAATTCACAATTGGGATCGGTAATTTTTTGAAAAAGATCATTTAATTCTTTTTTTGATTTAACAAGATGATAATTTTTAGTATCCCAGTTGTTGAGATCTTTTTTTCTATTACTATTTTCAGTTATTTTTTGTTCGGATTTTTCTTTGTCTTCATTTTTTGTCGTTTCATGAAATAAATTCGTTTGAATTGTTTCTTGCTTTTTTTCTGAGAAAAGATTTTTGACAAGACTGTGCATGCGCAGAGTTTCAAATTTTTCTTTTGCTAACTTATTTGTTTTAAATGAGTCGAAATTGTAACGTAACGAAAGTTCACTAACATTTAAAGGGACTGCTGTATTGATTGTAACAAGGTAACGAGAAAGAAGTGCTTCTTCTTTATGATTTTCTAAAGATGTTTTTGCTCTTTTATTTGTTATTTTATCAAGATTTTCATAAACTTTTTCTATGGATTTATATTCTTGTATGAGTTTCGCAGCAGTTTTATCTCCAATACCTTTGACTCCGGGAATATTATCAACGGCATCGCCTGTGAGAGCGAGAACTTCTATCACTTGTTCAGGTGGCACACCAAAATAATCGATTACTTTTTCTCGATTGACAATATCATATTCATCGCCTTTTTTTAAGGAAAATAGAGAAATTTTGTCATTAATTATTTGCATATAATCTTTATCAGATGTCACAAGGTAAACTTCACCATAATGTTCAAAATATTTTGCAAGTGTTGCTGCAACATCGTCAGCTTCGAAACCAGGTATTGCAAAACTTGGTAAGCCAATTTCTTTTAGAAGATTTTGAATTAGAATGATCTGTGGAATGATATCTGGTGGGGTTTCGCCTCGATTTGCTTTGTACTGAGGAAAAACCTCATGGCGAAATGTTTTCTCTTTGAGATCCCAACAAACAGCAAAGTGTGTCGGATTTTGTTCCCTTAATATTTTAATAAAGACTTTTAAAAATCCATAGACTGCGCCAATAGGTTTGCCATCGGGTGAAGTCAAGCGCGATCCCATTGCATAAAAAGAACGGAATAGGAGTGACATGCCATCGATAATAAAAAGGCGTTGCGTTTGATGTTCCATGATTTTTTCCTAGAAAATAAACAATAAATATGAAGATGAAAAAAGAAAACCAGTTATTTATTCAACTGGTTTTTCTTGAGTTTTTTCTTCTTGGCTTTGAGTTTGGGGGCGAAGAAGTGGGAAAAGAATAGTGTCTTTTATATTCTCGCAGCCACAGAGGATCATGGTCAAACGATCAATGCCGATGCCCACGCCCGCAATGGGTGGAAATCCGTGTTCCATTGCCGTTAGATATTCTTCATCTATAGGCATAGCTTCATCGTCACCGTGTTCACGTGCTTGCATCTGTTCTTCAAAGCGTTCGCGCTGATCAAGAGGGTCAACAAGCTCGGAATAGGCTTTGACGAGTTCCACCCCATTGACGAGGAATTGAAAGAAATCAACGTAATTGGAATCTTTGCTATTGCGGCGTGCAAGTGGGGCCATTTCCACTGGATACTTGATAAGGAAACAAGGTTGAATAAGTTTAGGACGACTGACTTTTTTATAAAGAGAGTCAACCATATTTGCCCAACTTAAACTTTCAATATCATCGTCAAGACGGATATTTTTTGCTTTAATTTGCTCGGCTAAAGATTCGCGACTTGTATATTTAGTGATGTCAATCCCTGAGTCTTTTTTTACAAGATCAGAATATTCAATCACTGGCCATTTACCTGAAAAATCAATTTCATTTCCGCTCAGTGTTACTTTAACACTGCCGAATATTTTTTCGATTAAGTTGCGCATCATACCTTCGACAAATGTACGCATTGTTTCTGCATTCCAGTATGAAGCGTAAAACTCAAGCATAGTAAAATCTTGTAAATGAGTAGCAGAAATGCCCTCATTGCGGAAGCTGCGGGCAAACTCAAATACTTTGTCCATACCCGCGCCAATACAGCGTTTAAGATAAGTTTCACATGCAATACGCATGACACATTCAATGTCGAGAGCATTGTGATGCGTGTAAAACGGGCGTGCTAAAGCACCCGATGGAGTTGTTTGAAGGATAGGAGTTTCAACTTCAACATAACCGCTATCTTCGAGGTAGCGGCGAATTGTTTTCACAATTTCGAAACGTTTCTTGAAAACATCTCGTGATTCTTGATTCATTATTATATCAAGATATCTTTGACGATAGCGAGTTTCGATATCTTCAATTCCGTGGTATTTTTCAGGTAAAGTACGTAAGCATTTGTTCAAAAGTTTCCAAGAACCTACACGTAAAGTGAGCTCTCCTGTTTTAGTAACAAACATTTCCCCTTCTGCGCCAACGAAATCTCCGATAGAAACATTAGCAACAAAATTTTCGAAAACTTCAGGAGCTTCTTCAGTTTTTCGCACACAAATTTGCACTTTACCAGAAAAGTCATAGATATGAGCAAAGAGAATTTTTCCCATTGTACGCATAGCAACAATACGGCCAGCAGTGCTCACGTTTTTAGTGCCTTCTTTTAGAACAGCTACTTGTTCGATTGTATGAGTTTTGTTGTAAGAATCTGCAAGATTGTTGTTCTCTCGTTGTTCAAGAAATTTTGTTTTTTTAAGCTCAAAAATATTGTCTGACATTTTCAAATCCTTTTTTTGGTCTGTAGGTGAACTACGAAAGTCTTCGTAAGTATAGTGATAAAACCAACGAGGACAATACTTGGGCCTACAGGCCAGTTAAAACTAAATGCAATAAGAATTCCAAGAATTCCTCCAATAAAACTTATTAAAACAACAATTGGAGAAAAAACACTCTTTGGTTGAAAAATAATCGTTGGCAAGGTGAGGAGTGCTGAAATCATAAGACCACCAACAGCAAATATTCCAGAAAGAATGGCAAAGGTCATTAGAAATGGAAAGAGTTTGTCCAATAATTTAACCTTAAATCCTGCAATTTCTGCAAATTCGGGGTCGGTAAGCCATGCATCCCAATGCTTTCTAAGCGTTATAATAGAAATAAAAACCACAATTAAAGACAGCATTAGAATGTACAGGTCATTTATAGTTAAGGTTAACACATCGCCAAATAAAATACTTTCTGGGTCTATACGAGTGCCTTTATTGCTTGAGATAGCTATAATTCCCATAGCAAAGAAAGATGTTAAACAAATAATAGCAGATGCATCAGGAGGTATTTTCAGAGTTTTTAAAATCCATTCTGAAATAAAAGTGCCGATAAATGCTGTAATTGAAGCACCAAGTAATATGCATGCCCAAAAAGGGATACAAGAGTATTTTGCGAGAACGATACCTGCTATCACTCCTGGGAAAACTAGGTGAGAAAGCGTGTCACCTAAATAAGCTCTCTGCTTAAGAACAACGACAGGACTGAGGCAACCACACATGAGTGTGATAAGCACGGTCGCTGCCAAGGCAATTTGCGCAAATTCAAATTCAAAGGTTTGTATGAAATTTAAAAGAGTGGGAGGCATGAATTTTGTAACCTTTTTTAGATAAAAACAACAGATGTTTCTTGATCATGTCTGCGCGTAAATGTGATTTTCCCTGATATATAGGATTCAAAGTTTTCAAAATGATGATCGATCATAAAGATGCAAACTTTTTTTTCCTTAGACAATTCAAAGAGAGTGTCCATCAGTTGAAGTTGACAGCAGCTATCAAGACTGGCAAGGGGTTCATCCAAGAAAAGCATTTTAGGTTTCGAAATAATCGCTCGGGCAATCATAGCACGGGTTTTTTGACCACCACTCAGCTCATGAAAGCTTCTTTTTTCGTATCCGGCAAGTTGCCATTCTGTAAGGGTACTTAAAATTTTTTCAATATCGGATTCGATAAGCTTGTGGTGCGGACCAAAGCCTTGTTTTACAAAATCTTGCACGGTCAAATGGAAATAACGGTTTACAGCATGGAATTGAGGTACATAAGCAATGCCTTGAGAAATATCGTGAGCATTGGGAATGGGCATGTTATTTATGCAGACTTTCCCTTGCAGGGGTTTAATAAGTCCTAGCCAAGTCTTAAGTAGTGTAGATTTCCCACAACCATTTTGTCCAACCACAGCATAAATGCCAGGCTGATCCACTTCTCCTGAAAAAGGGTGAATAAGTGGATGCTTATTCGGATAACCTACAACCAAATTTTCCCAGCTTAAATAACTCATATAGTTTCCATATATTAAAACAAGTTAACTCTTTAAAGCATTAAGGATGGTTTTGACATTTGTCTGCCACATGCTGATAACTGTGTCGGCATTTGAACCTTTTGCACCTAAAGAGTCTGTGTAAAGCTCACCCCCAATTTCAACCCCGGTTTCATGAGCTACGGTTTTTATATTGCGCATGTTGCCTGTGGATTCAAGAAAAATAGCTTTAACATTTTGATTTTTGATCTTTACGATTATTTTTTTCAATTCTTCCGGTGTAGGCGCAGCTTCATCAGAAAGTCCAGTGATGCTAAGGATTTTAAAACCAAAAGCATCGGCGAAATATCCTAAAGCATCGTGATTGGTTGCAATAACTCTCTTGTCTGCCGGTAAGTTTTGGATATCTTTTTTGAGGGTTAAAACTGCTTGGTCGATTCTCAGCATAAAATTTTGCGTGCATTTCTCAATAGCACTTTTTTCGTTTGGCTTGAGTGAAATAAATGTTGCAGCAATCTTATTGAGGGCAACTTTAGTCAGTTCTGGGGATTGCCAAATATGTGGGTCATATTCAAGGTGATTGTGTTCATGATGATGTGCTTCACCGTCGCTGTGGGAGTGGCTGTGAGTTGATTCATTCTCATCATTTAGTTTTTTCAAGTTCATGCCATTGCTGAGTTCAAGCCAGACTTGATTTTTGGTATCATTTTTATTTTTACGAATTTTTATAAGCCACGCTTCAAGATCTGCTCCAATATAAATTACAGCATCCGATTTAGCGAGATCAATGCGATTCTTGGGTGTCATATGAAATGTATGAGGATCTACACCTAAATCAATAATGGACTGGATATCAAAAGATTTTGAATCACAACTCACTTCTTTAGCCAATTCCATAATATATGGTAGCGAAGTTTGAACTTTAACTGTGTTCTGAGAAGTATTTGCAAAACAATTTTGTGTAAAAGATAAAGCGATCAATAAGATAATTTTTCCTGCTGCTTTTTTCATATTCTAATACTGAGTCCATCGATAAGAGAGTTTTTGTAAGCTTTTACAGCCGGAATAAGACCAATAAAAACCGATAATATAATGACTAAAATTAAATAAACATATTCGTAAGCATCTAATGAAGTAAAAGAAAGCAATATACCAAAATGGGATAGAATTATGGGTTGAGAGATACCTACTAAACAATAACTCAATAAAACTCCAAACATGACACCGAATAAACTTAAAAAGGCTGCTTCTGTAACCAAAAGAAGAATAATCGTACTTTTTCCTGCTCCGACTGCTCTCAAAATAGCCATTTCTCTTCGCCTACTTTCGAGAGAAGTATAGAGTGAAACCATCATGCCGATCAGTCCAACAATGACCACACAGAGAGAAATGATTTGCAAAGCTGTTTCCGCATAGCTCACTGTGATCCAAAGTTGACTCAACGCAACTCCAGGGATAATGCCCATAAGAGGTTCTTTTTTATAATTATTGATTTCACGCTGTAAACTTAAAGAACTGATCCTTGATTTCGCGCCAATTAAAAATGAAGTGATCTGTTCTATTTTAATATTTTCTTTGGATAAAAGAAGAGAATTCGTATTATTTTTTAGATTAGAAGGAGCACCATTTTGCCAATTGATATGCATTGCTTCCATTCCTTCAAGGGTAATAAACGCAGATCTATCGATGGGAGTTCCTGTTTCTTTTATAATTGCTGTTACTTTAAATGGGTTTTCTTTATGTAAAATAATACCAGGGCCATCACTTATTCCATGGGTTAATACTATATTATCACCAAGCTTTAAATTTTCTTTTATTGCCATTTCAGAGCCTAATGCAACATCAAAAATATTTTCGGGTCTTTTGCCCGATTGAAATTCAATTTTTTTATTTGAAAAAAATTGATAGTGTTCATAAAAATTCTCATCAGTTGCTACAACACGGTGTCCATTGTAACTGTCACCGAGAGAAAAAGGGATTGTCCAAGCAACATCTGGATGATTTTTAAAATTATTATATGAGCTCCAAGAGATATTATTGGTTGCATTGCCCATATGAAAAACAGTGTAAAGTAACAATTGAATTTCGCTGCCTCGCGCACCAACGACAAGATCTGTTTTGCTGATTGTATTTGAAAAACTTTCTTTTGCCCCTTGGCGTATGCGCTCTACCCCTAAAAACAGCATAATACTGATGGCAATTGAAAAAATGGTTAGCAATGTGGATAATTTTCGATTCCACAATGATTGACTTGCAATTTTTAACAGATTAATCATATTTTAGCCCGATTTATTTCTGGCAGTGCGACTTGCCTTGGGAAGAATTTCGCTAAACTTTTATCATGACTTACAAATATAAGTGTTGTCTTTTGAGCATCACACTGTGCAAATAAATTCTCTAAAAACATTTCCCTTGCGTCCGCGTCAAGTGAACTTGTGGGTTCATCAGCGATAATAAGTTTAGGAGAACCGAGCAAGGCACGTGCAGCTGCAACGCGTTGCTGTTGTCCAACTGAAATTTCATTGGCTTTTTTTAAAAAAATATGTTCAATATTTAAAGCTTTTGCTATTTCTTTACACTTAACTAACAAGGAATTATTATCTAAGTTTTCTCTTTTTTTAGGATTGAGTTTGCAAGGTAACAAAATATTATCAAGCACATTTAAATATGGTATTAAATTAAACATTTGAAAGATATATCCCATGTGTGAACCGCGTATACTATCTTTGACAGATGTTTTTGCACCGATAAACTCTGTACCAAAAACTTTCAGTGAACCTTCCTGTGCTGGAATAATTCCAGCCAGGGTGCTGAGGAATGTCGTTTTCCCACAGCCACTGGGGCCAAAAAGAAATATTTTTTCTCCTTTATTTACAGAGAATTCATTAATATCTAAAATATTTTTCCCTTTTTTATAAGAATATTTTAGATTTTTTACATCAATAATGGGAATCATAATTGGATAAAACCTTTGTTTTTAGAAACTGTAACAGATGTTTGTAATTTATCGCTGTTTAGTTGGACGATAATTTTTTGTACTTTTGGAAAATAAGTGGTGAAAGCAAATTGAATTTTTGAACCTATTGCAGTTTGTTTGCATTTAATTTTAAATTCAGCTTGAAAATCTCCGTGTTCTCCATGTTTTTTTTCAGAAGAATTTTCATGTTCATGTTCATTTTCTTCTTCAGAATCGGAGATAAACGGGGTGATTTTATCTTCTGTTGCAGTGCAGCCTAATGAAGGATCGAAGCGAACGATCTCTAAAATATTTTTTCTCAATATATTATTTGCTTCTTTAACTTTCTTTTTATCCGCTTCACTTTTTGCCTCGTGTTCAAAACCGTAAATGCTTTCGCTCGGGACTTTTATGAAGATGGATCCATCTGTATCTTGGAGTGCAATATCGATCTTCGCTGTGCCATGTTCATGTGCGCCATGGGCATAAGCCTGTTCAGATATCAAAGCTAAGGATATAAAAATGAAAGCTTTATGCATTTTTGAGAGCATAGGAGACCTCCGGGAGAAAAATTGATAAAAACAACTCAGAGTTTTACCATCGAGCACTCTTTCATAATTGCAATTTTATTGCAATAGAGTTACAGAGACTTTCTAAAGGAGATTTTATGATGAATACTCACCTCCATGACCACGATCACAATTACAGCCATGCTCATCATGCAGAAGGTTGTAGCGGAAAATCTTTTTATGACATTGCTGTGAGCTCTTTGAAAGAAGCTAAATGCCGAATAACCAAACCACGGCTCGCAGTAATAGAATGTCTTGCTGATTCAGCCGTTCCGCTTTCGCCAAAAAGTATATATGAAAAAGTTCAAACAAAAAATAACCTTAACGTTGATCAAGTGTCAGTCTATCGCATTTTAGAGGCATTGACGAAGCTTGGCCTTGTGCATCAAGTCTTTCCATCGGGTGAATATTTATCTTGCAATACCCGTTGTGAAGTGAATCCAAATCACGTCATGCTCAATTGCATACAATGCGGAAAGGTTGAAGAAATCCATTTGGACTGGAGTTTTATTTATAAAATATTTGAACGTGTGCGGAGAACATCACAGTTTGATGCAAAAAAACATATGCTCCAACTCGATGGAATTTGTGTAAAATGCCAATAAACGATGCTGGAAATAAATATGCTCTTGTTTATACTGAGTCTGGGATTCCAACCTTTCGTCATTTGGCCACTCAAGAAACTCTGCATGGGCAAGTAGGACCTTACGAGGAAGCACAAAAATTATATGTCGAAAGTTCTGCAATTCAAACAAAAAATGGAAAGTGTATTGTATACGATATTGGTATGGGCTGTGGTGCGCAATTAATTGCAATGTTTCATGCATTTCTAGCAAATAAAAATCTCACTCACATGACAATCGTAAGCTTTGATTTGGAAAAAGAGGGATTAGTTTTATTATGGCAGAATAAAGAATTGTTTCCTTATATAAATCAATTTACTCATATTCTCCCAATGTGTTTAGAAAAAAATCATCTGTTAGTGAATTTAGAGGATGGAAGATTATTTGAATGGATATTTATTCAAGGAGATTTTGTCCAGACTTTAGAAAGTGAAGCTAAATATCCTTATGCAGATATAATCTGTTATGACTTTTTTTCGCCAGCAAGTCATCCTCAATTGTGGACGTATAATATTTTTTCAAAATTAAGAGAAAGAGTTAAAGAAGACTCTCTATTAATCACTTATTCCTCTGCTACATGCATAAGGGCAGCACTACTTGCCTCTGGTTTTTTTGTGGGTATGGGAATTGCAAGTGGAAAAAAAGCACGCTCAACTTTAGCATCTCCTACAGCACAAACGTTAAAAGAACTTCTCCCACCTGAGTGGAAAAATCGTTTTGCAAGGTCACAAGCACAATTTTCAAGTTTGGAAAAAGATGAAAATAAAGCAATTATAAAAGAAAGAATTGCAACCCATTCGCAATGGGATTTATAAGTTATAAAAAAAAGATTTTATTTTGACGTTCCATTTTTTGTACTCCCGTGTTTTGCGATAAAATACGAGAGGTTTTTGTTAAAGTAGCAAATAAAATTTGGGGGTTATTTATGAAATTAAGTTTAAAAAATTATTTTTATTTTGTAATTGTTTTAGGATTGTCGCATTTTTCAATGAGTGCTTTTGCAGTTGGTTCAGCGGGTTGTGGATTAGGTTCAGTGGTTTTTTCTGGAAATCAATGGTGGAAACAACTGCTTGCTATGACGACAAATCATATGACTTTGAGCCAAGCGTTTGGGATTACAAGCGGAACATCGAATTGTGCATCGGGATTATTTGGAGAAATCGAAAAACAAGAAAATTATATGGTCGCAAATTTTTCATCTCTGCAAAGGGAAACTTCACAAGGATCGGGCGATAGTTTAAATGGTTTGGCTTCTTTATTTGGTTGTCAACCAGAACTATATTCTAATTTTGCTGCGTATGCGCAGACACATTATAAAACAATTTTTAATTCACAAGAACCAAAAACAGTTTTGTCTAATTTTAGAGCAGAAATAAAAAATGAAAATACTCTTTCTAGCAATTGCTCATTGATAAATATATAGTTTTGTATTAATAATATTTTCGAGTTAGTCCGATCAATTATGAATAAGGAGAAGATCTATGTATCAGTTGCATAAAATAGTTTCAAAAAATGCTCTTTTATTAACGACACTTTTATCAAGTGTTTGCGCTTCGCAAGCATATGCTGCTTCTTATGGCACGGCAGGTTGTGGACTTGGTTCTATAATATTTGAAAGCACGGGTACTTGGTGGAAGCAAGTTTTAGCTGCAACAACAAATGGAACTTTTGGCAATCAAACTTTTGGAATCACAAGCGGTACTTCGAATTGCGGTAGCGGTGCGACAGCTTTGGCACGTAAGCAACAAGATTATGTTACGGCGAATCTCGTTTCTCTACAAAGAGAAGTAGCTCAGGGCAGTGGAGAAGTTGTAATTGGTTTAGCTGATGTTTTTGGTTGTAAAGAGAGTGATTATAGCAAATTTGCAGAATTTTCTAAATCAAACTATAAAGCAATCTTCAATTCCAACGATCCTGTTGCAATAATATCAAATATAAAAGTTGAGTTAATTAAAAGATCAAACCTCGCTCAATCGTGTGAATATGTGCAGATATAATTATTTTTTTTTAGATGGGTCATTAAGCTAATTGTTATTTTTTTTGTTTTAATTACGAATTATATTTACGCCATTGAATCTACTATAGATGATTCTCAAAAAAAATATTTTTTAGAAAAAGCAAAAAATTTAAAATTAGCTGAAATGCCTGAATGGCGCAAAATTCTTTTTTATCAGAGAAAATATTTTGGACCGAGAAAAGGTCTTGTTGATGGAGAAAAATTTTATTTATCCCAAAATGGTAAGAAAGATCCCTCAGCAGAATTAAATGCGACTCTAGAAAGTTTTTTTTCAGGTGAGGAGGGAGATCTATCGGGAAAATGTAAATTTCCTCGGCGCTTGAAATGGTTAAAAGCAAATCTCGATGATGAAAATTATCAAATTCCAACAACAAATTGTCCAAGTTTTGAAAAGTGGATTCAAGTTGTCGATCCCAAAGGGGTTGTGCTTGTTTTTTCTTCCTTTTATATAAATAATCCTTCAAGTATGTTTGGTCATAGTTTCTTGCGATTTATTCATTCAAATAATCCTTTAACAGATTATGGCGTGAATTTTGCAGCAAATCCAGATACAAATAATATGCTCGTGTATACTTATAAAGGGTTGACTGGGCTTTTTGAAGGCAAATACAGTTTGTTACCCTATTCAGTAAAGGTACAAGAATATAATAATTCTGAAAGTCGAGATCTTTGGGAGTATGAGTTAAATCTTTCTCAAGAAGAGGCCATTAATATGGCCACGAGTCTTTGGGAAATTGGTGATAATAGTATTGACTATTATTATTTTGATGAAAATTGTTCATATGTTTTATTAACACTCCTTGACACTGCAAACGATCATTTTAACTTTGCAGACGAATTTATGCTTTGGGTGAATCCTGCAGATACTTTAAGAGTTATAAATCAATTTCCAAATCTGGTAAAAAAGGTTAGATATCGTCCTTCGTCACAAAAGCGTTTTCGATTTCGTTACGCGCTTTTAAATTCTGAGGAAAAAGATATCTTTTCAGATGTTCTGAGAGAAAAATATCGTCTCAATGAATTGCAAGATTATTTCTCAAAAGAAAGTGTGGCAAGGGTTTTCGATGCGGTTTCTGAATATATAGATTTCAAAGAAAAACTTGCAGGAACAGAAGAGTCTGTTAAATATCCTCTCTTCAGAAAAAACTTATTGGAGGCGAGAGCATCGCTTGAAGTTATTTCTACACCATTGAAAATTGATCCACCGGTTGAAGAAAGACCGGAATATGGTGTTCCTGGAGCAAGGTTGGGAGCGCAATATTCTTATTCATATTTTGCAGGGAATGCAATTGATTTTGAATTAAAGCCTGTTTTACATAGTCTTGACAGTCCTTCTGCTGGTTATGCAAAGGATGCTCAAATAGAATTGATGAAATTACTTTTGCGTTATGAATTTAAGTCATCAACACTTTTTGTGCAAAATTTAGATTTGCTAAATATTAAATCATTTCCTTCGCTCGATCCACCACTTTATCCAATTGCTTGGAAGTTAAGAGCAGGTATTGAGCAAGATAATGACTGTAATAAATACGGCTATCTTTCGAGTTGTGAACGATCTTTTTTACAAGGTGGAACAGGTTTTGCATTATTATCTGGAATTTTTCAAATTTACACACTTGCCCAAGCAGATCTTGCTTACCAAGAAGTAAATGGGTTTGAAGGTTCCTTTGGAGTCTATACAGGTATATCGTTGCGGCCCAATCACTTTTCAGTCTTTTCCTCACAATTGGATTGGATGAAAAGATATTCATTTACATACAACAGTGAGCGTACAAGATTATTTTTAGAAAATTCCTTGTCTTATCAGTATTTCTCACGTATAGAAAATAAAATATTCGCTGATTTTAATCTCGAAAATCAAGATTGGCGAGTTGGAACTGGCATTTATTGGTATTTTTTTTAAATTTTTGGGTGCCAAAACTTTGAAAAATTTTTGTTTCTATGAGATTGATAATTGCATATACTGTAAGCGGGATCTTCGCTGATCCCTTTCCTTTTGTACGTTTTGATTGGAGCCTCTTTTATGGTTAAAAGTGAATTAATAGAAATCCTCGTATCTAAGGCAGACGTTACTTCTCCCCAAGCAGAAGAACTCATCAATATGTTCTTTGATACTGTTTCTGAAGCTTTAACTGAAGACGGGCGTGTCGAAATTCGTGGTTTTGGAGCATTTACTGTGCGTAAATACAAATCATATGATGGTCGTAATCCTAAAACAGGTGAGAAAATTGGTGTCCCAGAAAAGAAACTTCCATTCTGGAAAACTGGTTTAGAATTGCGTCAACGCGTGGATGGCTTAGGTTGAAAATTGTTGATATCCATATCGGCAAAATAAAAATCCCTCTCAAAAAGCCATTTAAGACGGCTTTAAGAACTGTTTATTTTGCTGAAGATATCATCGTAAAACTCTTAACCCGATCGGGTTTAGTCGGATTTGGCAGCGCTGCCCCTACTTTAGCAATCACGGGCGAATCATCCGATTCCATTATTTCTTGTTTACATCATATTTTAAAACCTAAAATCATAGGTGCGGATCTCGGCCAGCTCGAAAAAGTTATGGGTGAGTTGCACTCTACTTTTGTAAATAACACCTCAGCTCTGGCTGCAATAGATATGGCTTATTACGATCTGCTAGCCCAATCACTTAATTTACCACTTTACAAGTATTTAGGTGGATTTCACAATCTTGTTTTTACAGATTTAACAATTAGCGCAAACTCACCTGAAGTGATGGTAGCAGATGCTCTCGTTGCACTCGATGAAGGTTTTCAAGATCTCAAACTCAAGTTGGGCGTAAATCCTTCGCTCGATTTTATCCGTGTGCAAGCGGTTCGCACTGCTGTGGGCAATCAAATCAAAATTAGCCTCGATGCGAATCAAGCTTGGGGAGCAAAAGAAGCTGTGCGCATTATTCGCAGATTTGAAAAACTCAATTTAAATATAGAATTTGTTGAGCAGCCTGTAAAAGCAAAAAGAATATCCGATCTTCGTTACGTCACTGAGAATGTTGAAACCGATATCCTTGCCGATGAATCCGTCTTTTCTCCCTTCGATGCCCTGCAATTGATAAATAACAAAGCGTGTGACCTTATCAATCTCAAGCTTGCAAAGGCGGGTGGCATTTACAATGCCACAAAAATTTTAAATATTGCCGAAGCGGCTGGGGTAGAGTGTGTGATGGGTTGTATGCTCGAAAGCCAAGTTTCAGTTACAGCGGCCGCGCATTTTGCCGCTGCAAAGAAATCAATCGTACGTTGTGACTTAGACTCTCCAGCACTTCTGGCAGAAAATCCTGTTGTGGGTGGTGTCCAGGTTGAAGCCAATACGCTCACACTCAGTGAAACGGATGCAGGTCTTGGGATAAAAGAAATTATTGGGGTTGAGTACTTAAAATTTTAATTTTCTTTTAAACCATCTTCAACAATCAAATAACTAGTTGCTTTGCCATCTTCGTCAATTTCATTTACTAAATGGCCATTTTCATCGTAATAGTAGTAATCAATATTATTACCGTAATAAATAGCACCTAAATATCCGTCGGGGAAATACATATAAGCAGTAAAGGGTTTTCCTGGTGAAATACGGCTCAATAATTGATCTTTATTATTATAAACTAATGATCTGCCATTTTCATCGGTGGTTGGATTCCATACGGGATCATAACTGATTTCTGTAATCTTCCCATTGTTATTTATAGCAGAAAGTTTAAGTAAGCTATTGTAAGTGTACTTAATAATATTTTTAGTTAACACCTTTTTATTTTTTTCAGTTACATCAAATTTAGTTTGTGTTTTTGTAGTTATGTTATTTGTGATATCATAAATGAATTCGTTCTCGTAAGAAATTTTGTTTTCAGTGTTTTTTACTGTTTCTTTAATAAGACGATTGAGCCTGTCATATTCATATAAAGTTGTATTATTACTTTCAAGATCATTTGTACGAGTTGACGAAAATGTTTTTGTAGAGATATTTCCTCTTAAATCATAAGTTATATTTTGTCTATTTATAAAATTATTTTTTTTATCAGAAAATATAATTTCAATAGGACGATTGAGCAAATCGTATTTAAATTCTCTTTGGCTTTTTTGTGGATAAGTTTTTTTAATAATATTACCAAAACTATCATACACGATATCGACATTTCCTAAGCTATTTGAGCTTGCTTGTGTCAATCGATTTAGATGATCATAACTGTAGCGAGTGATGTCACCAATGATATTTTTCATGCTTGTTTTTTGTCCAAGTGAATTATAAGTATAAGAAATAAATTTTTTATTCGGGAACTTTTTCTCTAAGAGCCGACCTTCATGGGAATAAGAATACGAAATCTCTGAACCATTTTCTGTAATGCTTTCTACTTTTCCATTTTTCCCATAGCTATAGATTGTATTTATTTTATCAAAAGTATTAATTTCTTGGATCTTCCGTCCGAGAACATCATAAGCGTATTCAAATATTCTATGTGAGCCTTTGTCCATTTTAATGAGTTCAGAAGCTTTGTTATAAGTGTAATTGATAGTATTTAATTTGCTGTTACTGCTAATGAGATCACCGTAAATATTATAATCATAAATAGGATATTGGTATGACTCAGAAGATTTTGCGACAGACGTGTATCTGAGTTTACCAAGAAGATTATACTCATAATAAATACTAGTTTTGTTATCTTGGAGAGTTTTGGCTATCAACTGTCTTGCTGGATTATAAGTATAACTTATGCTATCGCCTACTTGATTAGTTTCTTTGACCAATTGGTTCCAGTCGTCATATTCATACACAGTGCTTTTTAAAATACCTGTTTCTTTTTCTAAATTTGTCGATTTATTTTCAATAATTTTACTGAGAACTTTGAAGAGTTTATCGTTGTCTCCCATGTAATTTATTTCATGTGCAGAAATAGTATACTCAGCTAATTTTTTGTCAGATATAGGATTTTTAAGTGTGACTTGAAATACTTTGATATTTCCATTCATATCTTTGGAAAAATTTATAATAAACGAACCCATATTGTTACTTAGTGTATAATACTTTAATCCATTCATGATTTGGTAGTTTTGTGCTTCATATGGATTGGCAAAGGTTTCATATGGCTTTTCATCACCATTGAAAAGTACACGGGCTTTTAAGAGCAGATTACCAAGAGCGTCATAATAATATTTTTTAGTTTCTCCGTAAGAATTCATTTGGATAGAAACAGACTTTTGTCCATTTTTTCCAATCATATAATAATAAGCTACATGACTGCCATCTGCATAAACGATTTTTGTAAGATTGCCGAGATAATCATAAAAATATTGGGTTGATCGGTTAAGGCCGTCTTCTTTTTTAATGAGTTTCCCTGTGGCTTTGTCAAATGTTTCACTTGTTATTCGTGATTCGCCCGTAATAAAATCTTTTGAACTGGTCAATTTAACTATTGAATTTGGATCATGCATAATACTTTTATCTTGAAGATTATTTGTATACATATTTTGAATTGATAAAATATTTCCACCTTTAAACCATCTTGGCGCTAAAGATGAATATGAAAAAATAGATTTCTTTTTCTCCCCATCGGGGAAGTAAGCATATTGATTTATATAAAGCTGCTGCCATTTTCCTTGAGATAAAACCTCATCTGTTTTGGAATAAATAGATTTATTGTCTTCAGTAAGAGTGTAGCTTTCAGCCATTTTATTGTCTTTTAAACTTTGCACTTCTTTTCTTTTTAAGAGTCCAAATTTATTTTCATCAAAATAGGAATAATTATATTTAAAACCAAATTTATCTTCTTGATATGTTAATCTAGCTAGATTGTCATATTGTGCAATTTCCCTGTAATTAATTCCTTTACAATCGGGAAGGAGGGAAGAAAGGTTATCGCCTAAAACTTTAGTTTTAAAGAAATTTTCTACTGAAACAAGCGCTGTTTCAAATGAGTTAGAAAAAGATTCTTTATCACCTTTACAAAAAGTATATGACGATTCTGCTAATAAGTTATAATTATTTTCGAGCTTAGAATATGGGGGAAATTGTTCTTTTGCATTTTGTCCCTGATATTTATATTTTACTTTAGAAATGAGATCTGTATTTTTATAGATTACTTTTGCAACTAATAAATTGAGGTGATTGTAAGTATATTCCGTGACATATAGTCCTTTAATAAATCTTGTCTTATAGAGCAAATCTTTTTGATTCTGTGTAGATAAATCGTTATAAATTTGTGGATCGATAAAGTCGGCGAAATTTTTATTGGAAAAAGTATATTCATATCTTTCACTTGGTAGAGCAAGTTTTTTGTTATCAAGCACTTGAATTTTACCAACGCTATAGATTGGTATATTTTTGCTATTTGGGATTTTGAGATATTCAATACTCGTAACTACACCAGTGGCAGAAATAATTTCAGTGTAGACTCCATCATTAAGTTTAGAAAATAAAAACTTGTTTGAAACAAATGTTGTGTTATCTTTGAACTGAATTATTTTATGCAATTGAGAATAATCATCTAATATAAATTTGAGAATGGTTTCTTGAGTTATACCATCTTTACTCAATGTCAATGTAGTCCCTGTTGAAGTTTTTCCTGTTTCATCGTCGATCAAGTCATTGGCACTCAGAGCATAATAATTTTCATAGCAGTCAACGATTGATTGAATGGAATTATCTGAATTATAAAATACTTTTATAGAGTTTCCATAACGATCCTCTCGGTAAATTTCATTGCCTTTGTTATTTAAATAAACCTTATTGCCATTTAAATAAGTTAAAAGGTATCGAAATTCACGGTTGTCAGGGGTTTTTTGCGCACCCTTTTCATAATCTGTAAATTTAGGATAGGCTCTGTTTAATCCTTCTATTTTTTTATTTTTGAGGGTATAAATACCGCCTTCTTTTAGATATATTTTATCATTTACTATTTTTGTAAAAGGAAATGTCCAACCTTTACCTAAACCAAATAAGTTTTCCTTTAAAACTTGATCATATTTTGCAATCAGTTGAAATTCTATTTCACCTCTTTTAATCATTGCGCCAATTGGATATGTTAATTTAAGTGCACCATTTTGTGGATTGACCGACTGTGTAAGAGGTGTTTGAAAATTCCATTCTGCTTGCGCTTTTGTCGATAGATAGCAGAAAAGGGAAAAGAGAAAAATATAGAATAATTTCATTTTAATTTCTTTAATTTGAGTTAGTCTTTTGCTATTTTAAGTGCTCCATACAAAAAGAGGGAGTCAAAAAAACAGCATCAATTCTAAATATTATATTTGTGAATGGGAAGCAATTATTTCTCTGTAGCAGATCTTAAATGTATGAATTTATTATCAATGTGTGAATTAAGAAAAGAAATTTTATTTTTTAATAATATTTTGTGAGGCTGTTTTGTTTTTAAATAAAAAGAAAGAAAATTAGGACTTTGGGTAGTACATAATTTCCTGTGTGCTATTTTAAAATTAAAAATAGAGCGACAATGTTCCTTTAACATTCATAGGAGATACAGCACGATTTTTACCGGCGATTGGGTATTCGAATTCACCAGCAAACTCCAATGGAATTCGATAAGGCAAACCACTGAATTTTGAACCAATCAACACAGAATAATACTGTTCAGCTCCATGGTCTGGGTGCATGCTTGAATCTCCTAAAAAGAATTGGTCACCCATAACGTTTATAGGTTGGTCATTTAAATAAGCTTTTGCAGCAAAGTTGTATTTGAATTGAGAGAAAAGACCGAGCCATTTTAAGGTTTCAGTGGCATTGCCCACTCCCCAAGCCACTTGGAAGAAACCAATATTGTGCAAACCCTTTCTTTTGAAGGTCAGGATATTTGCTTGTTTATCACCGTGGCCGTTGGTTGTACTGTAGTTTGGATCTGCTGTGTTATATGCGTCGCTGTTAAGCATACTGGAACGGCTAAAATTGACTTTGTTTAACGAATACTCGGACATATGTTGCCAGCTAAATATAAGACCAGGCATTGCGACATAGTCTACGTTCAAGCGGGCAATAACATCGTATGTTCCACCGCCAGTTAAGAGGGTATTGTCTCCACCCGTTCCTCTGACCGCGTTTGGTAAACTGAACTTACCAGTTGGTAAACGCAACCCCCCTCCAACAGCCACATAGAGAGGTACATGGCGGATAGGAGACTCTTCTGAAATGACACTCCAGAGAATACCAAATTGTAAGTCACCTATACCTGTAGCACCATTTTCCGGTTGTGATGCCGTTAAAAGTGTGTTCCTGATTTGATCCTTGATGACATCTCCTGCCGTAAAGGTCACAACTTCACCAGTTGGCAGAATAATATTTGTTTGGCCTGCAGGAAGCGTTAAGCTCCCATCATTAATTTGATTCGTACAAGCTTGAACAGAAGGACATCTTCCTTGGGCACTTAATTGAGTAGCAAACTCATTGACGAATTTATTATAATACCGCTCATACATTTCTGAGTTAGCCACTATTTTATTGCCATCCATTTGCACATGGTTGGATAAAACAATCGGAATGCCCACTCCCACAGAGATGGAATTGGTCAACCCGTATTGCAATTGAATTCCATTGACCCAACGTTCCATACTCAAACCATTTTGCACAGAATTGCCTGTGCTGTCGAAACCATCGCTGCCAAAGGTATAAGCGAAAGGGAGATCGAGTTTAAAAATTCCTTTAGGCAAAGTCTTGCCAGTGGGCAAAACTGCATATTTTGGGGCATTAAAACCAGCTTCTCCTACGCCCCCTGCAACATCTTCAGTTGGATCGGGTTTATTGTGCTGTGTGCTATTTTGTGCATGAGCTTGCATTGAAAATGCAGTCGCAAAAACACTCATGAATGAAAGTGTGCTTTTTATTTTTTGTTTTATAAAAATAGAATTAAATTTTCCTTTATAAATATGCATGTCATCTCCTCTAAAAAACATACGAACTATTACAAAAAAAGATCAAAAAAATAGAAAACTATAATTACGATGAGAGAAGAGGAGATTATAAAAGGAGACTTACCACTCTCAAAAAAAAACTGCAAGTATAAGAAATTATATTTTATACTTGCTGTTATTTGTTGAACGGTGTAAGAACGATATTAAGTCAACTGCAAAACGATGAGAGAGAGTGAGTGGTTTGGCGCGGAGTTTTTTAGAGGCGCTCCACGGAACAAAATTAAATATGAACTTGTAATATTATATATTAAGTTATTTACGTAGTATATGTGTAATAAAGGAATAAAATATGATAAAGAAGCGGATTCTTGTCACGACCTCCTGTTTTCTTTCGTCCCTTGCGCTCGTGGGGTGTGGAGGCAAAAAAAATATCAACATGCAAACAAGTAGCAATCTTTTGAATGAAAGATGGGATACTTTAGCCAAGCAAATCTGTCTACCTTTGAGTGATGAAATTCCAAATTCAAGTGATCCAAAATTTATGGAAGAATTTACCAAAATTCTATCTACGAATCCAAAATGTTTTAATCCTAATTCAGACCCTAACAGTGTAGAGCAAACTAAATACTTAGTGAACACTAAATCTGTAAATGAATATGTCGCAAAGATGGCGCAAAAAATAACTGCAATCGAAATTATCAGCTTTGAAAAACTTTCGGATGCCTCTAAAAATAGAAAAATTGATTTTCAAGAATATGATTTAGCCTCAATGAAAGATCCTAGAAAATATGCGCTTCCATATGTTGAACGTAAAGATGAGAATGATACAATTACTCAAGATGATAAACTGATTCCTATAGAATTAAGTCATATAAAAACTGCAAGTGGTTTGAATCAAGATTCTGAATTTAGCTTCTTTAGTACCAAAAAAGGTAAACTCGACGGAGCAAACAATATCAGAGGTAAAGCATATGTGCTAAAGTACCGCTTGTCGGATAATAATATTTACTCAGCCATCATAACCATTCCAGAAGGGAGTGCTAAAGTACCTCTTATGCTCTATGTGCATGGGGGTGATACAGGTCTTTCCTTCCGTGAATTAGCAATTCCTTTACAAACCGCTTTAAAGGATAATATTGTTGCAGCACCAGCATTACCCGGTGAAGACATATGTTCTGTAGATAAAACTACAGGTAATCTCGAAAAAGGCTTTAAACGGGTTTGTATTGACGGTTCCGGCAATGAAATTGCTCCTGCAGTGGAAGCTATTGGTGAAAAATCACCGCTTGATAATGACGTGGTTGCGACTTTAGGTTTGCACAGCGCATTAAAAAGAATTTCGTTAGGTGAGTTAAAACTGAATAACGAAAATATAAAAGAGTTTTTTGTGCATGGTCAACCTAGACTTGAATTTTATGTTGATAAAGTGCCTTCTTTTTTAAATTCCTACAAGCCTTTGCTACAAAAAATTGCTGGACCAAAAACTGTTGCCACTGCAAGCAGCCGTGGGGGAGCAACTTTACTTGCTGCTATGGGGCGTTCTGGTATAATGCTGCAACAAGCTTTGTCTCAATTAGACAATAAAGATGTAGATCTAAAAAATATTATTATACCACCCCTATTTAGCTCTGCGGCGACTTATTATGCACCAACTACTTTATTGATGGGAAAATTTAGAATACTTTTTAAAGATATGCTAAACGGAAAAGTTTCAGATATTTCGCATTTGAATGCTTTGCCTATGATTCCTGATCTTCAGAAAAATCAATATTTCTCTAATTTCCGGAATTCCGACTTAGCAAATAACCAAAAAGAATTAAATGAGCTTATTGGTTTCTTAGGCGCATCAGATGTGACTTATTTGGCTCCATATATATCTGTGGCAACGCAAAACTGGACTAATACATTAGATAATATTTTAGATCTTAAAAAATTAATTGCAGCAAATCCTGCAGAATTTGAAAAAGTCTTAAGAAATGCCCTTGGAGCATTGGGTAAGCAAAATATTCGCACTCAGGAAAATCCACTTTTTGTAAACGATTTTTTAGGTAAATTTTTAACTGCATTTATTGATCATAAAGATGGTGAAAAATCTTTATTAAAACATTTTTCTGATGCTCTGTTAATAAAAAATGTAAATTCCTCTGACGAACCTTGTTCAATAGTTTATAATCCTTATGCCAAACTTGAGATTACTTATAAAGGTAATTGTTCTGTCAGGGGAATTTTCACAAATGGCGCTGGTACTTTCGATTTAATGGGGGAAAAAAAGGTATTAAATCTTAAACCAATACTTGAAAAAGACGATGATGTGAATATCAAAAAACTATCTACATTATTTGAAAAATTATCCAATGATAAATATGGTTTGAAAAATTTTACGGATGCTTTAGCTTCAAGAAAGAATGATGAGTCAATTGTTAAATCTCTAGGATTTTTATCAGCTTCTTTAAAAGAAGCTGATTTTGAACTGTCACTAGAAAATATTAAGATTTTAATTCCATATTTGATAGCTTCATCGATAACTGTTCAATTGGATTTAGAACCCTTTAAAGATAATTTTGATATTAAGAATCAAAACCTAAACGATATTTTTGTAGAATCAATTGCTTTAGAAACAAATCTTTCTTTATTAAAAGATAACATTCAAATAAAATCTTTGTTAAAAGAGCCTTTGAATTATATTAAAAAATATAGAAAAGCTTCCCCAGGATCTTTATTACTTATGCACAACACTCAAGATCAAATTGTCGATCACACGCAATCATTGATTGCTAAAACTGTATTTGATACAGTCTTTAGTATGTCCTTTGGCACAGGGGTTTACTTTTTTCCATTAAATGAAATGAATATTCCACCAGTTGGAACTCAGTTTATTGCATTCCAACCAGAGAAAAGATTTTATTCCATTCCTGTTGGAGGAAAATATAATCCGAAAAGAGGAGAATTGTGTTCTGATAAAAAGAATAAACATGATGAATATCCTGCGGATTACAATGTAAAAGAGAAAAAATGCTTTGCTAAAAATGGCAATATTGCACACGGTGACCCATCGTTTTTAACCGGCAAAATAATAAATTCGCATTTACAAAATCTTGAACCAGGAGCTACAGAAAAAAATTCATCACTGGCCAAAGCATTTTTATATGGGTATGATCCAGGTCTAAATGTTCCATCTACTTCAATAAGCACACAAATCTTTGTGATGAATGAGACTTTTAATAAGATTCCTAAGGAATTAAGACCAAAAGGGCACACTTATCCATTACAATCTCAGTGTGTAACAAGCGACGCCAACTGCTTTATCTTTGGCGCGAGTGTACCAATAAGTTCGACAGCTCATTCTGTTGCGAGCGAAAATACACCTCTGTTTACGAGAACACTGTATCAAGATGCTCTTAAAATGAGTTCACTTAAGGGAGGGGTTTGGGACAAAAACGCCGAAGAGCATGACAGCATGACTCCAACGGACGTAATGTCTATGTGGTTTGCAACTTCTGCAAAAGCAAGCTTAACAGCACAATAACAATTATATTTGTACTAAAAATTCCCTTTAAAAACAGCTCCATGAAGAGCTGTTTTTTTATTTATTGACAATAAAAATTAAAATAACTATTTGCCAGTGAGGTAGAACAAGCTAGCGCTTTAATGCTAGGAATGCTTGGAAGAGAAAGAGCTTTGGATAGAAGAATTCTTAAAATAAAATATCTTTTTATATTAGCTGTTTATTTTTGGACACACTCTGTCAGAGCAAATGAATTTATGTTTGCTAAAACTCAAGCAGTGAGTTTTCTAGATTGCAATCAATTGAGAAACTTTCATTATGATTGGAATGAGGATCTTGAAGAAAAAATAGTAAAGTTGTGGGATAATCCACTTTTTCAGGAGTCCGATTTATTAATTCAAATTCGCAAAAAAATTAAAATTGCAAATCTAAAAAAACATAACTTAAAATTTAATGAGTATATTATACTAGAAATTTTGTGTAGAAATGATATTTACTTTAATAATTTATTTAATAATAGGTATCTGCAAAAATATCTTGTTCAAAAAAAAATAATAAAGAATGATTCATTTGTATTTGAAATTTATTCTGGAAATAAAGTTTCTGAAAGAGCAGAGCAATTTTATTCAAAGGAATTTTTCAAATTTTATAATAATTTAAGTAAATCTGAACAAAATTTTTTAGCTTATTTAAAAGCTGCATGTGAAGGTCTTTTTCGTGCAGAGTATTTATCTAAGGGATATTTTTCTTTACTGAGAAAGCAAAAAATAACAATAGGCAGAGGTGGTGTAATAGAATTGGGTTTTCGCTTGCGCAAGGCACGCGCTGAATTTATTTTTAATTTGTTACCCTATGCTCAGACAAAACAAATCTCCTTTCCGTCCCTTGTTGCTCTCACTCGTTTTCAAAACGGAGGCAGTGTTTTTTTAAGTCACAATGCATATAAGCAATTTATTTTGAATGACAATAAATTCTTAGGTCGTAAAGGTGTGATCTTTATTACAGCAAAAAGTACTGCAGAGAAAATTCTGCATTTATATAATAAACACGAAATTGAAAGGATTTTAGGTTTACCAAAAGGATCGCTCAGTAGCGGTATCGTCAAATATTCATTGCCCTTTTCCTTTAACTATCTACCTGACTTGCCTCATAATAGCACTATTGGTAGAAATGCTTTTTTCAAATATGGTGGTTTTACCTCTGGAAATGCGCCAGAATTGATTTTTACAAATGTTCCTAAGAGTGATATTCAATCTGTGGAATATATACAATGACTTTTTGGTTAAGAGGCAAAAATGTTTACAGAAAATATGGAATGTTCGCTCGCAACCCGTCAGAGTCGAGAAGATATTGTTTGCTCCGTTTCCCCTGTTGACGTCCAAATCTCAATCGAATTGCAAGAACCTTGGGCTTCTGTGCCGGGTAAATCGGAAGCATTTTTGCATCACAAACACCTATTTGAAATTCTTCCTATATTTTTTAAAGAGAAAATAAGAAGCGCTGTTAATCACTTTGCCCAAAACGAATTCTCCGTTGAATATCATACTCGTGTCTTTTATTTTCAAAGAACAGAGGATGAATTTTCTCCTTTTAAAAAAATTGAAATGCTCGTACCAAACTCAGAATTTAAGGATGCAGTTCTTGCGCTGAAAGAATATCAATTGGAAAAAAAAGAACATTACAAAAAATGGCAAGTCAAGGGAACAGAACATTTCCATGAATTATTTATTTGCACGCACGGTGAAAGAGATCACTGTTGCGGAAAATATGGTCTTGCAGTTTATGAAAAATTCAGGGAAGAAAATAAAAAAAGTGGGAATCCTTTATTTCGCATATGGAAGTCATCACATATAGGTGGCCATCGTTTTGCACCGACTTTTTTTGAAGCTCCATGTATGCGTTGGTATGGATTATTTAATTTGGAAAATATACCGCAATTTCTCCAGAGAGATAAAAATTATTTTACTATAGATAATAATTATAGAGGTATGAGTGGAATAAATAATTCTTTTGCACAATTTGCTGAGAAAGAACTATTTAAAAAACACGCTTGGCGGTGGGATCTTGCACAAAATAAAAAGTATGAGGTTGCTTTAAGCGAAGATTGTCAATCAGCCAAAGTGATATTTTATTTTACAATGGAAGGAAATCCTGCTCAGCAAAAATGCAAGTATGAAATCTGTTTTGACAAACTGATTTCGGGCATAGCTAGCTGTGGCTCTGACGATATCAAAACCCTCAAGCAGTATAAAGTTATTGAAATTACTGAATAATACTTAAGGCCAGTCGCAAGTCTGGCTTTTTTGATTCCACTTACCACCTTCATTTTGACAGGCATCAATCTGTAAAAAGTGTATATCATAATTGTAATTTACAAAAAGAAAACCATAGTAAGATGCACATGGGAGAAAAAGAAAAGTTGCTAAGATAATAATAATTTTATTAATATTTTTCATGAAAAAATCCCTAAACGTGAAAACAAATGATTTTTATATTTTAGCATTTGTTCTTTTCAAAATCTTCTATGCTTCGACAGTGGCAAAGAAGACAGAGTATCAAATGCCAAAACTTCATTGTTCGCAACAGCTATCGGCGGATTTTTAAATAACTTATCAATAAACTCAGTTTTTTTTTATTTTAGATAAAATGGAGCAGAGGAGGCTGGGAGAGGTGTATTTCCGAGAATAATATCCGCTGACTTTTCTGCTATCATCATGACAGGTGCATAAATGTTTCCGTTTGTGACATAGGGCATAACAGATGCATCAACAACACGTAAATTTTTGACTCCATGCACTTCAAGGGTTTTGGGATCAACTACGGCCATTGAATCGGTGCCCATTTTACAAGTGCATGAAGGATGCAGTGCTGTTTCCGCATCTTTTTTAACCCACTCTAATATTTCTTCATCTGTTTCATATTGTTTTCCTGGGGAAATTTCTCCACCATTGAACTCATCGAGAGCAGCTTGGTTGAGAATTTTACGGGCACAGCGCACGGCTTCAACCCACTCTCTCCGATCTTGCTCAGTAGAAAGATAATTAAACTGCATACTTGGATGTTCGCGGGGATCAGTAGAGCGGATTTTAATATGACCACGTGCATCGGAGTTCATTGGGCCAACATGCACTTGGTATCCATGCCCCCCTGAGGGTGAGGTGCCATCGTAGCGAACAGCTAGAGGGAGAAAGTGAAATTGCAAATTGGGATAGTTCACGTCTTCGTTGCTGCGAATAAATCCACCAGCTTCAAAATGGTTGGATGCTGCTGGACCTTTGCGTTGAAAAAGCCACTGAAAACCAATTTTAGGTTTATTCCACCATTTGAGAGCAGGATACATACTCACAGGTAATTTACATGCATGTTGTATATATACCTCTAAGTGATCTTGAAGATTTTGTCCGACGCCGGGTAAATCTTGAACCACTTTAATACCAAGGGTTTTTAATTCCTCAGCATTGCCTATACCTGATAGTTGTAAAACTTGAGGGGAATTGATTGCGCCTCCGCAGCAAATAATTTCCCCTGCATATATTTTATGAATTTTTCCATAGCGCATATATTCAACTCCCACAGCACGATCTCCTTCAAAAAGTATCCGAGTGGTAAGAGCTCTGCATTTTATACTTAAATTGGGACGTTTTCTGCGGACAGGATGCACATAAGCTCTGGCAGCGGAAAGTCTTCTGCCACGATTGATATTGCGATCGAATCGGCCAAAACCTTCTTGACGAAATCCGTTGACATCATCGGTTAATGGGTAACCTGCTTCTTGCACTGCTTCAAAAAATGCTTTGAACAATGGGTTTTCGCAAGGGCCGGTCTCAAGCAGTAAAGGTCCAGAAAAACCGTGATAGGCATCGGCGCCGATCATACGCGTTTCTGCGCGGCTAAAATATGGCAGACAGTGTTTATAGTCCCATGTTTCCATTCCTGGATCTTTGCTCCATTTCTCATAATCCATAGGATTGCCTCGGATATAAATCATCCCGTTAATCGAGCTTGATCCTCCTAGTACTTTTCCTCGACCATGAAAAACTCTTCGATTGTTCATAAATGGTTCTGGATCAGTGTAATAACACCAGTCATATAATTTGTTACCTAAAGGATACATAAGGCCTGCAGGCATATGTATAAAAATATCCCAAATATAATCTGGGCGACCTGCTTCAAGTACACAGACTTTGTGCGATGGATTGGTGCTCAAACGATTTGCCAGCACACAGCCAGCAGATCCACCACCAATAATGATAAAATCATAATGCTTCACACTCATATTTTCTCCTTGATTAATTTAAAAATACATGGCTTGCTTTAATATCTTCTGTAAATTTTTTAACATTTGCACATGCTGGATTTTCAATTATTTCTTGTGGTTTACCAATTTGTAATATTTTTCCCGAATCCATGATTGCTATACGCGATCCAATTTTTAAAGCTTCGGAAAAATCATGGGTAACAAAAACAATTGTTTTTTTTAATTTTTGCTGCAAATCTAAAATTTCATCTTGTAGTTGCTTGCGGATAAGAGGATCGAGTGCTGAAAAAGGTTCATCCATTAATAAAACTTCGGCTTGGGTGATAAATGCTCGAGCAAGTCCGACTCTTTGTTGCATCCCACCAGAGAGCTCATGCGGATAATGATTTTTCCATTTTTCAAGTCCAACGATTGCTAGTTTTTCTTCAACTTGTTTAAGGCGTTCTTGATGTTTTATACCTTGTATTTCTAAAGGGAACGCAACATTTTCAGCTACTGTTCGCCATGGCATTAAACCAAATTGTTGAAAAACCATTGAGACTTGATGTTTTCTGATTTCTCTAAGGCTACTTTTTGGGCATTGGGTTATGTCAATTTTCTCATTTTTATTAGAATCAAAAAAGAGAATCTGGCCGCGAATTTTACCAATATTTCTTCCGTTCATGCCGTTTAAACAACGTAACAAAGAGGACTTTCCTGAGCCAGATAATCCCATTATGACTAAAATTTCACCTTTATAAACGATGAAATTAGCATTGCTAACAGCAACTGTTTGCTGTAATTCCTGTTGGATTTCTTCTCTAGATTTACCAGCATCTAATGCTTGAAAAGCTTTATTTATTTTTTTGCCAAAAACAAGATCGAGTTGCTTAATACTAAAATGTTCAATCATTTTGTAGCCCCCAATTTCCGCTCCGAATGGGAAAAAATGCGATCGAGTAAAATAGCAAGCAAGACAATACTCATCCCTGCTTCGATTCCTTTTGCAATATTGACAGTGTTAAGTGCTTGCACTACAGGTTTTCCAAGACCATCTGCGCCCACAAGAGCGGCCACCACAACCATAGAAAGTGAGAGCATCATGCACTGCGAGACTCCTGTTTTTATCGATTGCCATGCATAAGGAATTTCAACTGAAAAAAGTTTTTTACGTGTGCTCGCACCAAAGGAATCAGCGACTTCAAGTAATGATGTTGGAACGCTTTGTACACCCAGATAAGTTAGACGAATAACTGCAGGCATGGCAAAGATAATTGTAGAAATAAGTCCTGGAGCCATCCCTAATCCAAAAAGCATTAAGGTCGGGATTAAATAAACAAAAGTAGGAATTGTTTGCATTAGATCGAGAATAGGTCGCATAAAAGAATAAATAAAATGGTGATGTGCACAGAGAATACCTAAAGGAACACCAATCACGATAGACGTAATTGTGGCAAAAAGGACGAGGGTCAACGTTTCTAAAGTTTCTTCCCAATAACCCAAATTAAAAATGGCAAAAAAACAAAATCCTATAAGAAGAATATTTTTTAGACTGCGATTGAAAATGTAAATAATGACTAAGTTAATAACAATAAATGACCATACAGGAAACCACATTAAAATTGATATAACATGTTCAATAATTCCGGAAATTGACTCAGAGAAAAAGCGAAATTGACTTTCAAAAATTTTTGTCAGAAAATTCACTCCCTCTTGTGCCCAAAGCCCAATGGGAAGTTTTTGCATGTGCATTCCTTATGATTTTATTTTTGTGAATTAAAAAGATTTTTTTCAATCGTTTGAAGAGTTGTCTTCGTTCCATCGAAATTATTTACATTTACGATCCATTTTTCTACAGTGGGTAAATTTTGTTTTAACCAAATTTCAGCTGCTTTTTTGGGTTCGATATTTTTATATAAAATCATGTCCATTAATTCGTTTTCATTTTTAACTGTGAATTGAATATTTTTTAAAAAATTAGCTAAATTTGGGCAATCTAAAGCGAAATTTTTGCGAGTTATTGTGTGGACTGTGGATTTACCTTGATCCGGTCCAAAGTAATTTTCTCCTCCTTTTAAAAACTTCATATTGATTTTTGTATTCATTGGATGTGGTTGCCAACCCAAAAAAACAATCCATTTTTTGCTTTTATATGCACTGTAAACCTGCATAAGCATAGCTTGTTCACTTGATTCAACCATTTTCCAATTTTTTAATCCATAAGCATTGTCATCAATCATTTTTTGTATATTTTTGTTACCATCATTTCCTGGTTCGATTGCAAAAATTTTAGTTTGAAATTTATCATTATATTTTGCCAGATCCGCTATACTTTGTACGCCTGCATCATAGACATAGCTTGGGACTGCTAAAGTGTAATTTGCGTTCTGTAAAAGAGTCCCAATTTTTTCTATCTGTTTATTTTTTTCATAAGGTTCTAAAATTGTAGACATTGAGGGAAGCCAGGCGCCCAAAAAAACATCAATATCGTTGTTTTTGAGACTATTAAATGTAATTTGCAAGGAAAGATTTTTTTCTTTAACTTCATATCCCATTGATTTTAAAAGTAAATTAGCAACCGAAGTTGTTGCTGTTATATCAGTCCAGCCAACGTCGGAAATACGGATTGCTTTACAATTTTGATTAGCATATGTTTTTGGGATGAAGAAATTTAAAGCAACTGAAATAAAGAAACAGATTTTACGCATAATTACTTCTCGTTTAGACAATTTATGAATATATAAACTGATATATTCTTATTTATTTGTTGCTGATAATTAAAACAATTTATTTTAATTATCAGCATTATAGTATGACTCATATCAATTGATAATAATACATATACTTTTGCAAGATGTCAAATCAATCTTCTTCGAGAATATTTTGAAATTTATATAATTTTGTTATATATGAATTTTAATTTATATATTTTATAGAATAAGTAAACAAATTATTACAGTAATAATATATAAAAGTTTATAACTTGACAAACTCTTTGATATCGCTTTAATGAATAAGCTTATACGTATGACGTTACAAGCCTTTTTTTATTTGGCTTGTTAACTTAGCGCAATATATAAGTTCGATATGGATCATAAGATTAAGGGAGCTTATGTGAGTTTACTCATCTCACTTGTGCAATTATTTATTATATTATCTTTATGCATTTTTTTGCTAATATATTATAAAAAAAATAAAAAACTCTTAAATGGTATAAATCGTTTTGTAAAAAAATTGCATAATATTAAATCTGAAATGGAGTTAAAAGAAATTGCTTTTGTAAAAGAAAGAAATTTACTTCACTTTCAAATTGCCCATGAAATGAGATCTCCAACTGTTCCATTGCTTTCTTTTATTGCTGCTGTAGAGGGATTGCCAGAAGAAAGTCGAAAGTTATTAAGACAAGCTGTCCATCGGATTCAAGATATTTCTTACTCTATTTTAAATAATAAGCAAAAAAAAGAAGATAAAATTGAAGTCATGCACTATGCAAATGAAAAGCATACTGTACAATTGTTATCTACACTTCTCCAAGATATAATATCTGAAAAACGCTTAGTCTACAAAGAATTTTTAGGTGTGGAAATCTATGCTGAGTTTGGTTTATCTTCTTATGGATTATTTGTAAAAATACCACTTGTTGAATTTAAAAAAGTTATTTCCCAATTGATAGATAACTCAGTGGAAACCATTGCTAATCATGGGAAAGTTAAAATACGGCTTTCTGCAAATTCTGAAAATATCTTTATGTTTATCACTAATAACAGCTATAATAAAAATACAAAGACAATTCCAAAAGTAATATTAAGTGAATCAAATCGTTTAAAAATCTCGACCCGTGGCTCTGCTCTCTGTCACGCAAAATCTGTTGTCGAATCTATTGGTGGTAAATTTGAATTTCGTGTGCAGTTTGGAGCTGAAGCATCGGTGAAAATTATTTTACCAAAAGCGGAAGTTCCTAACTGGTATGCAACTTCGATTCAAATCAAACCTTATTCATATATTGTTATAATTGATGAAGACCCTTCTATTCATAGCTTATGGCAAGAAAGATTTAAAAACTCCTATTTACATGATTATAATATTTATCTCATCCATTTTTCTCAACCAAAAGATGCTATTTCTTGGAATGAAAGCTTAGATTCTTCGATTGAATTTAATAAATATTATTTGTGTGAAATGGAATTTGCAAATGACTCAATGAATGGTTTTGATTTTCTTTCGCTTATTCAATTTGAAAGTAATTTCTATATCGTATCAAATAAGTTTACAGATAATAAAATATCAAACCTTTATGAACAAAAAAAATTCAAAATTATTCCAAAAGACAGTTTGTTTTTTATTCCAATCGATATATTAAAACCTAAAGAAAAACCTTGTGCAGTTCTTATTGAAGAAGATTCTTTGGTAAAAATGATTTGGCACCTAACTGCTCAAAGTAAAAATAAAAAAATAGTTTTATATAGAAACCTTGAAAAATTTATTCAAGATTTTGAACTTTTTGATTGCCATACTCCAATTTATATAGATATGACTTATCTAAGTAAAAAAAGTCAGAATAAATTGGTCGTAAAAATTTATCGGCAAGGGTTTAAACATTTATATCTTATCACGGGCCAGAATCCTAAAGATTATGCAGCCGCAAATTGGATTAAAGGAATTGTGTCCAATCAGCCTCCTTGGTTGTGAATTATAAATCATCAATTGTTTTTGTCTTTATTACGTCGGGTATGCGGAATGTGAGGGGCTTCTCAGGGCAGAGTTGCTGGCCGCAAATGCCCTTCGAACCCACCTCACATTCCTCTCCCCTCTAAATTATGCCATTCGTCACTCTGCTGATTTATGCACTGACGAAATATACGGACACTACTGATTTGATTTATGCTATGTAATTTTAACTTATGCGACGAATTATCGAATTAATGGGCATTGTTGATTTTAGTGAGAATTTAAATAAAAAAATGAAAAATTATATATTTAAAATCTCACAGAATAAAAATTCGCAAATTTTATCCGCAAAATTTTAAAAATACCAAAGAGTCTATTTGCCCTCACTCATATTTTCTGGTAAAAAAATATTTACTCATAATCAAATAAAGGTTTTTTTATATGGAATTTGCACCAGATTATATTAATCTTGAACAAAATTTAGAATTTGCCTTGGAAAATAAATGGTCAGCAAAAGCTATACCAATTGCAGGAGAGTCATTAGAAATAAAGGAGAAAATGTTCCTTTACCATGATGACAAATACAGCAATTATTGGAATATTCGTGAGATATTGCTGCGTGACTCTATAAATTACTCTGAACTGAGTCAATTTATTTATATGCGTTACGGTGGCGATGATCTCGCCCGAAAAACTTTGGAAGATTTAAACACACTTGATTCCAATAAAAGCTATCGCATTCTCAATGCAGGATCAGGGTTTGGTTCTGACATGATTGCGCAAGCCAAAATGCTGCCAAATGCAAAGTTTTGTGGAATTGAGTTCAACAAACGCTACGCTGATTTATCGGCAAAAATAATACAAGCGCTCGGCCTGGAAGAGCAAATTAAAATATACAATGCAAACCTTACGGATCACGATCATATTAAAGAAATACAGGCGAGAGAAGGGTTATTTGATGGTGCATATTCGAATCTTGTTGTCTTACACATAAAAAATAAAGCCGCGCTGTATCAATCTATATTGACTCTATTAAAACCCGGAGCAATTTATCGTAACGAAGATTACACACGACAAGAATTGACAAATCATAAATTCGCTGAAGAGAAAATTGGCTGTCAAAACTTAATGACCATTGAAGAAATGATTCAACTTGCACAAAGTGCAGGGTTCTGTGAATCAAGCTTTTCCTGCTTAACTGATTACTGGCGAGAATTTACTTTGCAAAGAAAAAAGAATTATTTCGAAAATATTCCGAAGAGAAGTAAAAAGAAAGAAATATTTTTTCAGGATGTTGCTGAATTTTTTAGCAATCAAGGCGGCTGCGGTGGAGTTTTTAGACACATTAAGTGAGATATTGTAATATTACTAATTGTGATTTTATAGTCCCATATTGACAAGTTTTTTTTTTATTCTTAGAATTTTATGTCAATACGAATACCTCGAGAATATTATTTAATATTATTTTTTGAAGTGAGTATTGATCTTGTAGGTCAGCAAAATGCAAGATTATGTATAATTTACATAATTTTTTTCAAACAATTTGTGTTGAGGTGCTTATGTCATATTCCATTGAAGAAAATAATGAACATATTTTTGATATAAATTTCACTTCATCAACTATAGAAGTTAGTGAAGAATTAATGTCTTGGCGTTCTTGTAGTACCTGTCTTTGTTTGGATTGAAAACTTTAAACGAGCGTTGCAAATTCTTGCACTGCTCTGTGCGCCATATCAATTGCCACATGCGTATAGGGACTCCAAGCTGAATCTGCATTGGCAATTGTAATATTGCCAAAAGGTTTGGCAGCGAGTTGAATTATTTTTTGGTTCTCATTTTTATCATCAAATAAATCTTTGGCCGCATAGGAATAACCGTGCGACCACCGATTGACTGTGAGAGCTAGAATATCTTTTTTATGATTGAAACCTTGATTGCCAAGCATACGTTGCAGTTGTTGGCGGATATCGTTTTCCATTTCTGCAAAAGGTGTGGTGAGTAATTTTGCTCGTGCGAGGCGTGCTTGGCTCCGGGCATCTAGGCCTGAATCTGGCATCGTTGGTACATAGACCATATGTAAACAGATGGGATCGCTTGGATTTTTTGAGTGAGTGTAGTTTTTAAATTCTACGGGATAATCAATTTTTATCCGAGAGTATTTCATTTTTGGTGCATATATTTCATGGACACCAAGTTGTTTAAATGCATGCCAATTGCGTAAAATAACTTTTGTGTAGACAAGAGCGGCTTTGACATTTTTGCTCAGGGCTAATTTTTGTTCATTCGGAAGATCAGGAATAATATAAGGGATCATCATATTATAGCAGGCCATGACGCAGTGTTTTGTCTGTAATCGATGTAATTTTCCCTCTTTATCTAAATAACCGAGATCTACAAATTTTGCATTTTGTTTTACATTCACAACTGTGCTGTTGAGTCGAATGCGTACGGGCGAATTTTTTAAATCTAATTTTGCATAGTCAAATTTGGCTAAAATTAGATCGTCCATTGTGTTACCTTTAGCCACCTGCGGGATCATTTTACGAACAAGTAAACGAGCAATGGAGGCATTGCCATCGGGAAAATGATAAATATATGGATCATTTAAGTCATTATAAGCTTCACCGGTTAGTGGCGGAAGATTCATCCCATCAAGCCCAGGTAAATCAAGGCAACGTGCTTCAAGAGCGGAAATGCTGTCTACACCAATTGCAAAGAAGTCATTGCTACGCGCTTGAAAATAATTTGCAGCATGTTTGCTGATTTTTGCATGTTTCGTTAAGAATTCTTTGTAACTGATTTTTTCCAAATACTTTATTTTTTCTTGTACTGTTTTTTCTGGGAGGTAATCGATTTTTTTTTCATGTAAATTAATCAGTGATATTTTATCTTCTTTTGATAAGGGAAAGTCATTTATAAAATCTTTTACACTTCTACCGTTAATTCGTTTTGGATCAATGTCATCTGCCACAGCTCGCCCAGGATCGCCCGCAACCATTTTGTCTACGCCAAAATCTTCTTTGTTAAAAAATACAGCACGGCTTAAGCCAAGATCTGGATAAAAGTTTTGGCGAAATTTTGATCCTAAATAGTCAATATCCACAGATAATTCTTTTAAGAGATCAACTGCGATTTTACTATAATTCGTTTTTGGTGACTGTAAGGATTCTGTGCCTCCATAGGCTAAGATCAATTTTCCATCAATATGAAATTCATTTCTTTTTGCATGGCCACCAAAGTCGTCATGATTATCGAGGATGAGGATCTTGGCATTTTTTCCGAATTTTTTTTGGTAAAAATAAGCTGATGAGAGGCCACTAATTCCTCCTCCGACAATAATAGCATCATATTTTTCTTCTACTGGGGAATTTTCAAGTGGAAATTTCATATTTTCACGTCCGAGTTTATGAGCATTCTCAAAAGAACCCGGATGATTTCCTCTTAATCCTGTTAACTCTGGTGGGTAATAATTATTTTTAATAGGTGCTGCATTTAAAACATCGAGTGGGGTTAAGCCAGCAGCTATTGATATAGAAATCCCATTTAAAAAATCACGTCGGCTGATACTCATTATTTATTCCTCTATAATATTTTGATAAAAATTGGATTTTAACTCTTTAAATATTTTGATTAAGAAATTGGCATTAAACCTCCTAGTAAATTTGCAGGGACCGACTCCTTAATTTTTTTCGGTGGGGGGAGGTTCCAAGAATTCAGATCATTTTCAAATTCGTTTAAACTTTTATGGAGCAGTTGCTTATTTGTAATTTTTTCTTCTTGAACAGTTGAGACAAAACGGCTTTTATAATCATGACCAGGGTAAATTAGGACATCATTTGGGAGAGTTATTATTTTTTTTAAAGATTCATACATATCCTTATTATTTCCTGATTGAAAATCGGTACGTCCACAGCTTCCGATAAACATACAATCACCTGTGAGAAGTCTATTGCTATCAACTAATATAGAAATACAATCCGGAGTATGACCAGGGGTTTCAATAAATTGCATTGAAATATTCCCAATATGCAGAGTTTCTCTTTCAGTTACTTTTTGATGCTTATATTGAACTTCACTTTTTGCACTGAGTAAAACCACTGAATTTACAAAATGATTTTTTAGTTGATTAACAGCTGTAATATGATCTGCATGTAAATGAGTTTCAATTAAATATTTAAGCTGCCAATTATTTTTTTTTATTAGACTTAAATATTCATCTGTGTTCTCATGCACAGAGTCGACTATAGCAATTTCATTCGTATTGCTGTCGCCAAAAATATAGGTATAGGTATTTGAGACTTTATCAGTCAATTGTCTAAATATGAGTCCCATATGAGCTCCTTTAATGACATTAACAAGGCATAAGTAAAATATTCAAAGATTGATTAACGCAGTTTCATATATCATTTTGGATTAATTTTCTAGTCATTTTTTGAAGTCTCAGTCTAATATTTCAATAATGTGGGATTGTAATGCTTTTATCTAACGACAATATTTAGACCCATTTCTCAGAGTATAGAAAAAAATGTTTTATATATTTGAAATATACTCACTATTATGATAATAGTCGGGAGTTATGATTAGATTCAAGATTTCGTAAGGGGATCAAAACTTGAAAAATGTAATAATCTCCATAGTTAAACTTAGCAATGACCAACCGCTCACCTCAAACACGGCGTTAAGCAACGCATGTGCTTATTCTTCCTTCTGTTGTTGTTAAATCATTCATTTATTATCACATTTGTTAAAATAAAATATAATTATTTAAAATAAATTAATGAATGTTTATATGTCTTTTTCATTTAAATTTTTATAGAGAGTTTATATATGACCGCAGTAATAATACCTAAAAAAAGAAGTATCTATAAAATGCCCCTTATTTATTTATCTATGATTTTGTTAGGTGCTGGGTGTGGCCTCTCAAATATTGAGATTTTACATTCAACGGGTTTATTTATTTCAGATTTATTTATTAAAATATTTAAATGCATCAGTGTGCCCATCATTTCTCTTTCTCTGATTGTAACCCTGTCGGGTTATAATTCTGAAAAATCGATGAAAGCTATCTGGCAACGCACTCTTTTTTATACCTTAAGCACCACGCTCGGAGCTGCGACTGTGTGTGCTGTTCTCTATTACTTTATTAAACCAAGTAATGTGAATTTCTCTCAAGCAAATTCTGCACCTGTTGTGAATACGGATCTTAGCTATTTTCAACATATTTCAAATATCTTTCCTGCGAATATCATTGCTCCTTTTTTAGAAAATCAAGTCATGGGGGTTTTGTTGATTAGCATATTAGCAGGAGTGGCTATTCGTTTTATACCTGATGTAGAATCAAAGAAAACAATTACTAATTTCTTTAAAGGTGCCCATGGTCTGTTTCTCGTCTTAACTAAATGGATTGTAGCAGTCATACCTCTTGGTCTGTTTGGATTTGTAACAGCGACAGTGATCCAATTGCGTGACGGAATGGATTTAAAAGGGGTGGGTGAGTTTTTAGCTGTGGTCGTCTTAGCCAATATAGTACAGGGCTTTATCATCTTACCATTGTGGTTAAAATGGAATGGTGCAAAGCCCTTTCAAACAATGCGTGGAATGTTGCCCGCATTGTCTTTAGCTTTTTTCTCAAAATCATCGGCAGGTACTTTACCTGTAACCATAGAAAGTGCAGAGAGTAATTTAAAACTGCATCCTACAGTCACTCGTTTCGTTTTACCCCTTTGCACAAGTATTAATATGAATGGGTGCGCAGCCTTTATTTTTGCCACTGTTATCTATTTAATGCAAAATAATGGTGCCGACATAACCATTGCTACGATGGGACTTTGGGTGGTAATTGCGAGCATAGCTGCAGTGGGCAATGCTGGGGTTCCGATGGGCTGCTTTTTTCTCAGTGCCAGCCTGCTTGCGAGCATGAATGTGCCAATCACTCTCTTAGCGGTTATATTACCTTTTTACAGTATTATCGATATGGTAGAGACATCCTTAAATGTCTGGTCTGATTCCTGCGTTGCTAAGGTCGTAAATGATAAGTTAAATCTAAACAAAAGTGTCTTAAATAAAGCTTCTTAACAAAGAAAACAATTCACAAAATAGCCCACCAAAAAGTGAATTGTTTTTTGACATTTAACGATCTAGACGCTTTAAAAATTTTTAAAACTTTGATTTTATATATAAAAAATAATTAATAACTCGCCAAAAATAAGTAAAAAAAATTTACAATAAAATAAATTGAAACATTTATGATTGCAAAGAGTATGAAATATATGAGGTTTTGCTTGATTTGTCTTTCGATATTAAAGGAGAAATTATAAATGTTAAAAAGTAAGACAAAAAAAATCACATTATTAATGAGTGTTTCTTTATCTGGAATAGCTTTTGCGAACTCTTCAAACGGAGAAACTAGGCAGATTCAATCTCAACCAAATAATGAGATAGTAAAATATAATATTTATGCTGGGAATAAGTTGCTAAAAAGCAATTATAATATAAGAGGAAAACGCTCAACAGGGGAAAATCGATTATCAGATCCTATTCCATCATATCCCATGCCCAGTTTTACGAACATTGATACCTACGTAAATTCCCATAATGGAGCATTTCCCATGACTTGGGGAATTGAAAATCAACAAAATTGGTCTCCTGCAAGGTCATATGCGAGTTTAGGATACAAAGATATCGGCACAGAACTTGTCTGTACCGATCCAACTGGTTGTCATGGAGTATTGGGAGTAGAACGAAACATACAAACTACGGCTCCCTTTCTTCCTCCCGACAGTCCTCCCGGCAAAAGCGTCGGTTTTGTTTTAAGAGATATTAAAACAAACACTGTAAGTTGGTTTTATGTTGAAGATTACAATGACAGTTTTGATAAATTCTTTGCTGCCACGGGAGATGGCAAATTCAAAGAAGTGACTCCTTCAGTAGATTCTTTTGATTTAGCAATTGAATTCAATGCTAAATATGGAGAACCTATTGGTTATGTTTTAATAAAATCAAACCCCAATGAGTCTTTTAAGGTTTGGAATGGAAACAATGGATCTCCGGCGAATTTGCAACAAATTACGAGTGGTGATGGTTCTGAATCCTTAAGTTCAGGGACTTTCTGGCAGTTGGCATGGGAAAGCCAAGTGGGTCGAGGATCTGCATTGAGCAATACCATTTCTGTTACGCATGGTTTGTCAAAGACAGAAACTTCAAGCTTAGGTTATCAGTTGGGTGTTAAAGAAAGTGCTGGTTTTGATGGACTTTTTTCAACAGAAATTAGCACAAGTTTTCAACAAAACTGGGGTTGGTCTACAAGTGTAGATGATCAAAAAACATATTCCACACAAATATCGTTTCCGGTCGACAATGACCACGATAGGGGCGTTGCTTATTATAACTTAATGCTTGGCGTCCATACCAATGCACCCCAGCTTGAAAAGTTTTTAGACCCAAGCAATCCGAATGGGTTCAATGCCCAAATTCAAAATAACTTTGTGCGATTGCAAATGGCTAAATCTTTGCCAACTGGAGTGTTAGGAGCGGAAAACGCTGTGGATGCGAAAGCTCCTTCAGGTGAATATATATATGGTACTTTGACAGTTAATAGAACTTAAAATTAATCGTTACTTTAATTTTAAGATACTAAGAAAAACACAATGCCTTTTCGCTATTGAAGGGGCATTGTGCTTCTTTCTCTATCGATCATAGTGTGCAGTAAAGTAACTGCTGCAGGAGTGATGCCGCTGATACGCGATGCTTGCCCCAGAGTGCTTGGGTTGTGTTTTTTGAGTTTTTCAACGACTTCTTTAGATAAACCGCTAACTAATGTATAGTTAAAGTTTTGTGGGATCCACACATGATCGTATGTGCGCAGTTTGTCACATTGCGTTTCTTCTCTTTTAATATACCCTTCATATTTTACTTCTATTTCGACACAACGTAACACGCGGAGATCGTAATCTGAAACGAAGCCTGCTTCTTTAAGGAAACGGACATTCACTTCGGGTCTTTTTAAATATGCATCGAGCGTAACGTTTGTTGAGATTTCGGGTAAACTATTTTCCAATAATTTTTTATTTAACTCGGGTGTTGGATTTAACCAAATACTTTTTAAACGTGCACGTTCTGAAGATATTTTTTGAATACGGTCTTTAAATTTTGCATAGACTTCATCTTCCACCAATCCAAGTTGGTAACCATACTCGGTGAGACGTGCATCAGCATTGTCTTCGCGTAATTTCAATCTATTTTCAGCTCGACTTGTGAACATTCGGTAGGGTTCATTTGTCCCTAATGTAGTCAAATCATCAATTAAAACGCCAATATAGCTTTCAGAGCGGCTTAAGATAAACGGTTTTTTTCCACTCACTCGAAGAGCAGCGTTTATACCTGCAATCAGCCCTTGCGCAGCGGCTTCTTCATACCCTGTTGTTCCATTTAACTGACCTGCAAAATAAAGATTTTTAATTTTTTTTGTTTCTAAAGTTGGGTGCAATTCTGTCGGTTGCACAAAATCATATTCAATTGCATAACCTGGCTTCATAAGAACTACATTTTCAAAACCAGCAATTGTTCTTAAAAATTCTTCTTGCACATGTATGGGCAAGCTCGTGCTGATCCCATTTGGATAAATTTCGTGGGTTTGATAGCCTTCAGGTTCAATAAAAATTTGATGACTGACACGGTCAGGAAATTTTACGACTTTGTCTTCAATGCTGGGACAATAGCGTGGGCCAATTCCTGTGATGATACCACTGTAAAGTGGTGAGAGATGCATGTGGTTTTTAATAACTTCATGAGTCTTTTCATTAGTATATGTTATATAACAGGGAACCAAAGGTTGGGTGATTTTGTCTGTTCTGTTGCTAAAAGGAACAAAATCAGGGTCACTGTCCTGCCGCTCTAAACGGGAGAAATCGATGGAGCGAGCATCAAGTCGAGGTGTGGTGCCTGTTTTCATCCGTCCCACTTGAAAGCCATAGTCTTTTAAAGCTTGAGCAAGCTCTACACTTGCAGGTTCACCCGCTCGTCCGGCAGTGATTCTTCTTTCGCCAATATGAATCAAACCATTTAAAAATGTACCTGTGGTTAAAATAACACAGTTGGAATGAACGATTTGATCGAGAGAGGTCTTCACCCCATAGACACAATTTTCATCTAATATAAGGGAAGAAACAGTATCTTGTAAAAGATCAAGATAAGGTGTGTCTTCAAGTGTTTTTCGCATATATGTGCGATAAAGATCCATATCTGCCTGTGCGCGACTCGACCAAATGGCTGGGCCTTTGCTCTTATTCAAAATTCTGTATTGAATACCAGTTTTGTCGATGGCAGCGCCCATTTCGCCGCCTAAAGCGTCGATTTCTTTTACTAAATGTCCTTTTGCTGTTCCGCCAATTGCGGGGTTACAGGACATCTGTCCAATGCGATCGATGCTCATTGAAATAAGAAGTGTTTTCTTTTTCATACGTGCAGAAGCAAGAGCTGCTTCACAACCCGCATGACCTCCTCCAACCACCACCACATCATAATTTAAAGAACGCATAATAAATAACCCCCAAAAACACAAAAAGCCTATTGTCATAGTTCATGACAAGCTTGTGTTACTTACCTGCATTTGTGTTGTGATTCAAGGGAAATTGGCAAAGAGTGAGGCAGCTGGGAGATTCCTTATTTGTACTTTTTATTTATCTTTTCAATAGTTTTGTCCTTATTCATCTGACTAAGGAGGTCATTGAGTTTCTTAATAAGAGCGTCATCCGTTCTTTTATTGAAGGCAGCATAGAGTTCGCTTTTTTTAATTGTAAAAACCTCAACAATATTTCCCGTTTTCTCTGATTTACTGATATAAGGGCCAAGTAAAGCGCCCGTTGCCCAGAGGTCAATTCGACCCGCTTCCAGTTTAAAAGCATTTTGCACTTCATTGTTGGCGAGAATGAGTGATTTGCCAGATATAAAGCCATTTTTCTTCAGATATTCAGCGGTGGCATCGTCATTGTAACCGCCAATCTTATACTTTTTAGCGTCTTCAAGTGTGTTTATTTTTATTTCTGAGCCTTTTTTCTTAAAAAAAACCCAGTTGCTTTCACCGATGGGGCCTACCCATTTAAACAGGTTTTCTCTTACAGGTGAGCGAGAAGTGGCAAAAACCACGGTATTTGGCTCTTCAAGGGCCAATTTATAGGAATGTGCCCAAGGATATATATTCAATGTGTAATCAACTTTAGCACGCTTGAATAATTCTTGCATGATTTCTACTGAAACACCGACAATACTTTCATTTTCAATCATATTATAGGGTGGATAATGTTCAGTGACAGCTGTTATTTTAGTCGAAGCATGAAGATGAATGAAAAAAAATAAACTAAAAAGAAGAATCAAAAATCTAAATATTCTATTTATTTTTAGAAGCGTCATCTGCTTTACCTCACTCCTTATTAATTATTCATAATTATAATAAAAATTGTTATATGTGAAATAATTTTCTAACAAAAAAATGGCAGAAAATGCATTCTAAAAATAATGCTGATTTTTTCAAAAAAAATAATAGGCAATGGAAATATATTTTGAAATTTTTAGTCAACTGAATTTGTTGTTTTTCTCGAGATTTTTCTGGATAAAATCAAATTTTTCCGTCAAAATTTAGACGAATTAAATTTGTTAAAAAATAATAAGTTTGTATTATTAAAAATAATTGTCTTTTGCTGGCTATCTAAATTTCACAAAAAAACTAAATATGGAGGATAAATAAAAAGTATATAGGCATATCTAAGTAACTGTCTACTTAAAACTGAATAAATTTGGGAGTAAATGATCATGAATCAATTCACACAAAGAGTTGTGTTCTTGAGGTTTGTTACCTTTTCATTTTCTATAGTGCCACTGCTCAGTTTTGCACATGGTACTATAGAATATCCTATCAGTCGTGTCTACAGCTGCTATAAAGAAGATCCTGAAGATTTAAAATCTGCAGCTTGTAAAGCCGTTGTTAAAGAAAATGGTACGAATCCACTTTATAACTGGAATGGGATTAATCAAGCAAATGCAAATGGAAAACATAAACAGGTAGTACCTGACGGACATTTATGCGGTGGTGGTAATAAAATGTTTACGGGGCTCGACTTGAATCGGTCAGATTGGAACACATCGTTCATAAAACCCGTCAACGATAAATTCACTTTTGTTTACTTAGCTGCTGCACCACATGCAACAAAATATTTTAAGTTCTACATTACAAAAGATTCATATGATTATTCTCAGCCCTTAAAATGGTCTGACTTAGAAGATGAACCCTTTTGCACAATAAATAAAGTTACTTTGACAAATCAAAGATATTATATGAATTGTGATTTTCCAGAAAATAAAAAAGGTAAATATCTTATTTATAATATTTGGCAAAGATCAGATAGTCCAGAAGCTTTTTATTCATGTTCTGATGTCTATATAGATTAAAGATAATAGAAATTAAATACATGGAGAATATTATGAATTTTTTGCAATTTATTCCTTTTATTGTTTCTGCTTCAGCATTTGCTCAACAAGTTGTCCCTCCTGAATGTTACAAAGCAATTTCTAGAAATGCATGGGGTACAAATTCAACAATAAATATATTAGCTAAGTGTACAATTGATTTTACTGCAGGGGGGACCATTGCATTTAAAGGCGATCATACAGGAACACCTTGGGGAACATTTCCTGGTGGCTGGATGGATTTTATTAATATTCCAGAAGGATATTTATACAAACCCAGCACAAATGACAGTCATATTTTAAATAATGGTGACACTCTTATACTTGAATACTCTGCTAAGACAGCGGCAACACATATTGCATTGTATACAGGTGCAAACCCACCTCCTCCTCCCGTTCCGACTTATGGTGTATTGCAATTTACAAATTCAACTGGTTATAATTTTACTGCTCATTTAAATAATGAAGACAACCCACAAGATATCGTAATTAATGGTACGGATTTAACTGAGAAAACTTTAGTTGGAAAATATTATATTTCTATCCCACCATTAAATAATAACGGCAAGATATTTGTGATAACTGCAGAGCCAAATCCTGTTATTTTAGCAGAAAACCAAACTGTAAATGTATCATTTTCAGCCAAGGAAATTGTAGCCAACAAAATATTTTTTCCTTATATTGAAACCAGTGCTTTAACTGATCCAACGCAGCCAAAACCAAATGGTTGGTTGTATCCTTTTTCAAAACTATCTGATCTCGTTCCAATAGGGATATATAATGTAACACTTGCTTTTGTTTTAAGTGATGGAAAATGTGGTGGCGATTTTTATTCTCAAAATTACAATGCCAATTTAAAGGAACAGATAAGTGCATTTCAAGCAAGTGGTGGCCGAGTTATAGCTTCATTAGGAGGCGCTAATGGTCCCTATATTGAAGAGCAGTTTATAGGTAATCATTGTAATGTGCCTGGTGAACATAAAGAAGTTACTTTAGCTAAAGCCTATGAAAAGTTTATTGATAAGTATAATATACGCTATTTGGATTTTGATATTGAAGGATCTGCAATTTCAAATACAAGTCAAGTAGATTTAAGAAACAAAGCCATCGCAGTGTTATTGAATAATCCAAAATACGCTGATGTAAAAATTTCTTATACACTGCCTGTACTACCAACAGGAGTGCTTGAAAATAGTATTCATTTATTAAAAAATGCAAATACAAATAAAGTTGTTGTTGATAGAATTAATATTATGACAATGGATTATGGAGCAGAATTCCCTCCAAATAGAATGGGTGATAATGCTATACAAGCAGCTGAAAGCTTGCATAAACAAATTACACCTATTTATCCAAATGCAAGTTCAACTGAGCTTTATAATAAAATCGGTATCACTCCAATGATTGGTTACAATGATGTTCGCCCTGAAGTTTTCACACTTGCAGATGCTTCTCAAGTTTATATCTATGCTCAAACTAAAGGAATTGGTTTACTTTCGTTTTGGAGTTTAAATCGCGATCATGCATGTGAGAGTGGAACTGTCTCAGGTGTTTGCAGTGGAATTCCAACGCAACAGCCATTTGATTTTGCAAAAAAGTTTTTGGGTCAATAAATGGCAAAAGCAATCCTCTCTTTATATATGATAAACTATATTGCCTTCGACCGTCTTTCACTTTAACTTAACAGTTAAAGTGAAAGAAAGATTGGAGGCAAACCAGCATGGAATACATTTTCAAATCAATTAAAATCGAAGAATTGAGAAAAAGAACATATTTTTTATATAAAGATGCAGAAGAAGTTTATGAAAAAAAACCTCTTTCTGGCATTCGCATTTTGCACTGTGCTCCTTTAACATTCGAAAGTTTATGTAAAGTTGAGCCTCTTGTCCTTGCAGGTGCTACTTTAACAATGACAGGTTACCCTAATTTAATGGATCATCCTGAAGTAGAAGATTTAATCATTAAAAGTAATATTAAATATGTTCGTGATTTTAATTATATCAAAAATGAATATGATATTTTTCTCGATTATAATGCCCGCCTTTTACAGGCAGGAACACCAAAAATTGGCACAGTTGAATTTTCTCAATTGGGTGGAGAAATCTATAAGAAGATTCATTTAGATTATCCAGTTATTTCACTTGATGACTCTCAGACAAAAATTATTGAATGCAAATATGGTACGAGTGAATTATTTGTTCAAGCTTTTAAATCAATCACGAGTGAAGATCTCAATAATAAAAATGTTGTTTTAATTGGCTGTGGAAAATTAGGATCCGGATTATTGGAAATTCTATCTAAGAAAAAAGCTAAAATAACCATTATTGACAATAAAGCAACTGCATTTGAATTGGCTCGGTATTACTCTGCTGCATTTATTGATAGTAAAGAAGTTGAAAAAATAAAATCAACTCTGAAAAAAGCTTTTTGTGTCGTATGCTCTACAGGAATAAACAATTTAATATCGAAAGAATATAAATTAAATCCGAGTGATTTTTTTGATGCTTATTTAGTTGATATGGGTGGGGCGGATGAATTTGGAGATTATTTTCCAGAAGAAAGAATTTTAGCAAATAAAAAACCAATTAATTTTACTCTTGAGCATCCTTTTGTTATGGAATATATTGATCCTATATTTTATGCGCAAAACTTATCCGTGTACCTTTTGTTGGATAAAATGTTCCCTTTTGCTGGTTTTTATCCATTTCCAAAAGAACTTGATCAACAAATAGTCAATATTTTTGAAAGAAACTATCTTAAGCCGAGTATAGAATGGCATAATATGAAGGGAATTGAGACCGTTGATGTCTTTAAAAAAGAGTATTGAATAGTTTAAACTTTAGCTATGGATAAAAAAATGCCTAAAGTGTTTTCATATTTATCGTTGTTAATTTTGTTTAATATTCCTATTTACGCTAAAAAAATGATTGATAAATGTAGTGTGTGTGAAGCAAAGTGTGGCGAGAGTTTTCATTATAAGAAAAACTGGACACCAGCAGAAATCCGTCTCGAAATGTACAATAATAAGCATTTGGTATTTGAACGATCCGGTGATAGTATTTTGAAACTCTATTTAGATGATGCGATAATGACTTATACGAAAGATACACTTAAAGTTACGGAAAAGAATAGAGAAGAACAAAATGAAAATCCATTTTATACAGTAAAGCATTATTTTAATTTTTCATATAAAGGAGAGAGAATTTTTCGCATAGGCTGTTATTGTTGTGCAGAGTGTGGAAAAAAATGTGAATAAATTTTTGCTTATTCTTCTACATATGTTGGAAGCTGAATGATAAAAGTAGACTTTTCATTGAGATCATCGTGAATAAGGTTACCATTGCAATCAGAAATGATCCACTTTGCTAAATTTAAATCGATACCCATTGACGCTTCCAATAAATGAGTTGGAAAAAGAGGATTCATTATATTCTTTTTTATATTCGGATGCATACCTGTGCCACTGTTCAAGATGCGCACAATAAGATTGTTTTTATTATCGGTTTCTAAGCAAGACATTTTAATATTAATCCATTTCTCTTCTTGATCTAGGACAGCTTCATATGCATTCATTATGACATTATAAAATGCGTGTGCTAAATTAATAGGTCTACATTTCAATTTAACGCTCGGAATTTCATCAATCACTAAATATATTCCACTATTAATAATTTTTGTTTCGCAAAGAATGAGCACCTGGTTTAAAATCTCAGAGAAATCTCGTACTTTGATTTCTTCAAAATCTGAAACCATTGAAAAATCACATAAAGAATTAATAATATATGAAATACGTTTGCTTGCATTCAAAATAGAATTCAAATCTTTTAAAGCATCTTGCTGTTCAAAAGCATGTTCGCTTTTTATTTTGCTTTCTAATAAATATATGCGGCCAAGAATAATTGATAATGGATTATTTATTTCTTGTGAAATACCAGAGCTGATATTAATTACAGATTTTAGTTTTTCATCATGAATAATTGATTTTCTTAAAAGAATGAGTTCTCTATTTTTCTTATAAATTTCAAAATAGTTTACAACTTGTTTTGATAATGCACGGAGAAGTTCGAGTTTATCTTCGTCTAAATAATTGGGTTTTTGATCAATGACACAAATGGTTCCAACATTATAGCCGTTATGAGACTTAAGTGGCATTCCTGCGTAGTAGCGAATGTAGGGTTCTCCTGTTACTAAAGGATTATCTTTAAAACGGGGATCTTCTGTTGGATTTGCAACGATAAAAACGTCGTCTTGTTGAATGGCGTGGGTGCAGAATGATATTTCCCTTGGAGTTTCCTCAACATCAAGTCCAACTTTTGATTTGAACCATTGTCTGTTTTCATCAATTAATGAGATGAGAGCGATTGGAGTATGACAAATACGTGATGCTATTCTTGTTAAACTATCAAGATTAAAATCAGGGGGGGTATCTAAAACAAAATAATTATTTAATTCCTGCATTCTCAATTCTTCATTTGACACAGTTGGATTATTTTGCATATTAAATTCCTCGATATGAACTCGTCTAAAATAAATATATATTAAAAAATGAATTTATTTTTCAAATAATTGACATGCTATTTAATTTTTTTAAAATTTTCGTTTGTCCATAAATAAAATGCATGACTCCAAGCAAGAGGCACAACCCAAAGCGCTTTTCCTGTTACAGAATGTATTTGCTCTGGAAAATAACCAGCTTCATTGCTGAGGTTAAGAGTTTTTTCAAAGATATCCTGCGCTATTTTCTGAAATTCTGGTTTTAAATGAGCCAGGGAAAGAGCGGCTTGTGCCAGCCAAAAGCCTGAGAGAATCCAGCTATTTCCTCCCATATAGATGTCATTTTCATAGCGCAGAGCTCCCATCTTTGTCGAAAGCTTATCATAACAAAATTCAAAAATAGATATTTTGAGTGCATCTTCAATTGGAAATTCATTGAAGGGAAATATACAGGATAAAAGGGAGATATCTGCTCTGAGATCGCGGTTATTATGAGGGTCAACTCCGCGAGCAAATCGTTTTTGTTTTGTTACATATAAGTGATTGTAACAGAAATTTTCGCAGTTTTTTATTGAATTTTTAATATCTTCTTTGAGTTCAGGAAAAAGTGGTAAGGTATTTACTAAAGCAGAATGTGCACAAATATGTGAATAAAAATGTAAACCATAAAATTCTTCCCAGAGGTCAAAACTATTTTGAAGGGAGCCTTTTTCATTAAAGTCGTTGATTAGTTTTTGTACTCCTTTTTTAATACAGAGGAGAAATTTATCATTCTTTTCGTAACGAATAAATTCAGTCAACGCAACAATAACAAGACCTATTTGATCTGCTTGCAATTCGCACCAACTTGGTGCTTTGTTACCTTGGGAGTCGAAACGTTGAAAATAATCTCCACTTTGACTTTGTATTTGACATAAAAATTGTAGTATGGGACGCGCATCCTCTATATATCCACATTTTATTAAACTCAGAGCACAAAATGCAGCATCTCTTGGCCAAATAAATCCATATCCACCACTGTGTTTAAAATCAGAATCACACTCAGGTGCTGCAAGAATTCCACCATTTTGATCAGTTAATGATTTTAGAACTGAAAGAGAAACATCTTTTAAATATTGTTTCTTTATTTCTAGATTGCTTAATATTTTTTGACGTTGGTCTTCGATTTTATTTTTATTCAAAGGTTCATTAGGGATATTTATAGAGGGATCTTTATCTAAATAAAGAGCAAATTTTTGCTCAACTTCTTCTTGCTGAAAGCCAAATTCATAAATAATTGAGATCTTTGCAGTAAATAAATTATTATTTTCTAGCGATTGTGTGAGAGTGAGTGGTTGAGTGCAAGCAGCTGCATATACTTGACCCATTTCAATTCTACGAAAGTGATTGGGGTCGCGTAAAAAAAGATCGATCATTTCTCCCATGGTTGTGCTGTTTTGCGCTTGGATTGCTCGGACGTATTGGAAATGAGAGAACTGGGAATCATTACAGGCAGCAATTCCAACCCAATAATTGCTATTGTAAGCGAAAATTAGGTCTTCTCCAGTTTCTGAATAAACAGCTTGAAATCTTTTTTCATTGTGCATTTTCCAGCTTGATAATAACCAAAGCTGAATTTTTTTGTCCGCAAATTCTATTGGTATTTCGAAAGACCATTGTTCTATGAGAGCAGACCCATTAGGAATTACTCTTTTTATTATTTCAATATTTTGAAAGCGTGGATGCTGGATATTCCAATGGACAGCTAAGGCATTTTCTTTTGCAAAAAAAGATATACTAAGCCCATCGCGAATTTTATCAAGCCAAATGCTTTCGCCATCTATTGCTAATCCACAAATTGAGAAATTGAGATGCGAATGGTGTGCGTCTTTAAAGGGCCAAAAAAGTCCTTTTAGTTGTCCATCTTCACCAAGACAGGCGAGGATATTGGCTGAGGCGACGATGCTTGAATAGTTTTCGGACATGCTGCATTCTCTCCGATATGTCCATATGCTTGAATTAACACGTTATTTTTGGTTAGTTCTTTTTCCTTTATTTTTTCGGCACATTTTAATTCAAAATCTTCTAAAATATTGACATAATCTAAATAAGCTTCATAAGGACTTTCAAATGGACTAAAATACTTGTGCACATCTCCATCATTAGACCATTTTATACACATATAATAAAAATGGTCACTTGTAAGAAGTCTTCTCCACTCTTCGGTTAATGAATCATCTTTAAGGGAACTGATTTGTTTCTTTAAGCTGTAAACTTTTGCGAATGCATCTTCTTGTATACGATTCCCAAGCCATGCGGATATATCACGTTCTGTATCGGCCCAACTCAGCGGTCTATCGATATCAAGAGGAGCCTGAGCAGAAAATTTTTGTGAAACTTCTGATACTGTTAAAAATTCGAAACGTTTGTCTAAGGTCATATTGCTGATAAAGTTTTCAAGGAATTCAAAAATACCTGTGTCGGCCCATTGATGCTCTCCAAAGGTTTCATAATCCATAAATAATCCAACAAACTCATGTGTGCCATCCAAGAGTTTTTCAAACCAAGCATGATATTTTTCAGGTGTCAGAGGCCATGATTCCCACCCACGGTTTGAAAAGCGAAAGGCTAAGTCATCAGAAAGCTTATAACTTTTAGGTAATAATTTTAAATTTTGCTTTTCGGGATGATGAAACACGTGGTGCGGATTCCAACCCTGTGGAATAAAGGGATCCCATCCTTCAACAAGGCAAGTGTTAAAACCAGCTTTCTCTATCAGTTTTCCAATATTGTTAGAATATATAAGTTCTGTGTTGCGGAATGCTGAGACTTCTCGATCAAAAAGTTTTTTAATATTTTTTTTGTGTAGATCAATTTGGGCAAAAAATTCTTCTTCATCGATCAATGCTGATAAACTGTGATGAGACGTTTCACAAATAATTTCTGCATTTTTGAGAGATAATATATCTTGATATAGTTCAAGTAATTTAGGATCATATTCTTCACACTGGGCTAAAAAAGTTCCTGACAATGAGAATGTTACTTTAAAACTGGTTGGATATCGCTTTAGCAGTGAGGCAATTAATAAACCTGCTGGCCAATAACATTTTTTTGCAACTTTTTCAAAAATTACCTGGTTAGAATCAGAATTAAAGTAATTTTTATGCTCACCAATATCTTTTATTCTATAATGATTAATACGAAAAGGCTGATGCACTTCAAAATAAAAACACAAAGCAACCATTTTATTTCCTTTCAATGAAAATCACTGTATGCATTTATAAGCGTTTGAGCTGAGTGTTTCCAAGTTCTATGTGAAAGATCTTTTAATGAGTTTTCAACAAGTTCATTGCGAATGGGTTTATACTTTAAAATACTCAGAATTCTATCAGCCATGAGATCGGTGTCCCAAAAGTCAACTTTCATAGCATGATTTAACACTTCGGAAACACCAGACTGTTTAGAAATAATAACAGGTATATTTTTTGCAATAGCTTCAAGAGCAACAATGCCAAAAGGTTCAGAGACGCTTGGCATGACAAATAAACTTGAGTCATTTAAAACATTTTGCACACCTTCAGCATTTAGAAAACCTGAAAAAATAAAATTCTTATCTATTCCCAGTTCCCAAATGAGTTGTTTCATAGAGGGGAGAAGGTCACCTGTGCCAACGACTTTAAATATAACATTTGGATTAATTTTTAGAACTTTTTGGGCAGCAAAAACAAAATATGACGGGCCTTTTTGAAAGGTGATTCGGCCAACAAAAGTAACAGTTTGTTTATTTGATTTGTGTTCAATTGACTTTTCAGTCTTTTTTATAAGAGTAATATGTTGATCATTGTTGGCATTGTATACGACTTTTATTTTTTTGTGCATGATCCCAAACTTTTCGATAATTACATTCTTTGTGTAATTTGAAACCGCTATGATCATGTCGGCATTTTCGAGACCTTTTTTTTCGATTGCAAGGATGCGGCGGTTATTGTGAATATCTCCAGCTCGATCGATTTCAGTGGAATGAATATGTGCGACTACAGGAATATCATATTTGGAATTGAGCATATCTATTGCGGTGAAACTCATCCAATCATGAGCATGAATAATATTATAATCTGGATCTTTAGATAAAATGTCTAAAGCAAGTAGTCCAAGAGCATATATCTTTTCATTAATTTCATTGCTTATAGAAAAAGTAAATGGTTTGATTTTGAGGTTTATTTCATTGCTTTTTAAATTTTCAGTTAATAAATGATGGTAATTTTTTAAGTCTTTTTCTAAATTTTCTTTTTCATTTTGCGATAGATCAATATCATTCAAGGTGTAATTGTAGTGAGAAATATTATTTTTATTTGATATATTTTGTATTATATTCTCAATGTCTTGATAGGTTTGCGAAATTATTTCGAAAACACTTTTTTGTTTTTGGTTGTGAACTGATTTTATATTATGAATGTTTTCGTCAATTTCTTCGTCAAGGATATATGGATTTTCGGGACTGACAATTTTGAGACCTTTTATTTTTACTGAATGGGGAAAATAAGGTAAAACAAGTGTTACTTTATGCCCCAAAGAGATGAGCCCATTTATCAGTCCTTCCGTAGCTGTTGCTAAGCCACCAGAAATCATTGGAGGATACTCCCATCCTAACATTAGTATCTTCATAATTCCACCGTTCTCAATTCAAAAAATTCATCATTAAGCATTCAAAATATTGTTAACGTGCTACTAAATTTAAATCAAGATGTTCTGGAAAAATAATTGGATTTGGACACACTCGGATATTATATGTACGGATTTCTGGATTGGTAGTTTCGAGATGTGTAACGTAGATAAACTTTTTGCCAGAATCTTTTTCTACACATGGCATAACAATATCTTTGCTTATAATTTCTGATTTATTGTTGTCAGATTTAGAAAAAACTAGGTTAACTTCAAGCCAATTTTCAGGGAAGGGTGAATATATTTCAACCTGTAACGTAACAGTCTCGCCGACACTTACGGTATCAGAAGGCTTTAACTCCACGCGAGTTATTTCAACTTGTCGCCATTTTTCTTTTAATTCCTGCACATTATTTATATGTTTTTTTAATGCATTTATTTGCTCTGTAGAGTGCATAGACCATTTTTCATGAAATTTTGCAGCGGGTAGATAGGACTGATTTGTATAATCCATTAACATTCTATTTGCGCTAAAGCGAGGAGTGAGTGTTGAAATTGCTTTTTTCATTTTCTCAATCCACTCATTTGGTACTTTAGAACTATAATAGAGAGGAACAATTGCAAACTCTAAGGTATCATATAAACTTTGGGCATCTCGTTCATCTCTTAAATTTTCATTAGTGAGCATTTCTCTTGAACCAATACACCAACCCAGGTCTTCATGGTAGGCCTCGTCCCACCAACCATCGAGGATGGAAAAATTTAATCCACCATTAATGGCAACTTTCATCCCACTCGTCGCTGAAGCCTCGAGGGGGCGGATAGGAGTATTTAACCACACATCAATTCCTCGCACTAATTTATGCGCAATCTGCATATCGTAATTTTCAAGAAAGACAATATTTGAATTTAAATTTTCATTCTGTATATATTTAACAACAGATTGAATAATTTCTTTCCCTAAATGATCTGCAGGATGAGATTTGCCTGATATAATTAATTGTATCGGACGGTCTTTATTTTGCATGAGTTTTTTAAGTCGCTCTATGTCACGAAAGATAAGATTGCCTCTTTTATAACTGGCAAATCGACGGGCAAATCCAATTGTTAAATATTCAGGAGATAAATATGACTTTGGTATGGATGACAATAAGCGGCTTTTGCGAGTCATGTGGATATTCCAAATTTCAGTATTTGGAATATTTTCAATTCTTTTCCAGATAGTCGGATCATTTAATTTTGCATCCCATCCTTTACCCAAATAAAAATCAAATAGCTCTACCAATTCGTTACACAGCCATGTGCGTGTGTGAATCCCATTGGTGATACCATTAATTGGGACTTCTGAATCCAAGAGGTCGGGCCAAAGCGGTTTCCATATTTTTTTCGACACTTTTTTATGCAGCTGACTCACTCCATTTCTATGCCCACTCGTCCGTAAAGCAAAGACGGGCATGGAAAATTCAGCATGATTGTCGGGAGGACGGCCTAAATTAAAAAATTCATTATCAGGAATGCCATAGTTTTTATAGAGATCGCCTAAATAATGAGCAAGCATTTGTGCTGGAAAAGCATCGTTCCCTGCAGGTACGGGCGTATGGACTGTAAAAACTTGTGTTCCTTTAATAGCGATAAGAGCTTCCTGCCAATCAAGACCTTTTTTTATCAGTTGAGAAATTCTTTCTAAAGTTAAAAAAGCGGAGTGACCTTCATTAAGATGATAAACAGAAGGTTGAATTTGTATTTTTTGTAAAGCACGAGTCCCACCAACACCTAAAATAATTTCTTGTTGAATGCGTAACTCTTGTCCACCAGCATATAAGCGCGATGTTATGAGACGATTTTCAGCAGAATTTTCTGGAACATTAGTATCCATTAAATAAAGAGGAATTTTACCTACATTTAATTTCCAAATTTGAAAATATATTTTAGAACCTGCAATTTCAACATCAACAAGTATTGGCTTATTTGAAGATTCAACCATAAGCTGCATCGGTAAATAAAAAGGATCATTTGTATCATAGTTTTCTATTTGCCAACCATCTTTATTTAATATTTGGCGAAAGTAACCTTCAGAATAAAACAAGCCAACGCCAACCATAGGTAACGATAAATCACTCGCCGTTTTTAAATGATCACCTGAGAGTACTCCTAGACCTCCTGAATAAAGTGGAATGCTTTCATGCAAACCAAATTCCATTGAAAAATAGGCTATTATATTTGAATTTTTATATTCTGTTACTTTATTAGTTCCTGTTTCAAGATAATCTAAAAATTCTTTGTACACTTCATTCAGGTGCTCTAAAAATCCGTCATCTTCTTTCAGACTGTCCCATGTAGATGAAGGTAGGGTGTTTAAAAGCTTAAGTGGACATGGGCCACTGGCTTCATATTCTTGGGGATTGATCCGCCTAAATAAGTTTATAGCGTTGCTATTCCATGACCACCAAACATTGCGCGCAAGCTCCCAAAGCGGATGTAAATTGCTTGGTAAGGATGAGCGGATGTGCAGTTGAATTGTTCGCATGTGTATTCTCCCCATTTTTGTCTGAGGATTTTCACTTTATTTTTTTAGAAAATCAACTTGTTCAGGCAACTTGAAAACAGGTGAAAATGCGAATGAGCCACAATTGCGTTGAAGGATTCAAGCTTTCATTGTTTTTCCATTCCGAAATTTGCGACAGGATAAATTTCGAAACTGAGAGAAAATCAGGCTCTTTTTTAAGGCGTTCACATGTTATAAAAACAATTATGTCTTGCAATAAATGAGCTTTGTATTCTTTTGCAAGTTTTTCCGATAGTTCAATAATATTTTTTAGTTTTACAGGATTTATTGAACTGATAATCTGTTCGGAGAGGGTTTGATTGAGATAAGAAATAGAATTTTTAAATGAATCCACTTGTAACTTTATTGCTTTGTAGTCTTCTTGTGTTAATTCACTCACAATATTTTTCTTTTCGATGTCCGTAAAATGGAGAAAAACTTTTAGACAGCGGCTTGTTATTGTTGGTAAGACAAGGCTTAAATCTTTTGTTGTGAGTACAAATAAAGAATGAGCTTGAGGCTCTTCGAGTGCTTTTAACAGCGCATTGGCTGAATTTGCATTCATCCTTTCGCAATTTTCAATAAAAAAAAGACGACGGGTGCCTTCATTGGGTTGATAAAGAGAAAGTTCTTTAATTGCTTTTAGATCTTCAATTCTCAATATTTTACGCTGTCTATCTGCAATAAATATATCACTATGGTTAGAGGCAATTTCAAAGGCAGAGGTGTTTTCACTTTTAAATAATTCAATATCGCAACTTGCTTTGATAAGTAAACGAAAATGCTCATCCGAAAAATCATTGTTTTCAAACTGTCTTGAAACAAGAAGAAGGGCATGGTGTTTAATGTTTTTTATATTCGCTATAAATTCATGAAAAGTTTTCATAAATGGATCCCAAGCGTATTCAATACTGCTAGCTTAACTTGGGCAAACACATTTTCAACAGATGCATTGGCGTCGATTGCAATTCTAACTGGTACTTTACCACTTGGATAAGGTAACTTGTTCGTTAATATTTCTTTATATCCATTCATTATTTGTGTATGAATATCATTTGAAAAAGAATCCAGTCTGTCTTCTGTTCGCCTTTTTTCTTTTTTTATCCTCGACAAAGCTTTCTGTGGGTCAGCCGTTAACACCAATGTGAGATCCGGAATGATATTTTGCAAAGCATATTGCGAAATGGCATCGACCACCTGTTTCTCAACCTTGCCCACAAAACTTTGATACACATATGTGCTGTCAAGAAAGCGATCACAAATAATATGCTCACCTTTTTTCAATCCGGGCTCGATGACCTTTTGTATGTGCTGAGCGCGAGCGGCCGTGATGAGCAGAAGCTCTGTTAAGGGAAGTGGGGCGTCGCCATGCGCATTGATCCGTTTGAACAACGCACGAATGTCCTCCGCAAAGGGTGTGCCTCCGGGTTCGCGCGTGAGCGTGCAGGTTATGCCTTGCTGTTTTAAAGATGTGAAAAGAAGTTCGATTTGAGTGCTTTTACCAACACCTTCGCCACCTTCAAATACTATAAATGCCATTTGTTCTACCTGGTTAAATGCAGTTTTTACCGTAGGGGAGTTCCCCATGACTATTAACATAGAACAGGACTCCGATAGAAAGAAGGAAAAAATCCAGAAAAAGAGGAGGGGCAGATGGATAAAAATGAACTCGATATGCTGAGCATCTCAGCCTATGCCGATTCTTCACATGCCCGTGATCGTGAACTCTGGCGCGGTTTTTTAAGCTATGCATTGCCCGTTGTGATGGCTTACGACCCTTCTAAAATAGATAAAAACTTGGCTGATGCCGTGGTCTACTCCTTGCATGAACTCACTGTAAAGACAGGGAAATCTTCTTCTAAATCCGAGTTGCTGCGCTCGATTTCTATCCTATTGGCTAAAGAGATTGGTGTTTCACAAGAATTTGCTTTGGCCTCCTTTTTTGAAGGCGAAATGCCTGCCACAAGACTGTATAAAATCAATTACAGACCCATGAAGAAGTCGGCCAAAGTCCATCAAGAGGATGTTATGATTGGCGGTTGGCTTGCAGATTTGGCAAAAGTGCAGTCAGATAAAAAATTCTTAAAAACGGTCGAGAAATGGCGCAAGTGGATGGAGTCTGAAGATGATGATCACAAAGAAGCGAGTTGATAGTTTTGATGATTTAATTATGAACAAATGACAAAATTTTCATTAAAAAATGAATTTAAAACTTGAAAAGAGTTTAGTATTTTTCTATTTTGTTATTTGGATTATAATTTTTATGTTTTAGATTAAGTTTATAAAAAATTAAATATTTTATTCAAATAAAATAAATTTATTATAGGAAAAAATATGAACAATAATAAAAATTCATTACAGGAATCAGAATTCGCTTTGGATGTAAAGCAGGGACTAGAGAGTTTTCCAAAACGAATTCCTAGCAAATATTTTTACGATAAAGAAGGAAGTCGTCTTTTTGATCTTATAACAGAGCAGGAAGAATACTATTTAACACGTACTGAGAAGCAAATTTTAGCATCTTGTGCGAGTGAATTAAAACCTTATGTTGGGAAAATTAAAGAAATTTTAGAATTCGGGCCTGGTGATGGTTCGAAGGCAGAAATTATTCTTAAGCATTTTATGACTTGGAATCCCAAAGAAATAAGTTACAAAGCTATTGATATTAGCATCTCTGCTATCGAACAATCACTTGCGCGGTTCAGGAAATATCCAAACATTCAAACCAGCTCGATCATTGGAGATTATAATTCATTTTCTTCTCCTGCAATTGACAATAATGGGCGCTTTTTTCTATTTTTAGGTTCAACGATTGGAAATTATGATCCAGCGCAGGTAAAAGATTTGCTTAGTGGAATTAGTCAGCATATGACAAAAAATGATTTTCTACTCATAGGTTTTGATAAGAAAAAAGATATTTCATTGCTTACGGAAGCTTATAACGATAAAGCGAATATAACTCACGATTTTAATTTAAATTTGCTTGTAAGAATGAATGCTGAGATTGGCTCCAATTTTATAAAATCTAACTTTTCTCATCATGGATTTTACAACCCCTTAATTGGAGCGATGCAAAGTTTTTAATTTCTGAAAAACTGCAGACAATTTATTTTAAAAAATTACAAAAATCATTTTGTTTTGATTATGGTGAGGCGATTCACGTAGAAAATTCATTTAAATACTCAGATAATGATATTTTTAATTTTGCTCAGAATACTGGATTTTCTGTAATAAAAAATTTTACCGATGAAAAGAAAATGTTTACCGATTCTCTTTGGAAAATAAAGGAGAGTTGAAGTTGAGGCAGTGATGTAAAGTTAGAATGAATGAAATTGTTTAAAAATAAATCAATTAAAATTTTATTAAAATATATTTTAATTTATCTAGAAATTTAAATTTTTTTAAGTTAGTTAATTAAGTGTTATTTATATTTTTATTTTATAATTAATTTAATGTGTAAAATTAACTTATATAATTAATTATTTTAAGAAAGTTTTTATTTTTTTTGAGAGAAGAGATTATGCATAAATTTAAATTTACACCAAAAATACTTTGTGTATTTTTGGTCTTACCGTTATATTCTTTTGCACAAGATAGTAAATACACATTAAATGATTCTAAGTCTTCAATTCAACCTGATTCTTTTCAGCCAGTGTATTCAGCGTGGGATCCACAAAAAAATTACAATGAACCAGGGCAAATTGTTGAGCATAAGCAAAGGCTTTATCGTTATAAATTTGATTTTGTAGGAAAAAATAATGACTCAATGCGTGAACCTGGCTCTCAACCTGAGGATAAAAATCCTTGGGAGCTTGTAAGTTTTGAAAATTTAGCAAATTATCGAAAAATTTTTCACAATTATAATAATTTATGGGAGCAGAAAAAGCCATGGGAGCAGGATAAAATTTGGCATGAGGATTCTTGGGAATATAATTATGCAAAAAATGATTTTACTAAACCATGGGAACAACAGAAACCATGGGAACAACAGAAACCATGGGAACAACAGAAACCATGGGAGCAGAGTTTAGAAAATCAAAATAAAACTGTGCAAGATGTAATGGAAAACTTTGCTAAACAGCAAAATTTGCATCAGAGAAAAATGAATGGAGAAAGTATTGAATCTATTTATAATGGACGAAGTTAATTAGTAATTAAAAAGCCCTCAGTCCTAAAAGGAACGAGGGCTTTTTAATTCGCGTTAGCAAAAGGATCAATTGAGCTTGATCTTAGTAGCGAGTGCGGTTTCCACCACGATCGCCACCACGATGACCGCCGCCGAATCCACCGCGGTTGTTGCGTGGTTCAGGTGGACGAGCTTCGTTTACGATCATTGGACGGCCGTTAAGCTCAGAACCGTTGAACATAGAAATAGCTTGTTGTGCTTCAGCTTCTGTTCCCATTTCAACAAAACAGAATCCTTTAAAACGGCCTGTTTCGCGATCCATAACGGCACGAACGGAAGCCACATTACCAGCCTTTTCAAAAAGACTAGCAACATCATTTTCACTAACAGAAAAAGGCAAATTGCCTACATATAACTTGGTACCCACAGGATCTCCAGTTGAATTGAACAAATGCCGATCTAACACAAAAGCCCCATGCCACGCGTTGTATCGAACAATAAAAACTTTGAGAAAAACGGTGGCTCTGAAAACTTTTCATGACTCACGGAGTATTCTCGGTTCCCAGTGTTTCACGGAACGTCTCTATTTGCAAGAGAAAAATGACGTCAAGAAAAAATCTTTTTAATTTCATAATGTTAATAATTTATTAGAATCAGTCTAAATCCTCCAAAAGGTCAGAGTGATGCTTTTTTGAACATCTCTCCTTTATTTTTATCGTAATTTTTGTCTACTTTCTAAACTCCCTTTGAAGCCATAATCAGAATGATGTATGAAGTTATGAGAGCAAATTTAAATTTTCTTTCAGCAATGCATAATTATTTAAACATTTTATTCAGTAATAAAGGATAGATATGAATTTCCAAACAGCTTTGAGCCTCGTTTCTCTCTCTGGAGCATCCCTCCTTACCGTTTCTTGCCTTACTGTGGGCACCCAGTTTCCAGCCAAAGTCACTTGGATAAAATCAGACAAAACGACAAAAGATGAAATTGAAAAGGCTTTTGGCCCACCATTTCGTGTGGGTTATGATTCTGGCTACAGAACATATTCATATGGGTATTATAAATATTCCGCCTTTTCTGAAAGTCAAACAAAAGACCTAACCATACGTTTTAATGAAAATGGGACAGTGAGTAGTTACACATTTAGTAGCTCATTTCCGGAGGATAAATAAAAAGCATAGGTTCAGACAAAGAGCGGCATTTAAAAACTATAATGGATTAGTCAGACTGATTTGAATGAAAATAAAAAGATAAACGTGTGGAATTAAGATTGTTTGCTAAAGGAGCTTTGCAATGAAGAAAGACTTTATGGATAAAACAATTTTTATAGTAGACGATGAACCAGATATATTGGATGCAATGGCATCAGTCATTCAAATCTATTTGAAGATCAATATCGTTTTATTCAATTCATCTGTTGAAGCTTTAGAGAAAATCAAATCCGGAGATGTGCCCAATTTAATAATCTCTGATATTAAAATGCCTATGCTTGACGGACTCAAGTTTGTTTCTGAAATTAGGAAGTTAAATATCCGTAAACCCATTATTATCCAGTCAGCATTTGCTAATAAAAAAGATGCCATTCAATCACTTCGTCTTGGGGTCTATGGATTACTCGATAAACCTGTTCCGCATGAACTTCTTATTCACGAGATTACCCGTGCACTCAATATGGAAGAATATGCTTTGATAGCAGAACAGTTGCGCAGAGAAAAAGATTTATTAATTGCGCTTTTTCAAAAGTTTATTGCCAAAAATCATGAGAGAATTGCAAATGTAGAAAATTTATTATTAAATGAGAGTAAAGTTTTTTCAAAGAATAAAAATAAAGATAAATTGGCAACTTTTTTAAAAGATATCAAAGAAAGCAATGCGATCGATCGCGAGGTCTCAAAAGTTTTTCAAAGCGTGAATGAGCTTATGACTAAGCAAGAAGAACAAATTAATTATACAAATTAAAAACGATCTGAAATAAGAAAACTTTTTTCGGATCGTTATACTTAAGTGTTTTAAATATTTTGTTAATTTATTTTTTTAATGAATAATCGGCGTTAGTTCTGTATGTACTGATAAATTCGCAGGATCAATCTTTAAAATATTTCCTGTTGCGGCATCGATTAGAAAGCCAAAACCATTTAAAATATTCCATATACCGACAGGTTGGAATTTAGAATTAACCATAATAGAAGTTTCTGAGAAATTTTCTTTTCTTAGAACAAGAGTTTTACCACCATAAATATAAGAAGAGAGAGTAATAACAGAAGGGGTTTTTCCGACACGGGCTCCATCAATATAAATATCAGCTCCTTGTGGTTGGGAATCGACTTTGACAAGTCGGGTATTATCTCCATACATGCTTGCGCAACTAGTTAATAATGCAGAGATAACCAGTAATATAGCGGTTTTTTTAAAAAGTGTTTTCAAAATTTATCTCCTTGAAATTTCTAGTGATATAGCATTATTGAGTGATATATTCATATATAATGCTGTTTAAGTTTTATATTATTTTTTTAAAATGTAAAGATCATTTTTTTTGCAAATCACTGCAACATTTTGTTTCGCGTATTTTTCTTGAATAATTATTTTTAAGTGCTATCCAAAAAAATCCGTAATTTTTCTTTACGGATTTGTTGTTTTAAGTTGTTTTAAGGGTAAAAAATGAAGTTTCGTCAAATATATTCAACTATTGTTACTGGTGTTTTCTTTACGATTATGAAATCTGCTTTTGCATGCTCATCTTGTGGATCAAGTGCAACCTCTCCATTGGTTTTAAATCCCGATGAAAATTTGAAAATGTATTTTGGGATCGCACAAAATTTTAATTATATGGATTATGGTGTAAAAAAAATCTCAGAAACGAAACAAATTCCGAATCATAAAATATCTTCTCGACGTATTTTAACTTTAGGAATTGGCTATAGAACTACTAAAAATTCGTTTGTTACTTTAACTGGGTCTTTTGTCCGTAATCAAGGAGATGTGAATCCAACCAATGTCAATGAAGGTTTTGAACATAAATATTTAGTTGCCGATCCTATTCTCGCAGGCCGCTACAATTTAATGGATATGAGTCTTGCAAGCACCTATCGTCCACAAATTCAATTGGCACTCAGTTATAAACCCAGCCTTGCAAAAAATATGGTCGATGATGACCCTGTAGCAGTGAAAACAGTAGGCAATGGTTTTCATCAAGTCACAGGTGGACTTGATTTCTGGTTTGGTATGCCATTTATCCAATTCGGTTTTGCTCAATTTGTGACATATTCATTCGATAGACATCCTGATAATGCAGGAAGAACCTGCTGTGGGATGTTGAGTTCAACGACAACACAAATTAAACGCACTCGCGATCTTCAATACACCACTGTTCTTACAGTTGGGCATTCTTTTAAAGAAAGCAAAATATCTGTACAAGGTGGTGCAATACTTGATTATATTGGGAAAGAAGTCGTTACAAATAAAAATAATACCACAGGCGTAGAAACTTCTTGGACAAGAAATGCTGCACAGTCCAATTCCTTATTTGCCAATGTAAAATACAAACCAACTTTTGAAGATACATTTAGGTTGTCTTATACCATGGGTGGAGCCTATAATGGAGATTTAGGTTATTTTACGAATGCAAATCAAACAACTTTTGATACATTGTCTCTTTCATATGAAAGAACATTTTTCTAATAATAAATTACAATAAATTTGCTAAAAAATAATATTTGTAATATTGTTAATTGTTCTTAAATGGTAGTATTTAGGAACTATTTTTTCTAACTATATATAAATGTGATCTATGTTTAAAAATTTTTTGCGCATTTCGTTTTTTATTTTTTTTCTCAATTATACTTTGTTTTGCTACGCAAAATGTCAGGACATGGGATTAACAGATTTCGAAAAATCTATAAAAACTTTGCCAAAGGTTAAACTCGTATTTTTTTCCACTTGGTGCATAGACTGCAAGGAAAAACTTGAAAAGATTAAAGAGTATAAAAACAATAAAGAAAATGTGATATTAATAAATACTTTTTCTACTAAATCCAATCCTGACGATGTGTTAAAAGCTTTTGACTTGAGCGATTTCACCTGTGTGATCGACAGCTCTCATAAAATCAGAGAGAGATTTGCAGTAGAAAAGGTTCCTAAAATTCTAGAATTTTCTCCCACTGCTGAGGACGCTGAAATAAATTCACAGACTAAATCTGCTGATATCCTAGCCTCCGGAAAAGTGTCGAGTGTACTGAAAAAGCCGTGAACAGTTCCTGCAAATTCGTAGTACTTCATTTCTGTTTTATGAGTATAACACTTTTGTGCATAGAGATAGGCATCATCACGCAGGGGATCGCATTCTCCGGCTATGATTAAGGTTTTGGGCAATGAAGAAAAATTATTGTAATAATAAGGATATATTTTAGGATTTGTCGAATTTTTTTCAGCTGCGCCGTTTAAATAATAATCGAAGAAAATATTCATATGCTCAGTTTCTAGGGAAAAACCTTTAGCATATTTATTATAAAAAAAATTATTTTTAGTAAATCTGCGAAAGAAATTTTGAAAAAAACTAAAAAACAGTTCCATCGCTGTTTATTTTTAGGGGTGGACTTTTATCTTTGCGCATTTGTTCAGCCATTTTTCTTCCAGCCCACCATGTACCCCCTTCTAGAACACGCGCCAAAGGGAATTCTGAAGGTTTTTTTCCCAAAATTTCTGTTACTTTTTTCCCGATTTCATCGAGGAAAGTGATCGTCAAAGCTCTCCACTCAATAATAAGATCTGAACTTGGCAAGTGGACTTTTTCAAGCTCTTCCTTGTTTTTTAAAGTGATTAAACCTGAATCGAGGATAAGGCCTCCATTGCGATATTCTGCTAAACCTGTGAGGGAATCTATTTGCGTAATGCTCAAACCAGCTTCCGTGAGTGGCTCAAATAAAGAATAAGAAAGCCATTGTGACAACTTATGAAAAGGAACGAGAGCTTGAATCCCTTCACCGAGAGCTTTATAGTTCCAAACATCACCAATATTGACTTGATTGATTGTGGCCCGTCCAGGCCAGATGGAACCTAATCCCTGCTGCAATGTGCGCAAAATAAAAGTTGCTGATATTTTTCCTGAGGGTGATTTTTCTTGGAAATAATCGAGCATATTTCCTATGCGCTGACTTTCTGTGCCAAAGAGATCCACATCGTTATGCAAAGCATGTCCTAAATTGTGCAGAAGTTTTAAGCGCCCTTGTAGACCAATAATTGGATTTTTTTCAGTTACTTGTAGGCCATCTGCCAGTTCTTTTTCACTTATGCAGAGAAGTCTTTCGGCGTCGACACGCAAAGGACTTTTTTTGTCGGCAGAAAAGAATCCTGCTAAAAATAGACGAAAGCTTGCTACAGCCAGTCCTTCGGAACGAGAATATTCTTTGCCCGACTTTTGTTCTAAGTAACGCCAGCGCATACCAGCGCCTGCATCGAGCAGCACACTCACAACGACGAGATCGAGTTTCGCTTTGGTTTGTTGGCTGGGAGTCTGCTTTTCAAGTTGTAAGATAAGTTCTGAAACTCTGTCGATATTGCCAACGTTAAAGTGATTCCACCGCGAATGAAATGGAATATTTAATTTTGGATAATTGCTTAAAGTAACATCAATCACAAATTTTGAAACTTCATCAATTTTATCAAGATGAATTTGAAACTGAGTTTTGTCAGCTATTGTTAAATTATATATTTCTAAAGATTTTTTTCGAATTGTTGCTGGAGAAAAGATATATTCAATATCGTTGATATCTCCACTATAATCTATCATATTATCACTCATTCAGATTGCGTCCTTTCACTTTTAAGAGCTCAGTCGCATCTTTTGTTTTCCCTTCAGTATAGTATCCCGCCGCTTTTTTGGCTTCCATTTCTACTTGTGCATCCAATGGTATAAGCTCATCGGGTATTGAGACCCTACGGATAACCTCTATTCCACTGTCAACAATTGCATTGTATTTCATATCACTCATAGACACGAGATTGTCTATGCGTTGTATACCGAGCCAATGCAAAACATCTGGCATAAGTTGTTGAAAACGCATGTCTTGTACGCCTGCGACACATTCTGTCCGGTGAAAATAAGTAGCTGCACTGTCACCACCTTCTTGCCTTTTGCGTGCATTGTATACGAGAAATTTTGTCACTTCACCCAGTGCACGTCCCTCTTTGCGAAAATAAACAATCACTCCAGATCCGCCTTCCTGTGCAGTGCGAATAGATTCTTCAATGCCATGAGTTAGATAAGGGCGGCAGGTGCAAATATCTGAACCAAATACGTCAGATCCATTGCATTCATCATGAATACGTACTGTCAATTGTTTAGAGAGATCAGATATATGCGCAACATTTCCAAACATATAAATAGACGTGCTGCCTATGGGTGGAAGCAATATTTTTAAATCTTTGCGAGTTATGAGTTCAGGAAACATTCCTCCCGTTTGATCAAAAAGAACTCGACGGAGATCGCCTTCTGAAACATTAAATCTCTTTGCAATTCCGGGTAAATACCAAACGGGATCGATGGCTGCTTTAGTTACAAGAACATCTTTGTTTTTTGTAATGATCTTATTATCAATATGCAATCTTCCTGACTCAATTGCTTGATTTATTTCTGGCATATTAATATGAGCGGTTGTTATTGCAATTGTTGGTCTTATATCATATCCTTTTTCATAAAAACTTTTAAAAGCTTCTGCGACTTGAGCCCCCCAAGGGTCAAGACTGACTATTTTTTCTGGGTCGCCCCATGACGGAAAAGGACCAATATTTGTGATGGGTGCTGTGTTGGTAAGGTCAGGTTTATGGTCCATAGTCAAGGCACCAGAAGCATTGGCCAATGCTCTGTAGACAGTGTAGCTGCCACTATGGGTACCAATCGCATTACGGTGCTCTCTTTTTGTTAAAGATGCGACCACAGGACCACGTAAAATGGGTGTGCTTTCTCCCCAGTTGAGAGGAGCTGCTTGTTTAAAAATGCTTGCAGGGTGAGAAGTTAAAAGAACATGACCGTTATTTGCCATTTTGATTCTCCAAGCTGTATAAAACATCTGACAGTTACTTTAGTGCTTATATTTAAAACATCCGACAGTTACTTTATTGAAGCATCAAGTTGATTCATGACATCCAATTGTTTGTTTTTTGTTGCATCCATTTGCTCGTAATTTTTTTCCTTTGGCTCCAAAACTCAATTCCACTTTCCCCAGTGATATCTCCATGTCCAAATTTGGATTGATTGAAACCACCAAAGGAAAATGGTTCCCGAGGAACAGGGATTCCGACATTGATTCCAATCATGCCAGATTGCGCCTTTTCTGAGACATATTCAGCAACATCACCCCGTGTTGTAAAAACGGAAGCAGCATTGCCGTAAGGGTTTGCATTTTCAATCGAGAGAGCTTCAGCTAGGTTTTTACAGCGAATAATTGAAAGGATAGGGCCAAAGAGTTCTTCTTTTGCGGCAAAACTTTCTGCTGTTACGTTGTCTAATATAGTAGGATTCAACCAGTAGCCTTTTTCAAATTCTTTTGGAATTGTTACTTTACGTCCGTCCACAACAATTTTTGCACCTTCTTTTTGTGCTTTATCAATTGCATTGCACAAACGAATATAAGACTCATTTGTTATTATTGCGCCCATATTTATTTTAGGCTGAAATTCTTTTGCTCGTTCGGCAAGTGTGTTTATTATTTGATCTACTTCTCCAACTGCAAGTAAGACACTTGCAGCCATACAACGCTGGCCAGCGCATCCTGTAAATGATGCAAGAATTCCATCAACAGCTGTTTCTTTATCTGCATCTGGCATTAAAATAATATGATTTTTTGCGCTTCCTAACGTTAATGCTCTTTTCCCATGTGCCGTTGCTCTTTTATACACCTCTTTTGCCACAGGAGTTGAACCCACAAAAGCAATTGCTTTTATGTCGTCATGTTCGCAGAGGCCATCGACTGTTACTTTATCACCCTGAACAACGCTGAGAACGCCATCGGGCAATCCCGCTTTTTTCAAGCCTTCTGCAATAAGCAAAGAGGTCATCGCTGTTTTTTCAGATGGTTTCCAAATAAAACAATTTCCAACGATCAAAGCATTTGGGATCATCCACAATGGCACCATAGCTGGAAAATTACTTGGGGTAATACCTGCGACAATCCCAAGCGCTTCCCTGCGGTATTCACAGGTCACTCCCCTAGAAACAGGTGTTTTATAAAGGCGTTCACTTGCAGGTAGACTTATGGCAAAATCAATAATTTCAACACCTTTTAGCAAGCCATCCTGTGCTTCCTTCGGAAGTTTGCCACATTCATTGCTAATCGTTTGCGAGAGAAGCTCAAGGTTTTCTAAAATCCAGCCTCTAAATTGATTTAAGATCTGAGCTCTTTCACGCAAACTTGTTTCAGCCCATACCTTTTGTACAGCTTGCGCTGAATTAATTGCTTGTGAGATATCATGGACGTTGCTTCTAAATGTGCGTGCGATAGGCAATCCTGTCGAAGGATTTTTAATGTGTGAAAGCTCTTCAGCTGGTTTTATCCATTTCCCTCCTATAAAATTAATGCACTCAACTAATTCTTGGTTTACAAAGCGACTTAGCATACGATGAATTTCCTTTATGCTCTTTGATTAGGTAAACAAAAAGAGTATGTTTAGTATCCCTAGACTATTGGTGATGGTTTAGTGTATGTCAATTTTCCGATGTGGTAAACCATATCAATTTTAAATGGCGAATTTAGACATTTGATGTTTATATTTGCATCTCATAAAGTCATACCAATGTTTGTTTTTGGTATCAGTGTTGTGTAGGAGTACGAAAAACGATGCCACCTAAGATGCCTTCCCAACCACAAGAGTTGACTCGTGAAGAGATTATTCAGCTCAAATCTGTTCTTACAAAGATGCGTGATGAACTTTATGCTAAAGAACATGCACGCAAAACTGAAGGCGCATATGAAATTAGCCGTGATGATATCTCTGATGAGACAGATCTTGCCTCTGTCGAAACCGATCAAGAAGTCAATATGAAACTTGCTGAGGCGGAACGTAACAAGCTTTCTCTTATTGAAAAAGCTCTCAGAAAAATTGATGCCAATGATGGCACTTATGGTCTGTGTGAAGGAACAGGAGATCCAATCGGATTTAAACGTTTGCAGATCCAGCCATGGGCGCTCTATTCTTTGCGTCATCAAGAAGATCTGGAACGTGGACGCAGGGCAAATTAAATCATTTAAAGTTCTTAAAACTCATGAAAAACTCTCAAAAATTTTTTTTGAGAGTTTTTTTTTATAATAATTAGAAATAGGCTAGACGGCCAAAAAAATCGATGATATTTTTGCGTTGCATTTTAAAAAAGTACAACAGTATGGGAGATCTCAGTTATGGCGGTTTCAAGAAATAAGCTCATATCCTCGAGTGTGTTAGCAACACTCTTGTTTTCCTCAGTTTCGTTTGCAGCTGAAGTTCCTAAAAATGTAACTTTAGCAAAAAAACAGGTTTTTAATAAAGGGAATGGTGCAGAACTTCCAACCCTTGATACACAAAAAACAGAAGATAAACAGGGTAATAACGTTGCTATCGATCTTTTTGAAGGCCTAGTGCGTGATAACAATGAAGGTGTTGTTGTGCCTGCAGGCGCTGAAAAGTGGGATATCAGTGCTGATGGTCTCACCTATACTTTTCACTTGCGCAAAAATGCCAAATGGTCAAATGGCGATCCCGTTACTGCGCATGATTATGTATTTGGAATGCAACGTTTAGCGGATCCAAAGGTAGCTTCGACTTATTCTTTTTTAATCCACGCAATTAAAAATGGTGCAGAAGTCAACGAAGGAAAAGTTTCTGTGAGTTCGTTAGGAGCGAAAGCCCTCGATGATCATACTTTGCAAGTGCAACTCTCAAAGAAAAATCCCGCAATTTTGGATGTATTAGTAATGAGAAACTTCTCGCCTGTGCACAAAAAGGAATTGGAAAAATACGGGGATAAATATTTCCAACCAGGAACACTTGTGAGCAATGGACCTTATAAACTCACTTATTGGCGAGTAGGTGATAAGTTAACATTGGTAAAAAATCCATATTATTGGAATGCAAGTAAGACTGTCATAGAAGAAGTAAATTATTTTCCAGTACAAAATGTTAACAGCGAAGAGCAGATGTTTCTTTCAGGCCAGCTTGATATGACGAACGATATAGCAACGGATCAATTCGAAAAATTAAAGAAACAACTTGGCAGTGAAGTTCGTAGCCACGCCTTTTTAGGCAGTTACTTTTTTAGTTTCAACAATCAAATCGCGCCATTTAAAGATAATAAAAAATTAAGACAAGCACTTAATTTAGTGGTTGATAGAAATGTTATTACAAATAAAGTAACAAGAAGAGGGGAGATTCCATCTAACGATATTGCAGCACAAGGAGTTAAAAATTATCAATTGCATGAGTACAATTGGTCAAAGCAGCCTATGGAAGAAAGAATAAAAGAAGCAAAAAAACTATATGCTGAAGCAGGCTATTCAGAAAAAAATCCATTAAAGCTTAAAATTACTTACAGTACAAATGAAAACTTTAAAAAGCTTGCTCTTGCTGTCGCTTCTATGTGGAAAGATCATCTCGGTGTTCAAGTCGAACTTGAAAATCAAGAGTGGAAAGTGTTTTTGAAAACAAGACAAAAAGGAGATTTTCAAGTCGCTTTTGACAGATGGAATGGAGATTATAACGATGTAAATACCTTTGCGGAGCTATTGAAGGGTGATAATATTCAAAATAACTCTAAATATCGCAGTGAAAACTTTGATAAATTATTAAAAAAAGCAGAAGCAGAGCTTGATGCTGACAAGAGAAAAAAATACTTTGAAGAGGCTCTTAGCTTTGCGATGAACGATTACCCAATTCTTCCTTTATACACAGCAGTTGCTGTTCACCTTGTTAAAAAGAATATCGGTGGCTTTACAGGAAAGAATCCTCTTGATAACATAAGCACTTTCGATCTCTATAAGATTGAACCAGCAAAGGTTTTAAAGAATTAAGAAACAGATGAAGATGAAAAAAAATATCCTACTTTTAATCGACCTACAAAATGACTTTATTCCTGGTGGTGCACTGGCTGTGCCCCAGGGGGATGAAGTCATAGCCATCGCAAACACCTTAATGAAAAACTCTAAAGGTTTTTTTGCTGAAATAATTGCTACTCAAGATTGGCATCCACAAAATCACAAAAGTTTTGCTATAAATCATATAGGTAAAGAAGTGGGTGAGTTTATCAAACTCAATGGAATTGAACAAATTCTTTGGCCCGTTCATTGTGTGCAAAATACACACGGAGCTCAACTTGTTTCATCATTGAATTCTCAACTTATAAAACGTATTTTCCATAAAGGACAAAATCCTGAAGTGGACAGTTACAGCGGTTTTTTCGATAATGATCACACTTCTTCAACGGGTTTAGGTGAATATTTAAGATCAATCTCTGCAACAGATATTTATATTTTAGGGCTAGCAACTGATTATTGTGTTAAATTTTCTGCACTCGACTGTGCAAAATTAAATTTCACAACCCATCTTATTTTAGATGGATGTCGTGGGATTAATCTCAAAGAAAATGATATTGCAAATTCAATCCAAGAAATGCAAAAACAAAAAATTAATATTTGTCAAAGCTCTGATATTTTATAAATAAGTAAATATATAATTTTTTCAAAATTCTCGTTTGAGTAAATAAAACTCGATAATAAAAGCCTATTTCAAATATTTGACATATTTAGCTTGTCTTACTTTGGTTAAGATATTTGAGTAAGGAGATTTGCATATGCTCACTTTTTTTAAATATCTGGGATTATTTATACTTTTTGGATTTATTTGGTTCTTTATTTTTTCAATTCCAGTAGATAGAACTTCTAATTTACTTTTAGCAATGCAAAAAGAATTGAATATGCGTGGAAAAGTTGAGGAAGTAGATCAGAGTAATAAAAAAGCAATTGATAGAGAAAAAGTGATCGATGCGCTTACAAAAGCATTTGAAGATAAGTGATTATGAAACAGGCAAAGTTATATTTTTATAAATTAATATTGAACGATGAACAGATATAACGTAAGGATCATCGAATTTAATATCATATGGTATTCCTAGATCGTCGTCAAAACAGCATGGCATAGAAACGGCATGAATCACTGCGGAGTCATTGGTTTTTAATGCATTGACACTTGCTTTTAAACTGGCGTGCGAATGAACAAAAAGTAAAACAATGGTATTAAACTTTTGTAAATCAATTTTGCAGTTTTCAATTTGATCGGGAAAAATTTTAAGGTTTTTTCGTTTTGCGATAAATTGGTTTATTTTTTCGAAATCACGCTGCATAGCGGGATCAACAGAAAATACACTCCATTGGGTCATGCATGCAATATAATAGCCAGTTCTTGGGTTATATCCATCACCAACCACTACGATAGCTACACTGCTATCTTTGTAGTCGAGTTTTAACTTATGTCTTGCTCCTTCAAATACTCCCTGAGTTTCGGAAATTTCTTTTGCATTGGGATAAAATCCTGTTGCAATTAGTTCAGCTGCGCATTTTAATTTCAAAAAGAAATCAATATATCGTAAACTTGGTTTTGTGACTTTAAGAGTGAAGAATTCGTTAGTTTCTTCAACATTAACAACAGGGCGGGGCATGCAAAAGACCTCAATTTAACTGCAGAATTTATTTCTGCTTTCTCTCCATAAGAAACTCTTTAGGGAGAGTCAAATGAATTTCTTAAGATTGTATCCGTTAAAACTGAATGAAAAGGTTTTATAATTTTAAGTCCATTGTCACTCAATCCGTAGGAATAACCTTTTTGTCCATTGGGAACTTTGAAAAACAAACCAAATTCAACACCTATTTCAAGTAAGCTTTCAATTTCTTTTTTTAATCCATCATTGTCATCAATATTTATCCAGTTTTTTAAGATATCAATTTGAAACTTATCAGACTTAAAATCAGGCGAAAAAAGACGAGCAATTTGACTTACAGAAATAGGAGAGTGTGGAAGTAAAAGATTTCCTGTTTCATCACTATGGGGTACAAGTAATGAAACAACCGCCATGATTTTTCTGGAATCTGTTTTTTTATTTAAAATACTTTCCCGCATAATAAAAATAGATCCATCTCTCTTATCAGTAAACGATATAAATGATTCAAGCCGCCAAGATAAAAGAGAAAGTGGATCGGAATGCAATTGATAAAGAAAATCAAAAAGAGTACTTTTAATATTTGGATAATTGTCTAAGAAGAATTCGTGGTTTTCTAAAATTGTATCATTCCATTCGAATTCTTTTTTTGTCGTAATTCGTGCAATCTTTTCTCTGGATATTTTTCTAATATTTTCTATCGTTTCACTAGAAAAAACACTCATTCCAGTGAGATAGTCTTCTTCTTTTTCTGAGCAAAATATTCTTTTAATAAATTCTACAGAAAATATTTGCTCAAGTTTTTCTTTATCACTCATGTTCTCTTTTAAAGGGAGTGTTATTTCTTGAAGAATAGATTCTGCTGTTATGTTAAGCCAATTAATGATGATATTTTTTTCCACTCCAGTTATGCTTTTTAATTCATTAGCAATTAGGTTTATGCTTGTTTTAGCAAATAAACTAAATCCAAAATGCTGATATGCATGAGTTATTTCTATTATTAAAAAATCTCTTTGTAGTGGAAATATTGCTTCATTTGTGCTTACAATTTCTAACGAAGTTTTTAGAAATTCAATGACTTTTAGGTTTTTTTCGATAAGTTTTAAATGCCTGTATGTCTCTGGAAATATTTTTTTAATATTCATATTATTTCCTATTTTAAAGTGATGGATCATTCACATTAACAGTGACATTTTTTGTCTTTTGATAGCCACTTGAAGTATTTATAATTGTGTTAATTTGTCTATTGATTTGATCATTAACATTATTTATTTCTTTTAAAGCGTTCACAATCGGAGCAAACTCAGTAATATTACTCGGACGTAAACGTGAATTGCCTTGCGTAACAAGAACATCGTTCAAAGCATTGTTCGTGCTAACAACAGTGCTCGTGCCATCTGTGTTAAAGACTTGTTTCTTTTCAGCAGGGACAGGATTGTTGTCATTTGATCCTTTTGAAGGGTTTTTATCTTTTTTGGGTGCTCCCTCAGGTTTTGGCGCAGGTTTTTCACTTTGTTTATAATTAGGATCGATCAAGCTTGCCTCGGCATTTAAGCGATTTATTAGCATAGGTGGTGCGGTTTTTGCAGGGGTAGGAGGTCTATTGCCAATTATTTCTGAATATTTATTTTCAGACAATACAACAGATTTTGTCGGATCAGCGAGGCTTGTGACTTCAACGCTCCCTGAAGTGACCAATATTTGAGTATTTCCAATTGCAGAGGTGTCGATATATCCGCTTGTTCCTCTTATTCCCATTACGGAATTGGAGGTTTTAAATTTAGCGTCCACTTTTCCGTCTTCTTGAGGCTTCACAAAGAAACGGATTTTACCTTTAGCAACTTCTATAGCTGATTTTAAATCATTTGCATTATTCTCTTTAGCTTTGATATTATATTCTGCCAGCTTAATTTTTGAATCTTGAAATGCCATTAAATAGCTGCCATCATTGAATTCAATTTTTATTGCTGTTTTTTCGAAAGTAGTCACTATATCTGTTTCAAATATTTGCATGTTTTTTTCTGCGGGAATATTTTTTCCAGCACGTAAAATTTCTGCTTTTCCGATGATATTTGCTAATTTTCCAATAGATTCAAGTGATTGAGGGAAAGTTGGAAATTGGAACGCAATTGTTGCAAAGAGGAACAACTCTAAGATAAGCCTAATGAGCAAGGTTGCCCGATACGGACCGATAGGTTTGTATTTGAGCACTGTCATGTGTTCCTCGACTGTGACTCCTTTGTTATTTATATAAAGACAGCATAGCGAGGATTATTCTTAAATTGTGAAAAGAGTGCCAAAAAGGACAACACCTAAAAATGTGTAGTGAACCTATTTTAACAATAGCAAAGATAACTCATTTCTCTGAGTTTTATGCTAAAGCCGTAAAATCGAGATCTGAATTTTTTTTAACATATATGACTTTTAGCAAGTGCTCTCTTGATCAAAAATTATTAAAATTTGCTGTTGTTGCTTCTAAAAAAGGAGTGCATAAAAGAGCTGTAAAAAGAAATAGAGTGCGAAGAAGATTGAAAAATGCGCTCAATCAGTGTTTAAAATCCTTTGAAATACCGGCTGGCAACGAAATTCAATTGCTTTTTATGGCCAATAGAAATGTTCTCGAAGTTCCTTGGGATGATTTGCTAAAAGCTATAAATACAACTTTGCAGAAAGCATTGAAAAAGTGTCAATCAACCCAGGAAGAAAAAGTATGATCTTTAAAAAGTTGAATGAATTCTTTGTTCTTCTCTTTGTTTTCTTGATTAGAGTTTATAAGCAGTGTATTTCTCCTGCACTTGGCCCAAGATGTCGGTTTTATCCGAGCTGCTCCCAGTATAGCTTAGAAGCATTTCAAAAGCATGGAGCGGTTAAGGGTTTTGGAAAGACGGTTGTTAGGGTATGTAAATGTCACCCTTTTCATAGAGGTGGAGTTGATCTCCCATAGTTGTTTAACACAGTAAAGAACGGGATTCTGAAGTGAAAAAAGAAACAATAGGTTTAATGTTAGGCTTGTTTTTGTTATTTGGCGGATATTTTTATGCTCAAAGCTATTATATAAAGCAGCAACAAGCAACGATCGAGTTACAAAACAAACAACAGGCACAACTGCACAAAGTGCAACCCGAAAACTCTCAATTAAAAACAAATGCTTCTCAAGTAACTTCACATGTGGAGCAGGTTGGGCAGGCAAATACTTCTTCAGCTTCCACTGAGCAATTGCCTTTAGTTGTTGTCAATCCATCGGACTTAATACTAAAAGTTCCTTATGCAACCTTTGAATTCACCCCTGAAGGTGGATGCCTTGGCAAAAACAGTCTGGTTGGAGAAAAAGTCGCCTACAACGATCCGACTCCTGTTTCTGTCATTCAAAACTACAATATCTGTAAAGCCTATGGTTTTCGTGTTGGGACAACAGATCTACGCAATCAACCTGCGCGCATAGAAAAGACGGCTGATGGTTCTACTCAAATTATTCAGAGAGCAAATGGCCTTGAAATTCTAAGAACTTTTAAATTTTATGACAAAGACTACAATGGTGAGTTTCAAATCACTGTTAAAAATAACTCTCAATACCAACAAAATACCAATGTTGATTTCGAAATGGGTGCAACCTCTGACAACCAAAACTCAGGTGGATTGTTCTCTTCCCATCCTGCAGAATTTCATGGAGCTGCTCTGCGCCTTGCCAATGGTGATGTGAACAGGGTGATGACTCCATTCGATGCAGAATCAACTTATAAAGTTATGCATTCAGAAACTGGGGTTGTGCCAACTTGGCTTTCCGTCGATTCCCATTATTGGATGAACACTCTTATTCCTCTTTCACATAACCCACTCAATTTTGAAGTCGTTCGTACAGGCAATCTTTTAAGAAAAGATGGTTTGTCTCCAGCTGATCAAACAGTTTATGAAGCATGGGTTAAGCAACCAGTTAACTTGATGCCAGGACAATCAGTGACTTTTAATTATAAGGTGTATTTTGGCCCTAAAAATGAAACGATTTTAAGTCATTTTGACCAATACAGTTTGTACCAAACTATTGATTATGGCTTTTTTAAAATCATTGCGCGACCACTTTATCATGTTTTATTTTTTCTGCACAATCTCATAGGCAATTGGGGTATAGCGATTATTATCTTGACTTTTTGTATCAATATATTGTTCTTGCCATTGCAAATTAAAGGATACAGTGCGGCACAAAAAATGCAGCTTATTCAACCACAAATCAAAGAAATTCAAGCAAAATACAAAGATGACAAACAAGCTTTACAGCGCGAAACGATGTCGCTTATGTCAAAGAGTGGAGTGAATCCATTGAGCGGATGTTTACCACTTCTTCCACAGATCCCCGTGTTTTTTGGGTTAGACACTTGTTTAAGAAACACTTTCGATCTTCGCCAATCACCATTTTTCTTTTGGATTAAAGACTTAACTCAAGCAGATCCCTATTTCGTTTTACCTGTTCTGATGGCTTTTCTTATGATCGGTTATCAAAAAATGATGCCAATGCCTTCTATGGATCCAACTCAAGCAAAAATGATGAAAATTCTACCAATCGTCTTTTCTGTCTTTATGATTTTTTATCCATCCGGTTTGGCTCTCTACGTTATAACGAATACAATCATTTCAATGATTAGGCAGGGGTTCCTGACACGTCACTTTAAGAAAGCACAAGCAAAATAAAGTAATCTAAAAAAGAGTGCTTTTGATTGCATTCGCAAAAAATAATTCCCCTCTTTTTCAGTTGAGGGGTTACTAATTAAATCCCGAATTACGGAGTATTCATGGATAAACGGCAATTTACTGGGAAAAACCTTGAGGAGGCTCTTGCAGAGGCTGCAAAAACATTTTCTACAGATAAAACTCTTCTTTGCTATAATGTCATTCAGCAGTCGAGTGGCAATTTTTTTTCAAAACTTTTTTCTCGTTCTGTTCGGATAGAAGCTTGGGTCGAAACCTCAAAACAAGATCTCCAAGCAGCAGCGCGTGAAGCTGTGCGTCAGGCTTTGAGTAAAACACCAATGGCAAAAGCACAGAACTTAGCTGGGACGCAAAAGCAGGCCCGTAAGCTCAATCCTGATCTAAGTAAAAAAGATAATTCTCAACCTAAAACTTCTCACGACAATGTTGAAAGTGTTAAGACATCTTATAATTCAGAAAATTATATGCCCCGCAATTTATTAAATATGAAAAGCGAAGGGGTCGAAGAATTATTTGATAACTATAAAAAATTATTCTTTTCGGCGTTTGATGTTTCGTTAAATAAGACAGAAACTGTTATTGGCGAAAATGAAGCAGTTGTAAAAGTATCTGATGAATTTATAGAACGCTTTTTAAGTAAAAGTGATCGACTTTCTCTAGCCTTTGAACATGTTTTTAAGCGTGTTGCACAAAAAAAACTTGGCGATATTTCCTCTCGAATCAGTTTAGATGCGGGAGAATCATCGGAAAAACGTGAAGAAAGACTTATTGGAATGGCGCGTTCTTTAGCAGAAAAAGTAAGAAAAACAGGTAAAAGCGTTGTTCTTTCTTCGAAGAGCAGCCAAGAAAGACGTGTGATTCACTTAGCGCTAGATGGTGTTCCTGGTGTGGCAACACGGAGTGTTGGGACTGGCGATAAACGTCGCTTGGTGATTTATGCAACTGAAAAAAGAGTGCATAAAAATAACAATTCAAATACTTTTAAAAATAATGCAACAGAAAAATCAGGCAAACCGACTATAAAACAAAAAAGAAAAATTCATTCGAAAAAGACAAAACAGACCGGACATTTCCAAAATAATATAGAGCGTGTCGGTGCGGTTACATCAAATGAAATCAAAGAAATAAACCATAAGAATGATACCAATGAAATAAGTCTTAAAAATGAAGCAAAGGAAAAGTTTAATTCTTTCCCAAGCAAAGATGATTAATTTATTGTATACTTATGAATATAAACTAAGGAAATAGTTTTGAACGCGCATTTTCAATCGATTTTTGCACTTGCTACCCCTATGGGGAGAAGTGCTTTGCATTTGCATCGCTTATCAGGAGAAAATGTTTTTTCAATACTTTCTCCTTATATTCTTTCACCTCATAATAAAAAATCAGTCGATCTTGTTTCTTTAGCAAGTAAATCAGAAGGCAGACCTTGTACCCGTTATGTTTATATAATTGATCAAGAAAAAAATGAAATTGATGATGTTGTTTTAACAATATTTCCTGCACCTAAAAGTTACAGTGGAGAAAATATTATTGAAATATCTGTGCATGGCAATCCATTAATTTCAGCAAAATTGCAAAGTTTATTGCGTTCCATTGGGATGCGTGATGCCCTACCCGGTGAATTTACCCAAAGAGCTGTGTTAAACGGAAAAATTGATCTTGCCCAAGCAGAAGGAATCAATCAGCTTATTCATGCAGAAACATTAGGTGGTGTTGAGCTTGCTCGGCATACTGTCGATGGTGTTTTATCACGAGAAACAGAAGATATCCGAGCACAGATCATTACAATTTTAGCGTATTTAGAAGCTCATATTGATTTTGCCCCGGATGAAGTTGGAGACTATGAACCTTCTTCTTTGCTTCCACAAATTCACAACGTTGTAGAGCGTCTCAATAAGTTGCATGCGACTTTTTCAAGCGGTTTAAAAATGCGTGAAGGTGTGAAAGTTGTTCTTTTAGGCAAGCCCAATGCAGGAAAATCAAGTTTGTACAATTCCCTGTTACGTTATGATCGAGCTATCGTTACACATATTCCAGGAACGACCCGTGATGTTCTTGAAGACAGGCTTGTGATTCAAAATAAAGATTTTGTTTTATTGGACACAGCAGGAATAAGAGTGACTGAAGACGAAGTAGAAAGAATTGGGGTTGAGCGCAGTTTGCAATCCGCTCTTTCTGCTGATGTCATTTGTCTTGTCATAGATATTCACAATTTAGATTGTTCTCGAATTCACGATCATATATTATCCGAAATAAACAAATTTTTTACTTCCGTGAAATTATCGGAAGATCAAAAAATTATTCCAGTGGTAAGTAAACAAGATTTGCTTTCGGATGACCAAATAAACATGCTGCATATGTTTAATCAAAATTTTTTAAAATTAACCAAAGATATAGAATATAAAAATTGTTTAAATAGTAATTTAGTTTTGATTTCTTTATCGAATACAGAATCACTGTGTGAAAATTTAGTAAATTATCATAATTTAATAACTGGTGAAGTGAGCAAAAAAGAGAATCCAACCTTGATTTCTGTGCGACAAAAAGACAAAGTATTAAACGCAATAAATTCTTTGAACGAATGTTCTAAGTTAATTGCCATAAAGGACTATCCAGAAAAAATAGCATCACTAATCAATCATTCTAAACACTCATTAGAAGAAATTGTGGGTGAAATACATTTAGATAATGTCCTTGATAAAATATTTTCTACGTTCTGTATTGGTAAATGAACATTATATTCTGAATCGGTTCTTGTTCTTTAAGTCAAAAAGTGTGTGAAGTTTTTCTGTTATTTAATAAGGAAAATACTATGGCATTTCTCGACACCTCCGATCGATTTTCAGGCAAGGCAAAGGATTTTGCTAAATACAGACCAACCTACCCAGACGAAATTATAAAATTTCTACGTGATCGCTATGGTTTTAGCTCTAAAAGTATATGTGCTGAAATCGGTGCTGGAACGGGTAAATTTACCAAGCTCTTATTAAAAAATAAGTGTCGTGTCTTTGCTATTGAGCCAAACCCAGAAATGCGAGCCATTGCTGAAAATTCTTATAAAAAATTAAAATCATATACGAGTGTTGATGCAACATCAGTAAACACAACTCTCAAAGACAAATCAGTCGATTTTGTTTTTTGTGCCCAGTCTCTTCATTGGTTTTCGAACGCAGAGACTGCTGCGGAAATGCGCAGAATATTAAAACCTCGAGGTAAAGTAGTCATCGTTTGGAATAAAAAAGATTATAAAAAATCTGCTTTTATGACAGGTATACATAAAGTATTTATTGAAGACTCAATCGATTTCCTCTCTGTTAAAATTGAAAATATAGAAGATGAAAAAATTCTTGCCGATCTTTTCCCTCAGAAATTTGAAAAGTTTTCTATACCTACAAAACAAATTTTAAATAGAGAAGAGCTTATTGGGCGTATGCTTTCTACCTCTTATGCCCCGCCGAAAGATCATCCCAAATACGATCGCTTTATGGCAGAAACAAATCGTCTTTTTATGATGCACCAAAAGGATGGAAAAGTTGAATTTTTATATGAAACCGTTGCTTATGTTTTAAGAATTTAATTGTAAAAACAGGGAGATTATCTATGCAACAAATCAAGGCTCATATTGAAATGTATAATAAGAAATATGATTTACATCCTTTATTTATTTTTCTAAAAGATTCGTCGATTGATCCTCGTAAGCGACTAGCAATAGCTCCCTGTATTGCGCATTTTGCCATGAGTTTTGCTGATTTAAATAGATATGTTTATCGAGATTTTGAAAATATAGATATTTTTCAAGAAATTATAAACGAGCATACAATAGAAGATTCTAAACATTCTGTATGGTTTCTAAATGATATCAAGAGGCTTGGTTTCGATCAGCCCATGTCTTTTGCTGAATCTATGGCTTTTCTTTGGGGAAAAGATACGATTGGCATTAGAAGAGCATCCTATGATTTTAGTGCGTGCATTCGTTATGCAACCTCCTTTGAGCGCTATATTGTCCTTGAAGCGATTGAAGGCAATGGTTTCGCTTTTTTTACTGCTACTTGTAAAGCTGCAGATGATCTTTCGCTTCTGACGGGTGAAAAATATATCTATTTTGGCCAACATCATCTGAAAATGGAAACAGGACATGCAACAGGTGAAACCTATTTACGCTTAAAAGAAGCTGTTGATAATTATAAGCCGAATGATGAGCAAAGAGAAAAAGCAATAAAATTGATTGATCGTTCTTACGAAATATTTACTCGCTTTAACGATGATATGTATAATTATGCTAGTAAATATAATGTTGTTGATAATATTATAAAAAGAAAAGAAAATATATAATAATAATTATATTAAAAATTTGACATAAATATCGGAAATAAAATATTCTTCTTAATTAAAATATAGTTAATTCGTTTATGAGTATTTGAGGAGGATATTTTGAAAATCAAAAAATTATACAAAAATTTTATTATTTTATTTGTTATATTAATCGCAAAAAATATTTTTGCTGAAAATATTGCAAAAAATATAAATAATAATTCGGTAATAATTGATCAAAAAGGAGTTTTTGACGAAAGCTTTGGAATAAATGGATTGGTTAGATTCAAATTTAGTGATAAAAGTAATAGTTTTAATAAAGTATTAATTCTAAAAGATGGTAGCTTATTGGTAGGAGGACATGCACTTGCAGAAAATAATATAAACTCTATATTTTTGCTAAAGGTAAATTCTGACGGTACTTTAAATAAAAATTTTGGAAATAATGGCGTTGTTCAAGTAAATATTGGTAAAGATCTTTTATTTAAAGCTATGGCAGTTGGAAATGATTCGACAATAACCATTCTTGGATCTGCAGATTACAAAACAACAGGTTATTACTCTGTTTTATTTAAATTTAATAATGATGGTACTTTATTTAAAAATTTTGGTAATAATGGTATTGTCGAAATTGAAAAAGAGTGGATTCGTGCAGAGACTCATGCATTAAATAACGACGGATCTTTAATATTGGGTGGAATGTCAATTCAGAAAAATCCTATAACTCAAAATGATATTTCAACAAGTACTCTCGTAAAATATTTTGCAAATGGAAGCAAAGATTTAAATTTTGGTTTAAATGGAAGAACGATAGTTCATACATATTATGGTTCATATACCGATAAAATTATAATTAAAAATGATGGGATTATATTAGCAGCAGGAAGAACCTGGGATGCAAACCATAGGATTACTTTGAATATGGTTAAACTATATTCGAATGGCTCTTTAAACAGACAGTTTGGTAGAGATGGTGTTTTACTTGAAAATTTTTCTCCAAGTGGATATTTTAGTCTTGATGCTCTCTCATTGTTAAATGATGGATCTATTCTTGTCAGTGCAGATGTACATAGTTTTATGCAAGTGAATCAGGGCTATAACTCCATAGCTTTTGCAAAATTTAATCCCAACGGAACTCGTTTGAATCAGTTTGGAAATAATGGAATTCAATTCACGAGTGTTTTTAAATATAGCTTTTTAACAGACCATGTTGTTCAATCAGATGGTTCAGTACTGGCATGTGGCAATACGAGTGAAGTGAATTACAATACTGATTTTGTAATTTTAAAATATAAATCTGATGGTTTACTCGATTATAATTTTGCCCAAGAAGGCGCATTGATCGGTAAAATAATGAACGCAAATTTAAAAATGAACAGTATAGTAACTACGAATGAAACTGCATTTTATACAGTTGGCTCGACTTTAGATGGCAGTGAAGCAGTGATTGCTAAGTTTAAATAAAGCAAAGGTTCAGCTTTTAACTATTTCTTGCACATGCGCAGAGTCATATATTACATTTACAATTGAGTCTGCTGCCAACGACCACAGGCTTAGGTTTGAACTATGATTTAAATTATATTTTTTTAAATTAAAATTAAAAAGTAACTTCTCTTAGAAGCTCAGGATTGTCGAGCACGCGCCCAGATCCAAGCACCACAGCTGTGAGTGGGTTTTCAGCGACAACAATAGGTAAGCCTGTTTCTTCACGTAATAACACATCTAAATTTCGAATAAGAGCTCCGCCTCCCACAAGGACAATTCCCTTGTCGACAATATCGGCCGCCAATTCTGGTGGTGTTTTTTCCAGAGCTAATCGCACAGCTTCAACGATGGCATTGACGGGTTCTTGCATGGCTTCGCGGATTTCTTCGCTTGTGACTTCGATGGTTTTTGGAATCCCTGCAACAAGGTCGCGCCCCTTAACCTGCATGGTGCGGATTTCTTCTTCAGGATAAGCAGAACCAATCGCAATTTTTATCTGCTCTGCGGTGCGTTCCCCAATGAGTACGTTAAAACGTCGCTTGAGGTAGTTGACGATGGATTCATCCATTTTGTCACCCCCAACGCGCACACTTTTAGAATAAACAATTCCTAAGAGAGAAATTACCGCGACTTCTGTAGTTCCTCCACCGATATCTACGATCATATTTCCACTTGCTTCGTGGATAGGAAGATCAGCTCCGATGGAAGCAGCCATGGGCTCTTCGATTAAGTAAACAGAAGCACAACCTGCCGACTCTGCAGATTCACGCACAGCTCTTTTTTCCACTTCCGTTATTCCGTAAGGAATACAAATAACGGCTCTTGGTCTTACGAGAGAGCGGTGATTGTGTGCAACACCAATAAAATAACTTAACATTTTTTCGGTGAGCTCAAAATCAGCAATCACACCATCCTTCATCGGACGAACGGCTTCAATTGTTCCAGGAGTTCGCCCAAGCATTTCTTTTGCGGCTCTTCCCACTGCTTTCACGGTGCGGAGACCACGCGAGTCTCGTTGAACAGCAACGACAGAAGGTTCGTTTGCAACAATTCCCTTGTTCTTCACATAGACCAAGGTATTTGCTGTGCCTAAATCGATGGCTAAATCATGAGAAAGTAGCCTAAAAAACCAGTCGAACATGGATCCTCCCTAAATTTGGAGAGAATGAACAATTAAAGAACATTCATTAGTTTCATAATGGTTATAAAAAAGGTATCACTTTGATAATAGAGAAGCTATCAAAACTAAAACCAATTTTACTCTATTGCGGTGAATAATGCACAAAAACGTTTGTGCTCACAACTTGTATAGCAATGACTTCCGTGACAATGCTGTGAGTAAAACGAGGAGGTACAGGCATAGGAAGCACTTGCGACACAACCTCTTTAAAGATAGTATCTGCTCCCGAAAAATCTTTATTTGGGTTTTTTTTCTGAGTCAAATTTTCGAACTTTTCAAGGAAACCATCTCCTTTAATATAGATTTTATAATATACCAAATCCCCTGGTCTCAGGGGAGACTCTGGTGGCAAGTTTCGATCTTTTAAATTCCAGACAGCACCAAATTTTTCCTTAAATTCCTGACTGAATTGATAAAGACTCATGTCTTTTGTTGCGAATCGTTCTTTGTACTGTGGTTCGTTACTAGGAGCATATTCTTTGCCTAAAATGGGAATATCTCCACTGTCACCTTGTATCGGTTTCCCTTGGCGAGCTTCTCGCCTAATTTCATCGATGTAAGATTGGCTTGACTGTGGAAGCAGAGATTCTATCCCCCCAATCGGTTTTTTTTGTGATTTATTTGGTAGAGATATTTTGTCTTTTTTTCGAGTGATACCATTACTCTTAAAAGGATCATTTTCTACTCTTTTGTCATTTGCTTCAAGCTCTTTGGGGACTTGGAAAGTTTTTTCAACTCTTTGGTTCTTATCGGTTAAAATCCCGCCCGATCTGCTTTTAGGTATAATTAGATCTTTACTTTCAGTTTGATCATTTTTTAATGCGGATTTTTTTGGGGGTGGGGTGTCGAACTTAATATGAACTGGAGGTGGACTGAGTGGGTTTTCATTTGAAACTATATCATGTCCTGAAACTTTTATGAGAGTTATTAAATATAAAAGAAGTATATGTATAGCAAGCGAAAGGGTGATAACATAAAATAATTTTTTATTATTATTTGGGTATAGCCATTTTTCAAATTGTATTTTACTTTCCCGAATTGCCGACAAATACAGTCCTTTTTCCGCTAAAAGGTTTCTCAAAAATTTTATAATCCAAAGTTATTTATTTGGACTATATGACTCCCATTGTCTCTGATAAAAAATGGGTGTAACACAATATCTATCCATCAATCGAGGAGCTTTTACAATGGATCTCTCCCACGTTTCTCATTTTCCCCTTTTTTCTAACCTCTCAGAAAATGAAGTCAAAATTCTAATCAATTACTTAGAAAAAGAAAATTATAAAAAAAATGAAATACTCTATTCCCCTGGACTCGTGCGCGATAAATTGCGTCTCATTATATCTGGCCGAGTAGAAGTTTCTGCTCCATCCTCAGACTTTGAAGAGCCTACGACCATTTATGGACCCAATCAGTTTCTTGGAGAAGTCTCTCTTCTTCAAGAAGGAACTCTGCACAAAGCAAAAGCAGTTGCGCTTCTTAGTACAAAAGCCATCACACTCTCTCGACAAAATTTTTTAAAACTTATGAAAGACCATCAAGAAATATCATGTAAAATTCAAATGAGCATTGGCTCTTTCGTATTTAATCGTATTTCCAGTGCAGTGACTCATAGCTCAGTCCACTATGCGGGCTACAGCTCGGGTAAAAAGCGCTTAGAACATGACTTGCTTGGCAATCGGGAATTGCCTGATGATGCATATTATGGAGTGCAAACTCTCCGCGCATTAGAAAATTTTAATATCACGGGTGTGAAACTTAAATCCTTTCCTATTTTTATAAAAGGCCTTGCACAAGTTAAAAAAGCGGCCGCTTTGGCCAATGCTGAATTGGGTGTCCTCAATAAAGATATTGCAAATTATATAGTTATGGCTTGTGATGAGATTATTGCGGGCCATTGGCACGATCAATTTTTAGTCGACATGATTCAAGGTGGGGCTGGAACTTCCACCAATATGAATGCCAATGAAGTCATAGCCAATCGAGCTCTCGAACTGTGGGGCAAAGCAAAAGGGGATTACAACAGTATTCATCCAAATAACCATGTAAACCTAGGTCAGTCGACAAACGATGCCTATCCGACCGCTATCCGCTTAGCGACATTACAATCTATTCCCAGTTTGCTCGAAGCTTTGGTCGAATTGTGTGGGCTTTTATCAAATAAAGGCAATGAATTTTCTGATGTTATTAAAATGGGACGCACTCAATTACAAGATGCAGTGCCTATGACTTTAGGTCAGGAATTTGAAGCCTTTTCTGTGACTTTAGGTGAGGACATTGCTCGCATTCGGGATGGTGCAAAACTCTTTTTAGAATTAAGCATTGGTGGGACTGCGATTGGCACTGGAATCAATTCTCATCCAAAATACGCGGCAAAAGCAATCGAGAAACTACGGGAAATAACAGAATTAGATTTAGTGGCATCACCCAATTTAATTGAAGCAACTCCTGACACAGGTGCTTTTGTTTTATTTTCAGGAATTCTGAAACGTCTAGCAATTAAATTGAGCAAAATATGTAATGACCTAAGATTATTATCAAGTGGTCCTCGCTGTGGTTTTGGCGATATCAATCTTCCTCCTATGCAGCCAGGATCAAGTATTATGCCTGGCAAAGTCAATCCCGTAATTCCAGAAGTTGTGAATCAAATTGCCTTTCAAGTGATCGGCAACGATTTAACTGTCACAATGGCTTCGGAAGGTGGGCAGTTGCAGCTCAATGCTTTTGAGCCTGTTATGGTGTTTAATATTTTTCAAAGTGTCACTATGCTCACGCGCGGAATGCGCACCTTGGGGCGTCTCTGTGTAGAGGGAATCACTGCAAATAAAGAAGCTTGCCGCCGATCCGTGGAACACAGCATTGGCCTAGTGACAGCACTTAATCCTCTCATCGGCTACGAAAACTCTACAATGATAGCAAAGGAAGCTTTGGCGACAGGAGACAGTGTGTTTAATTTGGTTTTAAAACATAAACTCTTAACCCGCCAACAGCTAGAAGATGCTCTAAAACCTGAAAATATGCTCTCTGCTCGACTCTAAAACTTTACCAATTCAGTACATATTATTAATATTTATTCAGCTTGGCCGATAAACTCCAAACACACAACTGTTTGGAGTTTTTGATGGAGAATCAGAGCGACTTTGAAGTCATACAAGAAGGTTCGATTTCAAAATTAAAAGGACATCTCGTCGACTCTACTCAACTCGAAGAACATGCACAAATTTTATCAAAAGCAAAAGAAATAAGTTTAAAAGAATTATTTTCTGTGAGTTGGCTTGGATTGCAAAGATTTTATGAAATGGTTTTTAAGTTTCCAAATAAAACTTTGTTATCCGATATTCCTCCACATGTTTATCGCATACTTTTGTTGTTACCTAGTTTTGGCAAAAAAGTAGGGGTTAAAAGCTTTATGATAGAAGTTAGCAAACCCAATCAAGAGAAAAAAAAGATTTCTATGACAATCGAAAAACTTGCTGAAATAGGCAAAAAACAGGGTAGTTTCGCACATTTGGAAGATGGTTCACGGATCAGTGGTTCACTGCATCATCTCTGTCGACCTTTATTTAATGATTTTAAAATGCCGAAGAAAAATTTTTCATCGAATTGGTGTAAAAAAAATGAAGGTATTTGTAATTTCTTTTATGAATATTCTTGTTTTATGCGCGTTACTTTAGAAATGTGTTCCTTAGCACAAGATTCAACTGCCCGTTTGATAGAAGAATCTTTGCAACAAATATGTATGCGAATTTCAAATTTGGAATTTGGAGTAAAAACTATAGATCCCAATTTTTCAGATTATAAATCACGTTCGCTCATGTCCTTAATGCCACATATTCATGAAGTATCAAAATCTGTCGTAATTGGTTTAAATTTAAGTAGCACAACCTTCGAAGCAGTATCTGAAACATTTGAAGCAATTTTCCTTAGTGAAAGAATGGTAGGAACAGAACTTTTTGATCAAATGGATTATTTTATTAAATTCACCGATCAACTGACCCCAATGGCGAGAAGTCTCGAAGATGTGGGTGTTGAATTAGGTGACAACACACTTAAATATGGTGAAATTTCCTCATTGCGCAAAGCATTTGAGACTTTTTCAGGGCGTGACTTGAGTGAAAAAAATATCGCAACCTTGCGACGTAAGCTAAAAATGGATCAATATACGAATTTAACTTGGGATGATACTTTAAAAGAAATACAGAATGAATTTAAATTAATTCAAAATGAACTCGGACGCTGTATAGTCGCTTTACAAGGCTTCGATCTTGTCAGACAAGTTCTTGAACATAGAGTAGGAGAAGTAGAAATTCTTAAGGATCATTTTGAAGCGGTACGTTCTAAAGAAATGCAATGGGAGAAGTTAAAGGAACTTGTTTTAATTAAAATTGTAGACCGATTGGTAACTGATCAAGAAAAGTTTTCATTCGCTTTTTTCTTTCCAGATTGTACAATAAAACAAAATGAATCTAAACTGTTAAATGGTGAAACCTTTTTCTTTTAAAAAAAGACTAAAATATTTTTCAATCTTAACTATTTATTGTTTAAGTTACAAAGATTAGAAGATTTTTTCTGATTAATTTATTTGAGAGAAGAGTTTTTTGTAAGGTTAATTTTCTCAATTCCGAGAAGTGTATTTAGATCGATATTTTTTTGCTCAAGTATTTGTTCTAATATCTGATATAATTTACCCATATTTTCTTCCAAAGTTTCACGAATGGTATCAACGACAACTTGAGTGTTTCGTTCAATTTCAATATTAACGAGAACTCCTTCTTTTTTTTCATTAAAAGTTGTCATTCTTCTAGTTTCAGGGATGAGCCAGACATCAAATGTACCTGTTATTTTATTGACCTCAGATATAGTTAAACTGGCACCATTGATTGCTATATACCCTTTAGGAAAGACATAACGCTTCCACATTTCTGGCAACGCAAAGCGGAGTCTACAGTTGCCTTCAGCGTTATAAGATTCAAGCAATTGAGTGCGAAAATCTATATGGCCTGAGAGTGGGTGTCCACCGATTTCTGCCCCGTCTTTTGCTGCCCGTTCCACATTGACTTGTGCTGCCATTTTCAGAGTGCTAAGTGTTGTTATTTCAAGAGATTTAAAGATCACGTCAAACTCAGCGATATTTTCACTCAATCGTTGTGTTACAGTAAGGCAAACGCCATCAACAGCTACACTTCCACCAACATTTAAGTCATTACAAAATCCTTTGGGAAATTCGATTTGAAAAGTACGGATTCCATTGTGGTCTTTGATATTTTTAATTGTTGCAACTGCCTGAACTATTCCAGTAAACATGATCGATCCTTTTTATGCTTGTCTTGCACAATATTTGTTAATTTATATTAATAATAATTAAATTTTTTTAAATTCTTTTTTTAAAAAAGATAGGGTTGATTTAAATTTATTTAATATGCACGGATCGTTTATGTCTTCAATACTTTCTGCAATTTTTATTTCATTATAAAGATGTTCAAGAAAGCGAAGACTAGCATGAATATCATGAACTCTTTTCTTAGATAAATCAAATTGAGATTTGAGCGTTTTCTCTTGAGTCATTTAGGTTATCCCCAACGGTTATGCATCCAGAAGTATTCTTCTGGGTTTTGCCGGATCATGTCTTCAACAACTAAATTCATTCTTTTTGTATTTTCAGTGACAATTTGTTTCCTCGTCCAATCTTCATTCGCAATCATTTCAAATTCAGGAAAATATATTACTTCTTGGGTGTCAATGGATTTTCTTTTAATAATGACTGGAATAATAGGCGCATTCTTCTTCAACCAAAGTTTTGCTAAACTATTATTTGTTGATGCTTCTTTGCCAAAAAATGGAAGCATTTCTCCACGAGATCGTTTTTGGTCTACGATAAAACCAATCACTTCTTTTCGATCAAGGGCATTGAATATTTGGGTTGTTGAAGCCACTTCACCTTTTCTATCAATTACTCTATAACCAATTGAAGCTCGCATCTTTTCTATCCAAACACCCATAGTTCCTTTAGCTAATTGTTTCGAGATTACGTTAACAGTGGCAAAATTGCGTGAGTTTATATGACATAAAAAATCCCAGCTGCCAATATGAATGCACATGGCATAAATGCCTTGATTTCGCTTGTAAATATTTTCAGCAATTTCCTTGTTCTGGAAAACTACTTTTGTTTTTTTAAAAAGTTTATCAGCAGCAAGTAATTCAAGAACTGTGCGAATAAAATTAACAGTAGATGCTCTGCCTATTTTGACGAGTTCTTCGGGAGATTTTTCATTTTGAAAAGCTATGTTTAAGTTTTTTAATATAACTTTTCTACGAACACGTAATACATCATATACAATAAATCCAAGAGTTTTTGCTATTATTAAAATTCCTCTATATCCAATAAATCCAAGAAAATTTGATAACATATTTAAAAAAAATATCATTAACATGAGTGCCCTCATCCATAAAAAATAACACTCTCAATTACTATATTAGAGATGTTTGATTGTAAACATATATATGAAAAGAGTCTATACAGTTTCAACTAATGGATGTTCATTAAAGTGGGTTTCAGCTTCCATTTTTGTAAAGAATTTTTCATTACAGACGGAGCAAACATAATTTGAACCATTGCGAATAAATGGTTTTTGGCCAGGAGTTCTAAATAAAACAGGTTTGTCTTTTTCGGGGGCTTTTTCATAATATACCACTTCTTCATGATCCATGGGTTCGCCTGTGGTCCCATCGGCTGAGTCTGCTACCGTTTCAAGTTTAGGCGTTTGTGCTTGCACTTCAGTGGATTCATTGCTTTCGTTTTGTCCAGAAGAGGCTGAACTCATACTATCATCGCCTTCATCCATCGAATCATTTGTAGAATCGTTAGTAGAATTGTTTATCTGGTTTTGTTTTTGAGTCGCTTTTTTCTCATCACCAGAATCTGGTATTGGCGCTCCACCGCCTCGTTGGCGCGTGATGAGGAGATCTCTTCTCGTTTTTGGATCGGTATTAAGCATGCTGTGCGCCATATTAAGGAGGTGCTCAGCCAAAACCCGTGGGAACCAGCCCGCTTCCACATCCCGGATGACGCATAAGGAGGTATCTTGTTGATTTGCATATACTTTTCCACACAATAAGCATTGATAATTGTGGGCAAATGAATTGCTTTCTGCTATTAAATGCGATTTTATTTTGAGCCCATTGAGAGTGACGCATTTCCATGCATCTTTGAGATTTTTATATCTTCTTCCACACAGTCCGCAGATATAACAAGCAGGACCTTTGAAAACTCGGCAAACCCGTTGCATGGTTGGCGAGGAGGTCTTTGTCTTAGGTTTCAGTAATAATTGGATTTTATCAACAACCATCGTCATTTCCAATCTGCGTCCAAAGAGTAGCCCTCGTTTGCACGTCGTATATTTATCGGTGTAATGAATGAAAAGTATATATTGCGATAAGATATGATTTCAGTTAGGAATACGCGGTACCCTTTGGGGAGTTAAATAAGGAATCGATTCATGCCCATACTCACGGTTAAAACAGATAAAAAAAATATTAATATTGAACACGGTGCAGCTATCATAGATGTTTGCGAAACGGAAGAAACAAGCATACTTTTTGGATGCCGCGACGGTGCTTGTGGGGCTTGTATGATTCGAGTTCTTGAAAATCCAGAGAATTTGAGTCCCATGGAAGAGCATGAACGTGATTTCTTAGAGACCATGGCTGCACGTGAAGATGAACGTCTTGCTTGTCAGTGCAAAGTTCTTGGTGATGTGACTGTAGAAGTTTCCGAGTGAATTTTGGTTAGATTTCCACTCATTGTTAAGAGGAAATATGGCAAAAATTTTAGAAGAAATGCATTTCGAAAAAATGCATGGTGCTTCAAACGATTTTATTTTTTTAGATGTCAATCTCTATTTAAAATTCGTAGAAATATCATTTGCTAAATCAAGTGCTAAAGTAACTAATAAAACATTATTTTTAAGAGAATTTGTAAAAAATATCTGTCACCGTAGCCAAGGCGTAGGTGCAGATGGAGTGGTTTTCTTTCAATATCCGCAAAAATCAACCAAAATAGCAAAAAAGTCTAATTATAAATCAGTAATTCAAATATTAATAGTGAATTCCGATGGCAGTTTTGCCGCCACATGTGGAAATGCCTTGCGTTGCTTGGGACTTAAACTCATGCGGGATAAATTGTGGAGCGGATTAGAAAAATTAAAGATAGAGCGTATTCATCCAAGTATTTTTAACTTCAAAACATCAGAACTGAATAAAGACGAAGAATTTATATCAGACCAATCTCCGTTTGCTGTCCTAATTTCTGGGAACTATACAAAAAAGCTTGATCAGGCTTTAATCAGCGTTGCTATGGGCTCTGAAAGAAATGTATTTTTAACACCGTTGGTTGAAAATTCATTGATTCATTTTGGCAATGATATTGATTTTCTCACACCCGTTTTTGTCCAATTATCGAACCCACATTGGGTCTTTATTTCTTCTCGCTTTAATCATTTTTCTGATAAGCAATTTGAAGAATTCGGGCAATTGGCCCAAGGAGAATTGCGAAAGAAAGTATTAGGTGAACAAGTTCCTTTAGCTAATATTGGCATGTTATCAATGAGTGATAAGAATAATTTAGAGAATTGTACTGAAAAAAATATCTTTGCTAAGAACACTGAAAAAAGCACTCAACTAGCAGCACAAAACTGGAATTTACATGTATATGAACGTGGTGCTGGTTTGACTGCATGCTGTGGATCGGGTGCGACTGCTGCTCGAATTGTGCTTGAGTTTTCAGAACGCATAGCTAAAGATCTTTCACATGTTTATTTTAAAATGCCAGGTGGGATAGTTAGTATCGAAAATAAAGTTATAGAAAACGAAGAACAAAGAATTTTAAGTGGAGAAGCTCAATTTGTCTATCAAGGTCTTGGTAAACTCACATCTTTTTCCAAATGATTTTTGTCTCTATAAGCTTTGAAATTTATATTTATGTCTTGCAATAAATTTAAAATATTTCTCTGAGATTTTTCTTGAATTTCTATAAATTCAATTGGTCTTTCGGGATTGATAGATATGAAGAAATATTTTGGATTTTCTATAAATTTATTAAATTCAAATATTGCTTTTTCTAGAGGAGTTTTACTAACAAAAATGAGCATAGTATTATTTTGCTGGATTGCTCTTCTTTTTTCTTCTTCAAAAGTAAGATTATCTTCTAAAGATTTTCGCCAGAAATAATTATTTATAAAATTCAAATCTTCAAAAATTATATTCGATTTTATAAATTTAAAATGATTAAATGAAAAAATATCTTCGATATAAAATGAAGCGTTCATAAAAATACTGAATATTTTATGTGTGGTTAAGTTTAGGTTTATTACATAATTATTGTCTTTAGTTTTGTTAAAATTGAAATTAATATTTGCATAAATTGTATCAACTGAGGGGCCAAGAACATCTTTCAGTGCATGATTGGTTTTTAAATTTTCTTTTAACGAAATTGGCATATTTTTAATATTTAAACTTAATTTTTTTATAAAAAATTTTAATGATGAATTATTTCCAACAAATGGTAAATCGTTCGACACCCATTGACAATCTATTAAATCTCTTTCATTCTGTTTTAAGTTTAGTTTAAATTCATAGTTGTTATTGAAGTATTCTCCTTTTAAATCAAAAGTTGATTGATTGAGTAAGTAATCCAAAGTTTCATTAGATATTTTATTGTATTTATCAAGTGATTTTACAAATTCTTTTAATTTATCTAAATAAAAAAACTTAATTTTATTTGCTTCAAAACTTAAAGGTTGAAAATCCGTTCCATTTTTGACAAATCGTTTCACACTTAAGTTTTTTATATATATATTTAAATTATGCTCTTTTGAAATAAATATAAGATCTTTTATATAAAAATTTTTATTGATGAAGAAAATTGGGGAAAGGGTAATTCGACTAAATTCAATATGATCTGGATAAGGTGGTTTTTGTTTTATCGCTTGAATACTTTTATCAAGCCCCACTGTTAATTGGTATTGTGCATATAACATGGCTAGCGAGTATAAAGTGCAGGCGAACACAAAAAAGCAAAGTATCGCTATGGCTTTTTTTCTCATTTCAATGAATTTCCTTAATTTTTTTGTATTAAAAAATTGAAAATAAGATTGCATATGATAATATAAAATTAATCATACACATTAACTTTGTAAGAGTACAGTAGATGAATCCTATGTACAAAAAACTTATCTTGCTTATTCTTTGCTTCATATTCTTAAATATTGGGGCAAAATATTCAAGTTTTTGGGGAGAAGAGCAAGCTCAAGGTTTATCGAATGAAAATACATCCATACCAAATGGTGTTTATGTATTAAAAAAAATTAATATTTGTAAATTAAAGCATAATCATCAGGAAGGTTGTCGGTTTGAAAATATGGTTTTGTCAGGTACAGCAAAAATATCTTTGACAAAAATTCTTGATGGGCAATATTGGTTGGTTTTTCAGGGCTATTCTAAAATAAAATTGGATGATAAAGATATCAGCTTCGGTTGTTTAAAAGGAATCATAGATTCTCATATTTTTTTTAATAATATTGAAAAAAATTCTAAACAAATTGCAGATTCAAAAGAAAATGAAATTTCTGCAATATCAAGTCAAGTGAGAATATTTGAAAATACCTGTGTCGCAAGTCCGCAAGCAAAATCACAGTTTTATGTTTGCGATGGCAATTTTTTGGGACAGTATTCATATTTACAAAGATCAAAAAAACTTTTAATCCAACAAACACGTATGTTAAATGGAAAAAAAGTCAAAATGTTTAGCGTATATGAAAAAACTTAATCAGCTGTTGCCATCGTGTGAAACGATATAAAGATCTTTTCTCAAATGAATATCCATCGGATTTTTAAAACTTGCCCCTTTTACATAGGGTTTTATCAAACGCATACTTGTTCCAGAGGCAATTGGCGCAACGGGATAATCTTCAAGTGCCATTTTGAGTGCTTCTTTCATTAATATTTTCCGTTTGTCGAGATTCAATTCCAAGTTCGTCGCGGCCAGCAGGTCGTCAAAGCGCTTGCTTGCGTAATTGGTTTGGTTTTGAGGATTTTTGCCTTCTATTAAAACTGCGAAGTTATAGGGGTCGTTAAAATCAGCACCCCACAAAGAGAGTGTCACTTCGTATTTTTTTTCATGTAGGTTTGTTAAATGCACTTTCCATTCAGAACTGATCAATTCCACTTTAGCACCCAAGCTTTTCTCCCACATAGAAGCAATTGCGGTGGCGTATTTTTTACTCGTATCATTGACATCGAGACTGTATTTGATTTTGAGAGGATTTTTCTCTGAAAAACCTGCTTCTGCATAAAGTTTTTTGGCTTCAGTTATGCGTTTTTCGCTGCTCCACTTGGCCCACTCAGGCTCATAGGGGCTGTAGTTGGCTATGCCAAGCGGAGGAAGATCATAGTGAGCTTTTTCCCCTTTGTCCATAATGTGTTTGGCTAAGGCATTGCGATCAACAGTCATGGAAAGTGCTTTGCGTACGCGCACATCGCTGAGGGCAGGGACTTTTGTGTTAAACATAAAGTAATGGGTGGAAAGAGATGGAGACGCGTGAATTTCGTTTGGATATTCTTTTTTGAGTTTTGCCGATTGTCCTGGAGGCAAGCCATAAGTCCAATCGATTTGCCCAGCTTGGTATAAGCGCAGCGAAGCAGTTTTGTCGGTGACGACGAGAAAGTTCACATTTTCTATCACGGTGTTTTTGTCGTCCCAATATTTTTTATTGCGGACTATGCTTATTTTATCTCCTACTTTCCATTCCTTTAAGACATAAGCTCCATTGGTGACGAGGTATTGGGCTTGTACCCACTGATCGCCGTGTTTTTCTATCAAGTCTTTCCTTAACGGAACGAGCTGGGGTATAGCTACTAACCCTAGGAAATAGGGTGTAGGAGTATCTAGTGTCACTTGGAAAGTGTGTTTGTCGAGTGCTTTGACCCCAAGGCTTTCGGGTTTTAATTTCCCTTCGAGTATCTTATTCGCATTTTTAACCATATTGAGCATAAATGCATATGTTGCAGCTGTCTTTGGATCAACTAAGCGGCGAAAACTATAAGCGAAATCCTCTGCCTCCACAGGTTTTCCATCCGACCAAAGAGCATTTTTTCTGAGGTGAAATGTATAAGTGAGGCCATCTTTGCTCACATCCCAACTTGTAGCAGCACCAGGCACATATTTTCCTTCGGAATTGTTAACGATGAGCGGTTCATAGAGATCGAACAGAATATTATTAGCTAAATTGTCAGAACTTTTGTTTGGGTCGAGTGAAGTAATCTCACTCTGATTGTCTATATTAAGAACTTGATTTTTTGCTAACTTTGTACCAGCGGGCACGACAGCAGCAAAACTTTGTGAGCAAAGGAGCAAGGACAAACCTGTCCATAATGATAATTTAAAATGCTTTTTTTGCATAAGAAAAACCTCGAAAAATCATAAAATGAGTTTTTTAATACAGAAACTTTAATGAAAGACTGTTCGAGGCTAGCAAAAATTATATAATTGTCAATTAATTCCTTGTGATAAAGGACATGAATTCATTGCGTGAGGCAGGTGACTCTCTAAAGAGACCAAGCATGGTGCTTGTGACCATTTTTGCAGATTGTTTGCGAACACCGCGCACGCACATACAACTGTGCATTCCTTCAAACACGACAGCAACACCCTGTGGTTTTAAATGGGTTTGAATGGCTTCTGCAACCTGTTGAGTCAGTCTTTCTTGCACTTGCAGGCGTTGGGAAAACGTATCTACTATGCGAGCAAGTTTAGACAGTCCCACAATACGTCCTTCAGAAGGAATATAAGCCACATGGGCTTTGCCGCTAAAACTTAAGAGATGATGTTCACAGGTTGAAGTAAACTCAATGTCTTTTAGAAGCACCATTTCATCGGATTGGGATTCGAATGTCGTGGAGAGAATTTCTTCGGGATTGGCACTGTATCCTTCTGTGAGTTCTAAAAGAGCACGGCAGTAGCGATCTGGGGTTTCAATTAATCCTTCCCTATTAGGATTTTCTCCAATATAACGTAACAAAGTGCGCACTGCGTCCGTTGCTTCTTGTGCTGTTACATTATTTGAAGAAACTGCCTTTTTAAAAAATGGACTCATTGCTTGACCCTCTCATAAACTTTTTAAAGTGATTTTTGCCTCACTGGGTTCTTTTTCAAAATAAAGAATAAGACTTCTGCCAATCCTTCCTATCACATGTGTATGCTTTGGCAACAATTGGGCAATTTCATCTTTCTGAGAATTTTTAGCTTCTGCATCACTGTTTCCTGGCAATTGCACTTTTATAAGCTCATGTTTTTCAAGAGCCAAGAGGATTTCCTTGACAACGGTTTCTGAAAACCCTTGGGAACCAACTTGCACAAACGTCTTTAAATGGTGGGCTTTTCCCTTCAGTTTGGCTTTCTGCTCACTGGAAAGTATCTCACTGAATTTATGTTGTTTATTATCTCTAGCCATGCTCAATCGCTCCCTTCTCAAACGTAAAAAATGTAGCTTGCCCCAAAACTTTCTGAAATGCCATACTTTTTGCATGCTCATAATTATAACAAAATGCCTTAATTTCTAAATTGAGTTGACGATAAACACTCTGCAACAGGGAGGATGGCAATGGCCAAGAAAATACTCATCGTGGATGATTCTCGTACGATTCGTCAGCAGGTGGGTTTCACCTTGACTAAGGAAGGTTTTGAGGTAGTCGAAGCCGAAGATGGTCAAGATGGAATCAACAAACTGCAAAGTTCTGGTGAAATCAGCATGATCATTTCCGACGTAAATATGCCGAATATGGGTGGACTCGAAATGGTTGAAGCCATTCGCCAAATTGAGCAATTTAAATTCCTACCAATCATTATGCTTACGACCGAAAGCAGCGGCGACAAAGTCGAACGCGCTAAGAAAGCAGGAGCAAGTGGATGGCTTGTGAAACCCTTTAATCCAGAGCAACTTGTCGGCGCCGTTAAGAAATTAGCGCGTTGATGAAAGGATAGATACATGGCAAACAATCCTAATGATGCAAAAGGGGGTAAGGGAGCGAAGCTCGACGCACTTCATAAATTAAAGCATGACAACTCCGGTGTGAGAAAAAGAATTGCTCCTACCATTGAAACTTATAAATTAATTGGCTTTAAATTAAATGAAGAAGAATTTGTAATTGAAATTGAAAGAGTCAAAGAAATCGTTCGTGTTCCATTAGTCACGCGCGTTTCTAAGGCTCCTCATTTTGTTGAAGGTGTTGCAAATCTTCGCGGAGATATCTTACAAATAGTTAATTTTCACAAAATAATGGGTCTTGAAAATCCTGTTATTTCTGAAAGAAGTCGAATCATCGTATTGGATGATAAGAATGTTTTAGCAGCAATTATTGTTGACGGAGTCAGTGAGGTTATTGAAGTTGAAAAAGAAGCTGTTCAACAAACTCCAGATATTGTTGCAGGGGAAAGATCAAAATTTTTAAAAGGAATTATCAAACCACACAAGCATAGAAATATTCTTTGGCTTGATTGTGGTGCTATTTATTCTGAATTCAGTGCACAGAATCAAAAATCAACAGCTTAATTTAGAGGTTTTTATGTCATCATTAGTTACTTATGCAAATAGAACATTTACCTTTACAGGCAAACTCACTATTTACAAAGTCTCTGAATTGAAAAATAAAATACTCGAAGGTTACAATGGTGAAGCTACAAAAGCAGGGGATTTTTTCCTTGATTTATCTGCAGTAGAAACTGTTGATGCAGCTGTATTGCAATTATTAATTTCTTTTAAAAATATGCTGGTAAAAGCTCAAGGGAATTTAAAATTGAAAGCCAGTGCTCAAACATTTGATTCTTTACTTGATTTATTTGGAATGCCTGCAGATACCTTTCCTAAAGGAAAGTAAATGGATTTTTTAGGATTATCTCAGTGAAGAGGTGCTAAGTCGTGAGTTATAATGAAGAACAGATGCAAGAAATATTCTTTCAAGAGATGCGAGAAGTCTTCGAGCATATTGACAGTTGTATTCTTGTGCTTGAAAAAACTCCAGGTGATTTAGAAATCATTAAAAACCTTTTTAGAGAAGTGCATACTTTAAAAGGGTCAAGCGGTGTTTTTGGTCTGCGTGAAATTGCCGATCTAACCCACCATGCAGAAGACCTTCTTGATAGAATGCGCGAAGGAAAACTTGATCCAACTGAAGAAGTGTTTTCCGCATTGCTACGTTGTTTTGACCGCTTAAAAGAAATGATGAGCGGAGCACAGAAAAAGCAAAACTTAGCAAGCTTTGACAATGCCGATATAGTACGTCAATTATGTGATTTTAAAGAAATAACGGGTGAACAACTCCAACAAAAAGTGGCTGCTGGAGAGGTGGCTCCAACTCCTTCAGCTGAAAATATCAAACCAGGGGAATGTCCATACCACATTTCCATTACAGGTGCTGATCAATTCTTTTTAACAGGAATAGATCCAATTACTTTAGTATTAAATTGTCGTGATATATCAACAGGAACATTTTCTTTATTTACTAATATTTCACGTATACCATCATTGGCAGAACTTGAGCCAGAACGTTGCTATTTTGAATTTACTTTCAATTTTGTTTCAATGGCTGAGTTTAAAACAGTGCAAGATATTTTCGAATTTGCCATAGGATCAAGTAATGTAAAAATTGAAATGGATGGAGTCGTCGCAGGAAAAGGAGATGCAAAAGCAAGTGAGGCGAAAGCAACTGTCGTACAAGCTCCTGCTCCTTCGGCTCCAGGAGCAAAAGCAGCTCCGGCCGCGGCGGCAGCTCCAGCAGCAGCTGCCGCAAAACCTGGTGCTCCCGCTGTTGCAGGTAAACCCGGTGCCCCTGCAGCAGGTGGAAAACCAGCTGATCCTGCGCACGGTGGAGGCAGTGATGCCAATGACTTTGTCCGCCTTAAGAAAGAGAAACTTGATCAATTGATGAATCTCGTAGGTGAGCTCATTACGGTTAAAAACCTTTTTGTTCACCTTTCAAATAGACTTGAAGAAGTCCTTCCAGAAAACGAAATCACTAAAGGATTTAAAGAAGGAACAGGACATGTCACACGTCTATCTGCACGTTTACAAGAAAGTGTAATGAATGCACGGATGGTTCCAGTGGGAAGTGTATTTACAAAATACACACGACTTGTACGTGATGTTGCTAAGAAACTAAATAAGAAAATTAATTTTGTAATAGAAGGTGAAGATACAGAACTTGATAAAACTGTAAGTGAAGCCATTTCCGATCCAATTATGCACCTCATTCGTAACTCAATTGACCATGGAATTGAAACACCCGAAGTTCGCAAAGAGCGCGGGAAAAATGATACAGGAACTTTGTTACTTAAAGCGGGTTATGAAGGTAACAATGTGAAATTAGTTGTGCGTGATGATGGTAATGGAATTGATTTAGAAAGAGTTAAAAATAAAGCTGTTTCTTTAGGAATTGTTACTCAAGAACAAGCAGATATGCTTGCGAAAAAGGATATTATCGAATTTATTTTCCACAGTGGATTTTCCACTGCAGCTGAAATCACTGATGTGAGTGGGCGTGGTGTGGGAATGGATGTGGTGCGTAATAATATCCGTAAATCAAGTGGATCTATTTTTGTAGACACTAATCCTGGTCAAGGGACTGAATTTAAGATTATTTTACCACTGAGTTTAGCCGTTATAGAAGCACTTTTAATTGGTGTTGATGGAGAAACTTATGCGCTTCCGCAGGAAGTGATCACCGAAACGGTGCGGGCAGAGAAGAAAGATGTTGTTAATTTAAATAATCAACCAAGTATTAACTTACGCGGGGAAGTGATCCCACTTTTACGTTTAAATGAAGTTGTTAACTTAAGACCTTCCATACTGGATGATTTTATCCATGCTGAAAAGAAGAAAATGAGTCAGGCAGGGGAAGAGGCAGAGGAATCTGAGAATAACTCTGCTGATCAAGATGATGGTTTAACAAACCCAGTTGTGATCGTACAAATTGATGGCTTAAAAGTAGGAATTCTTGTGGATGTCTTGTACTGGCAAGAACAAATAATGATCAAACCACTGGGTGGTTTTTTGGCAAATATTCCCGTATTTACAGGGGCTTGTATCATGGGGAATGGCTCAGTTGTGCTCGTGCTCGAGCCAAAAGAGCTTTATTATGCGGCCTGTCATGTCGATGCTAAAGCAGCATGAGAAATGATCCGGTCCATATAGGAGATATGCAATGGCAATTTATATCGCCAAGAGCAAAAAAGAAGAACGAATGCTGCAGATCGGGAGTAACAAGTTTGAACTTGTTGACTTCAGATTGAAAGATTATCCTATTGGCGCTGAAACCACCGGACCTGCTCAATATGAAGGTATTTATGGGATAAACATTGCAAAGGTTCGTGAAATTAACAAAATAAGTCAATTTACAAAAATGCCAAACTGTCATGAGTGTATTGAAGGCTTACTTGAACTGCGTGAAGAAGCTATCCCAATTGTAAATTTAGCAAAGTATTTAGGCTATGCTAATCATGCATTAAGAGCGACTGATAATATTATTATCTGTGAATTCAATGGCTTGGTAACTGGGTTTGTTGTTCATCAGGCTATGCGTATCCGTCGTATTTCTTGGGAAGCAATCTTGCCACCAACACGTCTGATCGGGCGTGAAGGGGGATGCGTCACTGGTATGCATAAACTCGCAAAAGGACAGGACAACGAGCGTGACCTTATGCTTCTTATCCTTGACTTTGAAAAGATTGTGGCTGAAATCAACGGCGAAACCGATGCCCTCAACCGCTTTACAGAAGATAAGTTGAACAACCGTGTTCAAGGCTCAAACGACGAAACAAAGACTGTTCTTGTTGTTGACGACAGTATGACTGCACGTACGCAAGTTGAACTTTTCTTAACGCAACATGGCTATCGTGTGATCACGGCAACGGATGGTGAAGAAGGCCTCTTTACATTGGCTGCACTGTACGAACAAGCACAAAAAGATGGAAGAGAACTCACAGATCTTGTGCAAGTTATTGTGACAGACGTTGAAATGCCTCGTATGGATGGCCACGCATTTACACAGACTTTAAAGAAAGATCCTCGTTTCAACTCTCTACCGATTATTATGCACACTTCACTTTCTGGTAGAGCAAATCAAGAAACAGGTAAGAGTTTGGCGGACGAATATGTTGTCAAATTCAATGGTGAAGCATTGATTGCGACAGTTAACCGTATTTGGAAAAAATTAATGGATAAATTAGAATCGAATAGAACCGATGAATTAACAGACGATGAAGATATGGCATCTTAGCTAATGGAGTTTTTCTCATGGCAGTAAATGTTCTCATCATTGATGACTCAACTACAGTGTGTGCAATGTTAACTCAAATGTTGACAACAGCTGGATTTACTGTTGTGGGAGTTGGCAAAAATGCAGATGAAGGCTTACAACTCGCAGGGAAACTGAAACCGGATGTCATTACATTAGACATCGAAATGCCAGGGAAAAGCGGCTTACAAATCCTGCCACAATTACAAAAAGTGTGTGATGCAGCGGTCATTATGTGTTCTACATTAACCAATCAAGCCGCTTCTGCAACGCTCCAGTCCTTGGAAAAAGGTGCGTTTGACTACATTCCTAAAACAGAAATTGGTAAATCATTTACTCCAGATATGTTAAAAGAAAGAGTAAATAACGCTTATGTTTACGTGATTGGCAAACGTAAAGGGGAAGTTGCACAGTATAAGCCCACAGTGCCTGTGACTTCATTGCCATTTATGGCACCAAAGGCAATTGTGATTGGTGTTTCAACAGGCGGGCCTGCTGCGCTGCATAAGCTTTTTACGATGCTACCTGTTATGCCAGTGCCAATCGTTGTTGTTCAACATATGCCCGCAGCTTTCGTTGCTTCTTTAGCGGAACGCATTGCTCAACAATCCAAACACAAAACTTCAGTGGCGAAAGATGATCACACCTTTGTTCCAGGCGAAGTTTGCTTTGCTCCAGGTGATAAACACGTTGTTTTTAAGAAAATTCAAAATAGACTTTACTGCGATCTCAGCGAAGAACCCAAGAATATTCTCCACAAACCTTCTGCAGATGTTTTGTTTCAAACAGCCGCAGAAGTCATGGGCAAAGACCTCTTAGCAGTCGTTTTAACAGGTATGGGTCGCGATGGTGCCGATGGTTCAAAAACAGTGCGTTTGCGCGGTGGGATGGTCTTAGCTGAAAGTAAAAGCTCCTGTGTCGTTTATGGCATGCCAAAATCTGTGATTGACGCAAAAACAGCGAATTTTGAATTCGATTTACAAGATATGGCTGCAGCAATTACAAAAATTGTAACAGGCAAAATACTTCCGCCGCAGTCGACTTAATTTACATTTATCTGTGTTTCGCAGTTTACTGAAGAAATATTCTTTTAATTAAAAACAATAACATCTTGCTTTTATTATATATTTTGCTTCAGATATATGCCTGCACATTCATTGCAAAACTCTTTCCACTCTTGCTTCAATTCATAATTCCATTTCAAACTAGCAATCAATTAAGTTATGATTTCGAAAATAAGTTACTTAAAAAATAGCAAAGAAAATTAGCTCGTTAAAAAGGGATCTATACAATGATAGAAATACCTATTCTAACCATATAAAGAAATTAAGAAGATCGCCTGAAGAATAAAACCAATATCTAAGCTGTGAATAGTTAGCTTATTTTTTACAAAATCGTTTTATTTGAAAGAAAAAAAGATAAGAAAATAGTTATCTAGCTAACCAAAAGTTGTAATTTTTTTTGACATTCATGGTTTTTAATGATTATTATTTTAATAATATGCTAATATTTATGGATAAATATATATATAATATACTTAAAATGAGTAAAATAAATTTACAAAAAATAAAATCGTGCCTAAATCAATAATCAGGATTTAATAATTTATCATCTCTATTAAGAGGTGTATTAGTACTTTTATAAGGAATATAGAAATGACAATGCAAAAATATAGTAAAATTATTTCATTGCTTGGTATTGCTTTTTTTTCTGTTACATCTTCAAATCTTGCATATTCAGTGGAATTAGCTCATACAAGTCAATTACAACATAACACTCAAGACAATCAAAATGGAGTTTATAATATTTATGTAGGTAATAATTTAATAAAATCAAACAATAAGAATAGACTGAAAAGATCTTTATCGAATGATTATTATGCACAAAACTTATTAAATGGTTACCAGCTACCAAGTTTAGAGCATATTCAGGAATATGTTACTGAACATAATAATGCGTTACCAGATACGTGGGGTGCTGAAGAAGGTAACAAAAAAACCTGGGCTCAGCCGAAATTATTAACAGAATTAGGCAAAAATATTTCTACTGAGCTTCTTTGCACGAATGTAAGCGGTTGTAATGGCGAAATTGCCTTTTCAATGATTGGTGGTTTCTTTTTAAGCAATTATGAAACTCAACAATCTTTCTATGCTTCATTAGTGGCTAAGACTTCAGATGGTTCAGATTTTAAATTCATATCTGATGCTTATTTAGCAGATCCAAGAAAGCCAGGCAGCTATTTCAAAGCTATTATTCCTAACAATGATTGGTCGACGCATTATAGTTACAAAGTAAAATATGGGGATCCAATTGCTTATTTCATGATTGATCCGAAACTAAAAACACTTTCTGTTAACGGTAACAACAATCAAATCTTTGATGGTACCGAAACACAAAGTGCTGGTACTTTCTGGAAACTACAATGGGATAGCTTGATGGGCGCTGGTACACAAATTGACAATACTTATTCTATTTCACACGGGCTGACAACCACCGACACAGCAAGTTTAGGCTACCAACTTGGAGTGTCAATGGGAACAGATGAAGGTTTTTTTAATGCTAATATATCTACGACTATTTCTCAGTCATGGCAGCATTCAGCATCTGTACAAGACATTAAAACCTATTCAACACATTTGATCTTTTTGCCAAAAGAGTATGATCAGGTCGTTGGTTATTATAATTTAATGCTTGGTTTTTATACACAAGCACCTTTACTTGAGCATTTTTTAGATCCAAATAATTCAAATGGATTTAATTACCTCTTAAACAATTCTTCTTTAGGTTCTTCTTTTGCAAAATTAGAACTTGCAAGAGCAATGCCTGTTACAGACAAAGGTGTTCAATCTAATATTGATGCACAATCTCCTTCGGGCGAGTTTATACATGCAACAGTTGAAGAAAAAGCAATATAATATTTAGAAATTTTATTTAATTTGATAATATTTATAATACAAACGCCACTTGAGATATAGTATTTATCTATATCTCATTCTTGCATATTTAAATTTATTACTGTACATTTCTCACTTGGTTACATTAATAGAAAACAATCATATATTTTATTAAGTGAGATTAAGTGGTATGTTAAAACATATTCTAAACTTTTCTTGTGCTTTTTCAAATAGTACAGTTAATTTGAAGTATAAGATTAATACATCTACTAATATACAAAGAGCGGAATTAATATATAAGAATACAAGAATTCCATTGGCATCTGCTGGAATATTTGGTCGATATACTTTTTTAAATCCTGATATCCCTAGTATATTTAAAGATACTATAAGAATTATTTTTTTTACATTAGATAATAACTTAAAAAGTGGTGAATCTACTCTCATTTTTTTAAACAAAGACCCAAATTCAAAATATCAGTGCATTTTAAGTAGTTCTAATTCATAAATAAATATGTTTTGAATTTCATACTTGCTTAATTTTTTAGAAATTGTAAATGTCAGATATAAAAAGGTGAGTCAATTTCTTTTGGCTAATTTATTATTTTATACTGACATTTAATTGAGATTGAGGCTTTTTTTGTAATTCAATTTTCAATTCTTTACCATTCACAAGTCCGGAATCTTTATCTTTGCCTTTATTAATAATTTCTTGTGCGATTTTATTTTCTATTTCTGTTTCGAGTAATCTACGCAAAGGTCGAGCGCCATAAATGGGATCAAAACCTTTTTCTGCCAAGAATACTTTTGCATCATCATTTATGATTAAATCAAGTCCTTGGTGTTTTACTTTTTCGGATAAATGCTTAAGATTGAGTTCAAGAATTTGCAAAATATCTTCTTTGTTTAATTTTTCAAAGACAATCACTTCGTCCAGTCGATTTAAAAATTCGGGTTTAAAAGATTTTTTAAGTTCAGCCATGACTAGATCGCGAACTTCAGAATTGCTTAGGTCTTTATTAAAATCACCGAGGCCCACCCCTCTTTTATTTTCACTGATATATTCGCTGCCAATATTACTTGTAAAAATAATAAGTGTATTTTCAAAACTCACATATTGGCCTTCGGCATCGGTCAGGCGTCCATCGTCTAGAATTTGTAAAAATAAATTGAACACATCGGGATGCGCTTTTTCCACTTCATCAAATAATAAAACGCTGTAAGGTTGACGTTTGATTTTCTCGGTCAATTGTCCACCTTCACCATAGCCAACATAACCGGGAGGAGAGCCGATCAATTTTGAGGTTTCATGTCTTTCCATAAACTCCGTCATGTCAAAACGTAACAAACGGTGCTCATCGTTTAATACATATTCAGCCAAGGCTTTAGCTAACTCTGTTTTTCCCACACCCGTTGGTCCTAAAAAAAAGAAACTGCCGATCGGTGCTTTGCGCTCGCGCAAACCAATTCTATTTCTACGCAACGCATTGGCCACGGAATGTATGGCATGTTTTTGTCCGATCAGTCTTTTTGCCAGTTCATCTTCTATATGAGCTAATTTTTCAAGATCCTCTGCTTGTAATCTTTGAACAGGTATTCCTGTTACCTTAGAAACTAAAGTTGCAATGTCTTCAGCAGTGACCATGCGATCTTCGTGTTTCATTTCGAGACCCCACTGCCTTCTGCGTTCAGTTATTTTGTTTTCTAAAGTGAGAAGTTCCATTTGTGCATTGGCAACCATAGCAAAATCTTGGCGATTAAAATAATCACTACGCTCCAATTCTTTTTTACTTTTTTCTCTTTCAAGTTTTTGAATGTCAGCAGGGATACTGACGACTTTAATTCTTTTGAGAGCTCCGGCTTCATCAATTAAATCGATTGCTTTATCAGGTAAGCTTCGACTGAAAATATATTTGTTACTTAATTCAACTGCAGCGTCGAGAGCATCGGGACTAAAATGTATTTGATGATGTTTTTCATATTTTTTTGCAATAGATTTTAATATTTCTTTTGCACTTTCTAATGAAGGTTCTTCAACTTTGATGGGTTGAAATCGACGTTCAAGTGCTCTGTCACTTTCGATATATTGCTTATATTCTTTAAAAGTTGTTGCGCCAACACATTGTAATTGCCCTGTTGCCAAGGAGCCTTTTAATATATTCGAGGCATCAAGGGAACCCATCGTCCTTCCTGCTCCGACCACTGTGTGAATTTCATCGATAAATAAGATGACTTGTCCTTCGAGCGCAATGATTTCTTCTTTTATTGCTTTTAATCTTTCTTCAAACTCTCCATGCATTTTACTGCCAGCAACAAGATCAGCCATTTCTAAACTGAGAATTCTTTTGCCAACAAGATGATCGGGAACTTCGAGGTCGACGATTCTTTGTGCCAATCCTTCAATAATGACTGTTTTTCCAACCCCAGGCTCACCGATAAGAACGGGGTTGTTTTTCTTGCGGCGAGAAAGCACTTGAACGACTCTTTCGATTTCATTGTCCCGGCAGCTTACGGGATCGAGTTCTCCACGCCGAGCCATTGCTGTGATATCACGGGTATATTGACTTAAAGCACTTTGTTTAGCTTCGTCATCCCGATTCGTAACGCGGTGATTGCCGCGCAGGTCAAGCAGTGCCTTTCGGGTATCTTCATAAATAAGACCTGATTTTAATAAGATATCTCTAGAGTTTAAGCGCGTATCAAAAAATGCCAGAAATAAAGTACCTGTGCTGATATAAGCATCACCAAAATTTTTTCTCTCGAGATCTGCTCGTTCAAGGAGATATGCAACTTCAGGTGAACCATACATACCTGTTGCATCGCGCATGTGTGGAAAATGCGTTTCTTGTTTCTTCTGGAGTTGGTTAATACTGTCGTATATTCCGTTTATTATTGATGTTTTAACTAAAACTTCATCTAGTTTGCATTCAACCGCAATTTTTAATGCAATGGAATCCTTTTGCTCCATCAGAGCAAATAAAAGGAATTCAGGAATTAGCATTTTTACTTGTGCATTGAGAGCTTCTGTTATGCCTGCCTGAAAGATTTCATTTACACGATGGGTCGAGTTTTTCAGAAATTGTTGAGCCATATAATATCACTCCGCATTGTTTGATTCTTTTAACATTTACGGAAAGAGCTTGGTGTCAATCTTTTTTGAGTTTTCTTAATTTTCTTGCTTGTAATTCTTCACGCACAGTATCGATGAGAAGAATAATCACCCCAATCGTTACACAGCAATCAGCAATATTAAAAACAGGATAATCGTATTGCCAACTCAATAAACTCCATTCTACATGAATCCAGTCTATTACATAATGTAACCACATACGGTCTATGAAATTTCCTGCAGCCCCGGCAAAAATAAATGCAATACCTAGGCGTGTGAATGTCAGATCGGCTTTTGTTTTAAAAAAGAAAATCAAGATAACAATCATAGCAACTATTGTTAAGATAAAAAAGAAGTATGGTCGAATATTTTCTGGTAAATTTCCTAGAAACCCCCATGCTGCGCCTGTATTTCTTACATAAGTTGTGTTAAAATCGAGCCAATTTATAGGAGAGCCCAGTGTAAAAATATGCTGTGAGCTTGGTGAATAAGTGCGGATATCAGTAGCAGATGAGCTTACCAAAAAATGTTTTTCAGACCAAAGTTTGGTAGATTGATCCAATAAAATAAAACCAATGCACAAAAAGAAAAAACCAAGCAAAGAACGTTTAGGAGACTTTATCGTAACAGGAGCTGAGAGGATGTCTGAGGAATCTTTTTGCATTTATAATCCTTTGAAAAAAAAATCAAACAAGCATATAATTAATGCAAATTGCATATATAGGCAAGTATTCAAGTCAAATAAATAGAGAAAGGTTACTCTTTCTTCCTTGAACAGAATGAGATATTAATAATTAATCTTTAATGAGTAGGTCTAAAATGAGTGAATTTCTTAATGCCGATATTTTGAAACTTATGGTCAAACAAAAACAAGCCCTCATAACCGTCAATCCAAAATTGCAAAGTTTTTTTATTGATATTTATTTTTCGAATCCAAATATTAAAAATAATTTACCTTTTTTACCAATTCGCTGCTTTCGCGATTTTAATTTGCATGTTGGCACTGAACTAGATGAAAATACCATTTTTTACTCAAGTGGTAGCACAAATATAATTCAAGCCAAACATACTTTTACTCCTCAGAGATTAGATTTGTATGCTAAACATTCTCTTGAAGGATTTAAGCGCTTTTTAAAAAAGCAAAATCTTGATAAAAATATACCAATCATCAGTCTTATTCCTCCAAAGGAAATTTGGAATAAAAGTTCATTAGCAGCAATGATTTCTATGTATAAAAGCTATGGAGTTAACATAATATATTGTGATGTAGAAAAAGATTGTACGAATCTAATTAAGTTATTATCGAATAGCTCTGCATACAATCAGGTGGTTATTTTTGGTACAACATTTCATCATCTGCTTGTGACAGAATATGTGCAGAAAAATAAAATAGATAAATTATTTAAAGGAAATAAATTGGTACTTATAGATACAGGAGGTACCAAAGGAAGAACACAACATTTTTCTCTTGAAGAAGTAAAAGTTATTTTTAAAAAAACTTATGGATCAGTGAATGATTTTTTATTTTTATCTGAATATGGTATGTGTGAATTAGCTTCTCAAGCTTGGTCATATAAATCTCCGCATGATGGAACATTTATATGCAATAAGACTCTAGTGCCAATAGCAATTAATTTAAAAGAAAGAAAAATTTTAAAAGTAAATGAAGTTGGTTTTTTAGGTTTCATTGATTCACTGAATATGGAGTCATGGCCTTCTATAATAACAGAGGATATAGGTTCCGTTATCGATCAAGAAGAAGGAGTTTTTAAATTAAATGGAAGATCTCCTGATGCGACTTTAAAAGGTTGTAGTTTAAATGTGAGAGAATCATTTTTCTTTTCTGAATTTGACTTTGATACAGAAGCTCCTCAGGCACAACCAATAAAGACAACAGCTTTAGAAAATTTTTATTCACCTTCAGATGTATTTAGTTTTATTGAAACTTTAGATTCAAAAGCTTGGACTTCTTTTTGTTGGGCCGATTTATCCACGACTCTATTTTCTTGGAATGAATCTGAAATAAAAAATCATGAGAAATTAAAAGGTAAAAATATATTAATTATATCTTCGGCAAATATACCGATCACGTGGGTCTATCCAGCGCGTATTGCTCAACTGTTAGGAGCAAATTCAGTGCATATTAAATTGCCATCATTGCGCAACGATGATCTCGCTGCGAATCGAGTGAGGGCAAAAATTGAAGATTTAGCGAATAAATTGGCAGCTTATTTATATCCAACCCAAATTGTCGTTGAAAAATCAAGAAATTTATCGAATGACCTCTCTTATTTTGATGCTGCTATTGTTTTCGGCACAAATATTACCATAGAAACATTTACAAAAAAATTAAAAAATTCTAAAACTTATCTAATTCCTCAGGGCGATGTAAAAAACAGTTTGAAAGTTGGACTGCAATACTCTACGGAAGAAGTTGCAAAACTTTGTAGCCTTTGGTTAGGAAGAGGATGTTTAACTCCCATCTGCCTCTTTATGAGTGGTCGATCGGAAGAACAAACTCATGATTGGCTTAAAGAATTTCAGCAAGTGCTTGAGCAGAATTTTATGGAACGCTTTCGATTAGAAGGTTTACCTAAAGATTTTATTCATTCGACTCATCTTCTCTATACCGAGTCGATCGTAAAAAACCTAGGTCTCGACCCAAATGAAGCAGTTTTTTCAGGGAAAATAGCTCAAGTTATCAATCTGACAAAATTGAGTGCGGAAGAGATCCTTCGCAGTCGTCTTGATTTTTCTTTTGGTGGATGTGGATTCGTTTTTGCATTAGATGAATCACTGAAGTCAATATTCCCTCAGTTTGCTAGTGAGAAAGTTGTACCAACATTGACTGATAAGCATGGGGGCAAAACTTGGGAAGAGTGGTTTGATTTTTAAAGAATAATTTTTTAGCAGTAAGGATTTGCATGTGAAAAAAAATCCAAAAGGACATTCATTTAAAAAGTTTGCCTCTTTTTTTCCAACACTCAACGAAGAAGAAATTGAATTATTATACCAAAGTTCTTCTGAGCTCTCTGTAAAGAAAGAGCAAAATATTTTTATTGCGGGAGAAAAATCTTATTCAATATATTTGATTGTTTCTGGTTGTGTAAAATTTACCCGTGAATTTGAAAAAGATAAAACAATTATCAGTTCTCTCGCAAAAGAAGGTGATAGTTTTGGAGTGCTCGAAATATTTTCAAAATCGCCTTATTTTGAAAGAACATGTACTGCAATAACTCATTGTGATTACTTTGCAGTACCGAACGTTGCCATTTTTGGCATTGCGGAGAAAAATCCCTCCTTATATTTTGATTTCTTAAAACGTTTAAGCAGCGTTTCTTCTCGCTTATACAATAGAATTGAAGGTGTACGTTACAAATCTGCAAAACAAAGGTTAGCTTCTTGTTTTCTAGATTTCTCGCCCTATTTGAAAAATAAATCGCTCTATAAAAAAGCCCTGCTGAGTCGCAGTGATTTTGCCGATTTGGCAGACATGACACCCGAAACAGTGAGTCGCGTGTTTGCAGAACTCAAACGTTTGGGGGCAGTTGAAGGTAGTATTTCTGATTTTAATATTCTTGATCAAAATATATTGAAAGAAATATCTGAATTTAATAATCTAAGAAATTAGATAAAAAATAAGGTATATTTATTACAACGGTCCCCAATTCATTGGGCACATATTATATTTGAATTTTGATTCTGTACAGGACTCATAATTGCAAGTTTTGAATGAAGTGCACGATGCTTATAATCGTAAAACTGATCATCAAAATGTTCGAAAACCCAATCCTATTTATTTTGTAAAATACTTTGAATTACTAAGAATTGCTGTGCAAAAATATTATTATCTTCTAGAATTCTTGACTGAATTAATGCGCCTTGTAATAAACTTAATGCTGTTTGTGCCTTTCTTGCAGCATTTTCTTCACTATGTCCAAATTCTTTTGACATTTTATAAAAAATATTGGTTAAATTTAGGAGAATATTTTTTGACTCTATGAAAAAATTATTATTTGAACAGTTATCAATCGTCATGACATCAAGTAAACAAGCATTTTTTCCATTTTGATAAAATTCTGATAAAATATTTACCAGTTTTTCTAATTTTTTCTCAGGAAGAAGATCTGAATCCATCAGAGAGTCTAAATCATTTTTTATCCATTCACTTGCTGCTTTCATAACTTCTAATGCCATTTCTTTTTTACCACTTGGAAAATAGTGGTAAAGACTGGCTTTACCTAAACCAGTTGCTTCTGAAATTTGCCTCAAGCTTAAGCCTTCATAGCCAAACTTTCGGAATTCATTTATAAGTTTCTGTATTATCTGATTTTTCAACGTCTTACCATCCTTACTACAAGTGCACCAAATATTTGGTTCAAAAAACTTGACCAATTATAATTTCCATGTCAGAAAAAAATTGCACCGAATGTTCGGTTCATTTGCGAACTATATATAATTTCTACGTTGACGTAAAGTATTTTTCAATATTTTAAATTCAATATATTAATTTGTTAAATAAATTTATTAAATTAAAGGGTTAATAGATGAGAGGATTTTTTAAAATTATTTTCAAATCAACAGTAATATTTTTTAGTACGACTTCATGTGTTTTTGCTGCGGAAAAAAAATCTCCAATTATTTTAATCCACTCTGAATTCTTAGGACCTTGGTCTATGGAGCTTGTTGCTAAAGAATTACGCAGTAATGGTTATAGCGTTATTATACCTGCATTGCCTAATCTCAAAAATGATAGTCATATTTCTTCAGTTAAAAGCATAACCTTTGATGATTATGTCAATACAATTGTAAATGAATTGGACAAGCAGAATGGAAAGGCTATTTTATTAGGTCAAGGATTTTCTGGAACAATAATTAGTGAAGCTGCCGAAAAAAGACCAGAAAAAATAAAGACATTAATATATTTGGCAGGAGGTTTACTACCAAAAGATACATCCTATTATGATATTATTATAAATTCAGATTCTCTTTTAAAGAGAAATTTAATAATAAATGATGCCAATGGAACTATCACAGTAAATAGTGATAATTTACAAGAGACATTTGCTCAAGATTTTTCTAACGAAAATTTAAAACTCATTGAAAAATTTAATATTTCTAGTCCAATGCTACCTTTTCTACATAGAGTCGTAATGAGTGAAGAAAAATCTGGTAAAATACCAAAATATTATATTCAGACATTAAGAGATAATGCTCTTCCTCAAAGTGAGCAAAAATATATGTATTCTAACACCCAAGTGAAACAAGTATTTTCAATTACTTCAGGACATTTTCCTAATTTGTCCCAGCCTCAAAAAGTAGCAGATATTATTAAAACTATAAATATTATAGAAAATAATCCTGTTGCGAAGAATACTGAGCTCAAAGTCACAAAAGATATTATTGCTGCTACAGATAACTGGGAAAGAGGTTTCAATCTTGATGCAGAAAATAAAATTGCAAAAAATACTATCAGTGTTTACTCTGAAGATGCAATACTTCAGTCGATTCCAGTTTCCTTTGGAAATGCTGAGGGTAAAGGTAATATTCAGAAATATTGGCAAACTGTTTTAAATACTGGCGCTAATAATATGAAATATCTTGATAGAAAAGTTATTGTGGTAGATGAAAATACAGCATTATTAAGCTCACCTTGGTCTATGAATAAATTTAAAGGTATAATAACTTTGGAAAAATGGATTAAGAAGAATAATAATTGGACTCTAGTTGAAGACAATTTTGAGGCTACCGAGTTTTTAAATTAATTTTCAAGTATTCTAAAAAAGTCAAAGCAAGAGCAAAACCTTTTGCTTTTGCATTAGATGTTTAACTTTTCATTCCTTTTAATTGATATTGTTGTTCGTGGATGTTTGAGCTACTAAATTGTTTTTACTATAGATATCAGACAGTCATCCAAATTAAAATTCATTTAAAATATAGGTAATTCTTTTAAAATCACCAATTATTTCATCAAAATAAAAAAATATTGGTAAAATATTTTGAATAGAAATAAGCTCTATTGGTATTTAATTATATAGAAAATATATCTAAAATAACCAGTATTTTATAATTTGACAATTTAAAAAAATAATTTTAATATTTTTTTGTTGGAAAAAATATTGTAAATTTATTTTCTGTATTTTTCTAAATATAAAAAAATATATATCTTCCAGGTTGAGAATTGCAAAGTAAATTAAGGCTATGAAAATATAATCAGTCATTATTTTCTATTAGAGATTCTTTTTTAGTTCGATGATATATATATTATCGATTTTAAGTAATTTTGTATCCTTAATTTATAATTTTTGGAATTCCAATCTAAGATTTTTTGTTACTTAAAATTTTCCAATAAATATTTTTAGACATATATTATTTTAGGGAGTATTGTTATGAAAAAAACTCTTGTCTGTTTCTACATTTTTATTTTTTCAAGCGCACAACCGTTATATGCTAGAATAGGGGATGCTAGTGAAGACATAAAATTTAAACATGCTTTAGATCCTGAAGTAGACGAAGAAGCGCAAATTCCACCTCCACAAAGACACATACCAAATTTAGTTTATAGAGCTTCTATAACACCACCAAGTCAAATTGCTATTAATGGTGGATTCCCTTACCCACCAAATAGTCAAAATATTGATTTATCAAACTATGTGAACCATCATTATTTGTATTTAACAAATATAGTACCCCCATTACAATATTCTTACTTAGAATATAATTTCCCAGCAGCAAGCAGCAATAGCGAGCGTTTAATTAGTCAGTTTGAAATTGATAGAGAATATTTGCGTACAACACCAACTGTTCAATACCCTATAGTAGACTACTACAATTACTTTAATGCAATTAATTTTGCTTCAAGAAACCCTGCGCATCCTGCATTCACTGCAACTTATTCAAACCCGGCCTATGCATTAAGAGATGCTTTTTATTATGTTGCCGCATATAGTCGTTACTTTATGAACAGCCCAACAATAATGACAATTTACTTATATGCTATTAGACCCAATGAAAGCTTTGTCAGTGTCACAGATACTTACCGAAGAGAATTAGAAAACTTAAGAAATGATCCAGCTCGAGTGAATGATTTTGAGCATTTGGAGCGATTAAATGATTTATACACACAAGAAGATCAATATTTGGCTTTGGGTAGAATTTCGACAAATCAAATTGCGTATGTAGATTCATACTATTATGATTATTCAAGCCGATCTTATAGATATAGATATTTAGATGGCTCTGGAAATATTAATAGAGAAACGTTTGAAACATTTAGTAATACACCAGCAAACCTATATCCAAATGATTTTCCAATTGGCACTATTCCAAATATTGTTCCACAACAAAATGTGAGTGAACCTGTTTCTGTTTGTTACATTGAACCACAATCATCTCATAATAACACAGCTGAGCGGCAACGCAGATATGCGATTTTATCAATTACTGATAAGGAACTATTAACTAGTAATTCATGCTTAAATGAACCACTTGCAAATTTCAAAAATATATTTGATGAAAAAAGCATTCACATCGCTATCAGCGACATGCAGGGAAATAAGTACTGTTTAGATACAAAAAACTATTATTTATCCTTTAATGCTAAATGTGATGATTCTGTAAAATGGTTATACACAGAAGCAGGACAATTAATAAGTGGTGTCTTTGATGGAAAAAACCAACAAATTTATTGTTTAACTAAACCATTATCAACTGATACCAAGAATACAAGACCACGAATGGAAATCTGTGATTTAAGCAAAAATGAGCAGAGATGGTATTTAAACCAAGATAAAAATAATAATTATATTTTCAATACAGAATTAGCAGATAATTTAAATTTAAATGATTCTGAAAGCTATCTTAATATCTCAGAGAATAAATCAAATTATAAAATACTGAATTATGATACAATTTCTAAAAATATCTCACCAAAATATACTCAGTTCAGTATTTCATTAAGTCTAAAAGATGAACATGAATATGAAATATATCCCACTTTTAATGGATATTTAAAATTGGATAAAAAAGAAAATCTTTTAAAATCTGGTTATATAAATTATTATAATGCACATAATAACGCCATATTTTCAAATTACGGATTTTCAAAAACGGTCGGTCCCCAAGTTTGTTATGCTTCACTATTAATTGAAAACGAAGGAAGTAGTTGGGACTATGCTGAAAATAAATATTGCTCAACAATAGGTGAAGTTGAGCATGAATTTAAATGGTTCTTTGCTTTGAAAAACGATGAATTACTCATTCATGATTTTGGCAAAAATACATTGAGATATAGTACATCTCGATACTTCTATATCGGTGGTAAGAATTGGTACGATTCTTCAAGATATAAAGTGCCTAGTTTTGCTAGTGCTGGCTCCTCAAGCAATTTGAAACAAAATTTTTCAGTTGCCAATTTAAATATTCATTAACTGAATAATAACTCACCGGCCTTTTATTAATTATGCAATCATTTATAAAAATATTTTAAATATTTAAAATATTTTTATAAATTTTATAACAATGATAAAGTTAAGCATTAATGTTTTATGTTAAAAATAATTAAAGTTAAAAATTAAATAAAATTAATGGACGAATTATTTTAAAAAAAATTTTCATCGCTTATTTTTTGTTATATTCTCTTTTATTGTATTTGGAGGGGATTAAACATGACTCAACATGAAAAATTTAAAATATTAAGAGAGCAATTTGCTGAAATAACAGATTTGCGAGCAGCATCGTCGGTTTTGTATTGGGATCAAAATACTTACATGCCTCCTCAAGGAGCAGAATCAAGAGGGCGACAAATGGCGACTTTACGTAAGGTTGCCCATGAAAAAGTTGCAAGCGCACAAGTTGAGAAATTATTAGATGATTTAGATGGTTTTGAAAAAGATTTTCCCTATGAGTCAGATGAAGCTTCTTTTCTTCGTCTGGCACGGAGAGAATTTGATTTAGCAACAAAAGTTCCTGCCGACTTTATTTCGGAAATTGTTCAGCATTTTTCTATATGCTATGAGGCTTGGATAAGAGCAAAAGATGAAAGTAATTTTAAATTAATAGAGCCATTTTTAGAAAAATCTGTTGATCATTCTCATAAGTATTCTCAGTTTTTTCCGCATAAACACGTTTTAGACCCCTTAATTGCAGAGCATGATTATGGTTTTACTACAGAAAGTATCACAAATATTTTTTCTGAATTAAGATCAGAACTTGTACCATTTGCTAAAGATATAATATCTGAAAAAAAAGTGGAGTTTGAATTTTTAAATAAAATGTATCCAAAAAAAATTCAGCAGTTGTTTGTAGAGAAAATCTTAACTGAGATAGGTTATGATTTTTCACGTGGGCGCCTTGATCTTACTCATCATCCTTTTATGATCTCTTTTTCACGTGGAGATATTCGTATTACCAATCGGTATGATGAAAATAATTTTAACGATAGTCTTTTTGGTGCAATTCATGAATTGGGACATGCATTTTATGAATTGGGTAATGCAAAAGAATTGGATGGTAATATTCTTTTTGGAGGAACCTCTGCAGGAGTCCATGAAAGTCAATCGCGTCTATGGGAAAATATAGTTGGGAGAAGTAAGGAGTTTTGGGAATATTTTTATAAAGATTTTCAAATGCTTTTTCCAGAACAATTAAAAAATGTTTCGTTGCATACTTTTTATGCTAGCATTAATAATGTAACACCTTCTTTAATACGTACAGAAGCCGATGAAGTAACCTACAATTTACATGTGATGATTCGTTTTGACCTTGAAAAACAACTCTTAGAAGGGAAACTTAAGGTTAAAGATTTACCTGAAGCATGGAACGCTCGTTATTTAAGTGATTTGGGAGTTAAAGTCCCTAATGATTCACATGGTTGCTTGCAAGATGTGCATTGGTTTGCGGGATTGGTTGGTGGTTGTTTCCAAGGATATACTTTAGGTAACTTAATGAGCGCACAATTTTTTGATGTTGCATCCGCAGCTCTGCCAAATCTTAAAAATGACATTAAAAATGGAAATTTTGCCGAACTGCAAAAGTGGTTGATAGAAAATATTTATTGTCATGGAAAAAAATTTACAGGTCCTGAGATCTTAAAAAAGGTAACAAAGAAAGACTTAAATATCGCAAATTATATGAATTATCTTAAGAGAAAATTTCCTATCAAATAATTGACGATCCAGAAAGTTTTAATTGTTTAAAAATTTGCTAAACCGTCGAAAGTATGTGTAGCGGCTCACAGTCGTCAAGCAAACGACCTTCAGGAGGAAGGTGAAAAGGAAACCTAATTTGTGCCATTGTTTAGCAAGGCACTTTGGACATCAGCTTTGAAATCAGTTGATTTGCCTAAGGATGGGTTCAGATTCTCAGGATGGAATCTTGGTTGCGGTTTGCAAGAAAACTGTGCTCCGCTTTTTTTATAATCGGTTGCATTTAGATGATTTTGCCGTTACAGAGTAAAGGTCTATGTGTCATTATTTTACTCTATTTTAGCGGGTTAATCATATGGAAAGTGAACTCCTTATATTTTCAGGCAATGCAAATCATGAATTGGCTCATAAAATATGTCAATATCTAGATGTTCCAATTGGAACTGCTCTCATTGGTCGGTTTTCTGATGGAGAAACTCGTATTGAAATTGAAAGCAATGTGAGAGGGCGGGATGTCTTTATTATTCAGCCTACTTGTGCACCGACGAACGAAAATGTCATGGAACTTCTCATCATGATCGATGCCCTGAGACGAGCCAGTGCTCAGCGTATCACTGCGGTTATCCCATATTATGGGTACAGTCGCCAAGAACGCAAAAGTGCTCCAAGAACGCCGATTACGGCAAAATTGATTGCCGATCTTCTCGTCAGTGCTGGTGTAAACCGCATTCTTACCATAGAGCTCCACACGGGAGCTATTCAAGGCTTCTTTAACCTTCCGGTCGATCATCTCTTCAGTAAACCCGTCTTTGTTGAACACTTTAGTAAAATGAATTTACAAAATGTCATCACAGTTTCACCCGATGCAGGTGGTGTTGAGCGTGCAAGAGCACTCGCTAAAGTTTTGGGTTGCGGACTGGCCATAGTCGATAAGCGACGTGATCGCCCGGGAGTTTCACAAGTAATGAATTTAATTGGAGATGTTAAGGATAAAACCGCTATCCTCGTCGATGATATCTGTGACACAGCTGGATCATTGACTTCAGCGGCTGCCGTTCTAAGAGAAAGAGGAGCTATTAAAATTTATGCAGCCATAACCCATGGAGTTCTTTCTGGCCCTGCCATTTCCCGTTTAAATGATAGCTGTATAGAGAAACTTTATATCACCGATACCATTCCTTTAAGTGCTGAGGCTAAAAAGTGCCCTAAAATTGAAGTGTTAAGTGTATCTGAGCTTTTAGGTAAGGCAATTCGTCGTATTCACAACTCAGATTCTATCAGCAATCTTTTTATTTGAGGGCAGAGAGTGGACATCGACTATCTTGAATTTTCTTCCTTGCCTCTTTCCCTATTCGATGTTTGTCTGAAAGACGAAGCAGGTCTTCAGTTTTTAGAATTTGAGGGAGCTCGAATTGCGTTTGACTTTATACCTGCGCAAGAAGCCTGCCATCGGCTGCTTATTTTGGTGAATGGCTATCAGCGCACGCGCCAAGATTTTAGAGCTTTTCGTAAAAAAATTGAAAAGATATCTCCAAACACGGCGACCCTTTCGCTCGACAACCGTTTTTCGGGTGAAACACTAGATACTGGTGACGACAAACTTACAGTTGAGAGAATGGCACGAGATGTCAGCGCGTTAGCTGCTATTTATTGCAAAAAACTCAATCTCACTGCCTTTTCTCTTCTTGGTATCAGTATGGGTGGAATGATTGTCCAAACCTTAGCTGCTTACAATGGAAATGTGGATAAGCTTTTTCTTGTAAGCACCACTGCTGGGGGAAGCGGTCGTAAATGGCCAGTTCAGGTAACAGATCCGAAAGAGCTTAAGTATAAGAATCCTTATGTAACTTTAGAGTCTACAAAAGAACAGATGGCTCGTTACTTTGGCAAAAGATTTTTGCAAGGATCACCATTGCTTTTTGATATGATGTGCAAATCTATTTTAAAAGCTCGAGCAGAAAATGAAGCTAGCAGTGATAAATCTGCAGAAATTCAATTTTATACATCAGCTATTTTTGATGGGACATCTTTTCTTACAAAGATAAAAGCAAAAACTTTTATTATTTCTGGAGATGAAGATCATATTATTCCATTAGAAAATTCTCTTTATTTAAAGTCGAATATTGAGAATTCTGTTTTGAAAGTCTATGAGGGAATTGGGCATCTTATTCTCATAGAAGAAGCCGATAAATTTGTTCAAGATGTGAGTGAGTTTTTAGTTTAAGGGTATTATGAATAAGAAAATTGCTCTTTTGATGAGCGAAAAAGATTGGGCTGAATGGTTTATTTCTAAAGGTGACAAGGGCTTTAGAGCACGACAATTGATCGATTGGTTGTTCTTGCGTCATTGTTTTTCTCCCCAAGATTTTTCAAATATTCCTAAATTATTACGTGATTTATTGGCTCAAGAATTTGATTGGTCTATTCCTGAAATAGATACAATTTTAGCATCTGAAGATGGCAGTGAAAAAATATTACTTAAATTATACGATGGTCGGTTTTCTGAATGTGTACTTATGCCATCTGACAATAGAGTAACATTATGTATAAGCAGTCAAGTGGGCTGTCGCATGGCCTGTACTTTTTGCCAAACGGGTAAAATGGGTTTAAGTCGTAATTTATCGATGGGTGAAATATTAATTCAAATTGTCATTGCCAATAAGAGACTTATAGAACGCAATATCTTAGAAAGAAAAGTAACTAATATCGTTTTTATGGGGATGGGTGAACCGCTCGATAATTATGACAATGTGGTTGCTGCTTGTAAATTAATGGTCGATCCAAAAATATTTGGTCTTTCAAAACATAAGGTCACAGTTTCAACTTCAGGACTTTTGCCTGAAATTACTCGTTTGGGTCAAGATGTGCCTGTGGCACTTGCTATTTCTTTGCATTCACCTGATGAAGAACAGAGATCATCTATGATGCCTGTTAATAAAAAATATTCATTGGCTGAAATGAAGAAAGTCTTGCTTGAATATCCGGTGCAGACACGTCACGGAATTACTTTTGAATATGTTATGATCAAAGGAGTCAATGACTCAATGACACATGCAAAAAAATTGGTTAAATTTCTGCATGGGATGAAAGCAAAAGTAAATCTTATACCTATGAATCCACATCCCGGAGCAGATAACATGGTTGCAACTGATTATGACCGTATGCGCGATTTTCAAAAATATTTATCTGATAGATCCATTCCAGCACCTGTTCGTTACAGTCGTGGACAAGATGTCAGTGCTGCTTGTGGACAATTAGCTTCGAAAAGAAAAGAAGAACTCGATTTACCTCCAAGAACCGTTGCTCTCGCTAGAAGACGGGAATATCTCGATTCAAAACAAAAATAAAAGATCGAATATATTGTTGGAAGTTGACTTTCTCTAGATATGACTCGCTTGTCGAAAATATATTCTCAATGATAAAGGCCTGTTGGTTTTATATTTTGTAATTCTCCTTCGTTTGAGTCAGTCTGCTCTTGCTCTGTTTTATTTTCAAACATATTTTCAAGCTTACTTTTCCTAATATCTTCAGCTTCTTGTGCTGTCGTTGCAACATCAAGTAAATTTACAAATTTCTCTAATATTTTATAATAGAGTGGAAGATTAACTATTCTTAAATCAGAACGATTGAGCATTTTCAAAATACCGATTAATTCACTTTGTAATAAATCACTTGTAGAATTTTTCATTTTGATACCTTAAAAAAAATTATTTTTAGACATTGAAAGTACCTTATCCTATAGATCGAGAATCGTCAAATTTTTTATATCAATTATTATTATATGTTAGTGGTCTTGGTTAGAGCAATTATCTGAATAAATTTTAATTAAAATAAATGGTTAGGCGCTATTTTTTAAGAAATCAAGCTTTTTTTTAAGTTACTGAAAAAGAAAGGTTATTTTACACGAAAAAAAATGAAAAATGAATGGAGAAAATATTTGTTAGCACTGTTAAAAAGTACAAAATGCAATTAAATATTTTATCCAAATTTTAAAATGTTTTGCTGATTTAATAATAGGTACTTTTTTACGCAAGCAGAAGCAAGGACATCATAAGAATCTGTAATATGAGCAAAGAGCTCACTTCCTTCATATTTTAGACAGTGAGAGATCTCGCTATTGGTATTAATAATGCTATCGCAATTGTTTTCTATGCAATAATTACAAATTTTTTTCCAAAGTTTTAATGAATGAGAAGATAAACCTGTTTGTTTTAATGAAATAATAAGTTGTGAAACATTATCTTGTAATTCATCATTATGAAAAAAATGTATATTATTTTTCTCTAATTCTATTTGATAAGATCCATTATCAATTGTTGAGTTAGCTGCAAGTAAAGCTAATTTATGATTATCTCTTGGCAGTGATTCAATTGTCTCATTTACAATATTTAATATTGGAATATTTATTATCTCTTTTATATAGTCAAAATAATGGTGAATATAATTGCTTGGTACTGCAAGAATATGAATCTGAGCATTTTTTAATCTATCAATTCCTCGATATAAGTGTTCTTTGATAATTTCGTTATCGCCTGTTTTGTTTGAGAAAAATGGAATTGGCAAAGAATAGATCAGCATATGTGGTAGATCGGCATCAAGCTTTGCACCATATAATTTTTGACAAAAAGTAACTATTCTATCTAAAAACGGCGCTGTGGTTCTGGGGCCATGGCCAGTGAGAATACCTAAAACGATTTCAGTTGTCATAAGAATTTCCTCTTAACTTTTATTCTAATAGAATTTTGCTAAGATTAAAATGTCAAATTATTATACGATAAAACATGTGGAATTGTTGAATCTGAAAATATTGTAATTAAAATATTATTTAATCTATTGGGATTATATTCTATGAGGTATTTGATTCATGTATAAGAAAATTTTATATACCATTTTCTTAGTTCTATATTTAATAGCAACAGATCAGATTACATCGGCAAAGCAAAAAATTTTGATCTATGCAGATGATGGTTATCAACCCTATTCATATATTGAAAATGAAAATCCAGCTGGAATTTATTATAATATTTTGAAAGAGGCTTTTAGCAAACTAAAAGACTTTGAAGTTAAAATTGAAGCTGTTCCCTGGAAAAGAGGGTTGGCTGAAGTGGAAAAAGGAAATGTTTTAGCTATATATCCACCATATTATAGACCGGTAGAGAGAGCTTGGATGAAATACTCTGAAAAAATTTTAAATGAACAATTAGCATTATTTTGCAGAGCAACAAAGAGCATTTTAAAGAAAAAAAAGTGGCCAGAAGATTATAAAGGATTAACTGTGTCAAAAAACTCTGGCTTTGCTATGCCTAAAATTATCATGGATGCAGTTGCAAAAGAATATATATTTTTAAGTGAAACAAAAGAAACATATCAAAATTTAAGAAAAGTAATTGCGCATCATATTGATTGTTATGTGAATGATGATATTGCTATAGAAATTGAACTTGAAAAATTGCGAAGAGGTGGATTCTATAATCCTAATAGTCCTGAAGAAAAGATAATAAAAATAATGGATCTAAGCAAAGAGTTTGGATATATTGGTTTTTTGAAGACTCAACAAAGCAAGTTCCCATTTAAAGATAAATTTATTAAAGACATTAATGTTATAATTAATGACATGAAGAAGAATGGGAGGATTGAAGAAATAAAACAGAATTATATAAGTAAATTATCAAGTAATCTTTAAAAAATCCATCGCAGCGATAAAGGAAAAATTTTAAAATCAACAATATTTCTCCCAGAAGCAACACCTACTGAATCATAAGTATAGGCATAATAAATAGATACATGTGGTATTAAAAATAAATGTGAACTTAATTTCTTTGCATAAAGTTCTTCAAAATAAAGACTGATTCCTTTTTGTTCAGTTATAAGAGTGTTGGCTCCATTTGTTGTTGTTCTTTGATCATAATATAAATAAGATATTCTTGTTGTAAATTCAAGATCATTATCTTCTAATAGTGTGTGAAATATTTTAAGGTATGGCCCTATTAGAAAATTTGAAGAAATGAGTTTATAAACAGAAGAACCATTTCCTGAAGATTCTTCTCTTCGATTTAAGGAAAGAAATATACCAAATTCATTGCTTTTATTTAGTAATTTGCCAACAGAGAAGGAGCCATTTGTTGAGTTTTCATATACATTAATTGAGATTGAAGGACGAAAAATAAAATTTTGACTTGCAAAACAAAAATTAACTGCTGGTCGCCCAGTGAAAATTTGGTAACTTTCTCCAGAGTTGTCGCTATTATCAGCAGAAATTGTTTGGTAGTCAAAAAGAAATGTATCTAACTCAAAATAATCACACAAATGGGAGTGATCTTTGACCTGAGAATGTGAAGGCGGTGTAAATAAAAAAAATAATATTAAAATTACTGTATTTTTCATATATTTTCCTTATTATATATAAAAGCAACAGGTCAACGAAGAAAAATAAGTTACTGGCTAGATTTTTTAAATTGTCTCATATATGTGTAGGTAAAAGCAAATCCCATATTTTTGGGAGATTGGCTTAAAAGATGTTGTACGTATAAGGCTAGAGGAGTGTGTTTCTATGGAAACCAACCGCATTATAAAGACTCCCAATGGAAAATATTCATTCACATACGAAGAAATTTTAAATGATTATCGCCTCGCAATGCGAAGTCGACTGACCAGTCTTTTGGGAAGGAAAGAAGTTCTGACTGGCAAGGCGAGTTTTGGTATTTTTGGAGATGGAATCGAATTGCCACAAATTGCGGTCGCAAAATCTTTTCAAAAAGGAGATTTTAGAACAGGTTATTATCGTGATCAAACATTTGAAATGGCAATTGGCAATGTTAACGTAACGCAGTTTTTCTCTCAGCTTTATGCCGATCATAATTTAATAAATGAGCCCAATTCTGGTGGACGTCAAATGAATTCTCATTTTGCGAGCAGATTATTGGACGAAAATGGAAAATACAAAAATCAATTAGAAACTAAAAATTCGATCTCTGATATTTCCCCCACTGCTGGTCAAATGAGTCGAATGCTTGGTCTTGCTTATGCATCTAAAATATATAGAAACAATAAAAAGCTTGAAAAATTTTCGAAATCATTTTCAAAAAATGGCAATGAAGTTGTCTTTGGTTCTATCGGAGATGCTTCTACTTCAGAAGGAGTCTTTTTTGAAACGATGAATGCTGCAGGTGTTTTGCAGGTTCCTATGGTCGTTTCTGTTTGGGACAACGGTTTTGGTATCTCAGTTCCACGTGAGTTACAAACTGTAAATAACTCAATTTCTCAAGCTTTGGCTGGGTTTTGTTCAGAAAATGCCAACCAAGGAATAACTATTTATCAAGTAGAAGGTTGGAATTATTTAAAGTTATGTGAAACATATTTAGAGGCAACTGAAAAATCACGTAATGAACATAAACCAGCACTTGTCCATGTCACAGAATTAACTCAACCACAAGGGCATTCTAGCAGTGGAAGTCATGAAAGATATAAATCTAAAGAAAGACTTGATTGGGAAAAGGAATATTGTTGTTTAAAAAAATTCCGCGAATGGATTATTCAAAATAAAATTGCAAAATCAGAAAAGCTTGACAAAATTGAAGAAGAAGAAAAAAAATTTGTTGAAGAATCAAGAAAGAAAGCGTGGAATTTATATTTAGATCCCATTAAAGAAGAAAGAAATTCCGTTGTCCATCTCTTATCGGAAATTAAAAAAACATCTCAAAAAACCGAAAAAATAAATTTATTAATTCATTCTTTAGAAAACTCTATTTCTTTAAATAGAAGATATATTCATTCTATACTTTTTAAAACTCTTCTACTTTTAGCAGATGAAGATTCGAAAGAAAAAGAGAAACTTGTAAAATTCTATGAAGAATATTCTGCTAAATTCAGCAATGTTTATGAAAATAAACTTTACAGTGAATCTGCTGAATCACCTCTAAAAGTAAAAGAAACTAAACCCATATATTCTGAAAAATCAGAAACTGTTGATGGGAGAGTTATATTACAGCGCTGTTTCGATCATCAATTAGCATCGAATCACTTATTTTTTGCTATTGGAGAAGATGTTGGAAAACTTGGTGATGTCAACCTCGTTTTCGAAGGACTAAATGCTAAATATGGAGATTTACGAATCACTGACACTGGGATACGTGAATCGACGATTTTAGGGCAAGGAATAGGTTCAGCCATTCGGGGGTTACGTCCGCTTGTTGACATACAATACCTCGATTATTTTCTTTATGCGCTACAAACGGCTTCAGATGATCTAGCAACCTTGCATTACCGGACTGCTGGCGGGCAAAAAGCTCCTGTTATCATCCGAACGAAAGGACACCGCTTAGAAGGTGTATGGCACACAGGCTCGCCCATGGGTGTGCTTCTCAATGCTTTACGTGGAATTTATATCTGTGTGCCGCGAAATATGACCCAAGCAGCTGGTTTTTACAATACACTTCTTCAATCAGATAACCCAGCAATTGTCATTGAAGTGCTCAATGCTTATCGTTTGAAAGAAAAAGTGCCTGATAATATTTCTTCATTCACTGTTCCTTTAGGTATTCCTGAAGTTCTTCGGGAGGGTCGTGATTTAACCGTGGTCACTTATGGTGCTTGCTGTAAAATTGCACTTGAAGCTGCTGAAGAATTAGAAAAAATTGGAGTGTCTGTGGAAGTGATCGATGTGCAGACTCTGCTACCTTTCGATATCACTGGAATCATAACAAAATCGATCCAAAAAACTAATGCAGTGCTCTTTTTTGATGAAGATGTACCTGGTGGAGCAAGTGCCTATATGTTGCAGCAGACAATAGAAAAAAATAATGCATTTCATTATTTAGATTGTATGCCACGCACTTTAACTGCTAAAGAAAACCGCGGAGCATTTGGGCGAGATGGAGATTTTTATTGCAAACCTCAAAGCGAACATGTAATTGAGGCATGTTATAAAATAATGCGTGAACGTGAACCTAAAAAATATAAGAATCTATTTTCATCGCAAATGAAAATCAAAGGGGCAAGCTCACTTGAAAGTGAATTAATTCTTAGCAGTGATTCCGTATTAACGTCGACTAAATGACCTTAATAAAAGAAATCTTTTGTAAGCAATTATAAATTTTAATTATATAGGGTATATAGAGTGAAAAAAAAATAGTATTTATTTTTTTAATTTGCATAATTTTTAAAGGTTGTAAAAAAGACGATCAAGTTAATTCTAATGACAACATTCAAGTTTACCCAGAAAGTTTTGAAATCAATAATATCAATGGAAACTTTGGGCGAACAATCATAAATAAAAATATGAAATTAAATTTTATTTTATTAAACAACCATTCTGGAACGGCGGAAAATATTAATGCTACTTTTGATAATAACAAATTTAAATTTTTAAATGGCTATCCTGGTATAAAATATACAAGTTCAAAATCAATTAAACCTCCTTGCACTTTCAATTTATCTAGCAAAAGCGAATGCACTCTTGCTGTGTCGTTTGTTCCAGATGATGAAGATTTTGTATTTGGAAATTTAATTATTACTTATGAGGTCAATTCAAAGAAATATGTCTTTAAATTTCCCTTAAAAGGGGTAGGAGTAAAGCAAACCAAAGCTCAAGAGCTATTGGGAAAATTAAAAAAAAGCTTTTCGCCTGTTGAAAAACTGACAAATCTTAATCCACATAAAGATACATTAATAGAGACTATTTTAGCAATTGGACATTCTCAAAAGTTTGCTTATGATGATTATTTTAAATCCTTTCCAAATAAGTATATTGAGGTTATAAATAAGCAATTATCATTAAAAAGAGTAATAGGATTTACTTTTCGAGGAGATACTCGAAGTCCAGTAATAGACTATAAAGATTGTGATAATGATTGGAAAGACGGATTTAATTTAATTGATCCAAAAACAGGAAATGAAATAAGTTACCCAGGACATCCTGGCACTGGTTGTGGAATAAAAGATGTTGGCGGATTTTTTCCGACGTTTACAAGGAAAAAAGATATTGAGAAGATAAATGATTTATTTATAAAATACAAAGAAGAAAATGGAAAAGATTTTGATCCAACAATTGATAATTTTAGAGTATTGACTTTATACCCAACTTCTCCTTTTACTTTTTTTTCTAAAATTTCTAGGACTGATGAACTGAACTGGTGGCTTCAAAGTACTCTAAATCTAGCAGCACATGCAGCTGGATTTTATCAATATAAAGGATTTATATCTACAACAACTAATATATTTATTGCAGATAAATATAGTAAAAAAGGAACTGTATATGCATTGTATCAAGAAGGAGGCTATTTATTGCCTGAGTTATCAGATCCTAAATATCAATTGAGCGGAGGAGCAGCATTTACGACAGATAATGAATATGAAATCGCTGTTCCAGGTGCAGTTGATTGGGATGATATCGTCGCTTACTATAATAAATCAGAAAAAATTCTTATGGTCAGAGATGGGTTAAAAGAAATGGATTCAAAAGCATATGATGAAATTATTAATGCATTTTCACATATAATGTAATCTTATTTCTTGATCTATACGACTTTTCCTAGCTTTTAACTTCTTTCTCTCTTAATTCTTATATGATGAATGTAGATTGTATATTTTAGTATAAGCAATTGGATCCTTTTATTTATATTCTTTCTAAAATAAATTTCTTTATTAGATAATACACTTTTTCCGCTCAGGGTAACAATCTATGAACGAAACATTTGGAGTTCTTGTATCTGTTCTATATACATAGCCAATAACTCTTGGTACTTTAAGATGAAGTTGCTAGACTTTATAGCCATTATTGGAAGGTGCATTGAAAAAATCATCGTAATTGAATGTTTCAGAATGAAATATTTCTAAAGAACATTTTATTAATGCAGAGTCACTCTATTGCTTTCCTTTATGCATTGGATCAAGCTGTATAGCAATAAAATTGTAGTCAAGTTTTTCAAATGCATCTTGAACTGGGTTAGATTCTTTTCCCTTTCCTTTTAACATATAATTAGTATCCTTTATTCTGTAATCTTTCAAGTGAGGAAAATATTTATATAATAAATAAAAGATGAAAATAATAATTTTTTCATCACAAATGAAAATCAAATGGGTAAGCTCACTTGAAAGTGAATTAATTCTTAGCAGTGATACCATATTTGTTTAATATTTTTTTATATTCGCTCGTTCTCTTCAAATTAATAATTCCTTTGTCATAAATATCTGCCAATTTTTGGATCATAGAGCAGAAGTCTACTTCCTGAATCATTTATGAAAAAAATCCATCTTATTCTAACCTATGTCTTATTTATAAAATAAGCAATTTATGTCAACCAAATGACATAATTAAATAAAATCTTTTGTATGATAAAATAATTTTTAATTATTATATTTAGGAAATATAGAGTGAGAAAAAAAATAGTGTTCATTTTTTTGCTTTGCATAATTTTTAAAGGTTGTAAAAAAGACGATCAAGTTAATTTTAATGACAACATTCCAGTTTACTCAGAAAGTTTTGAAATCAATAATATCAATGGAAACTTTGGGCGAACAATCATAAATAAAAATATGAAATTAAATTTTATTTTATTAAATAACCATTCTGGAACAGCAGAAAATATTAATGCTACTTTTGATAATAAAAAATTTAAATTTTTAAATGGCTATCCTGGTATAAAATATTCAAGTTCAAAATCAATTAAACCTCCTTGCACTGTCAATTTAGCTAGCAAAAGCGAATGCACTCTTGCTGTGTCGTTTGTTCCAGATAATGAAGATTTTGTATTTGGAAATTTAATAATTACTTATGAAGTCAATTCAAAGCAATACGTCTTTAAATTTCCTTTAAGAGGGGTAGGAGTAAAGCAAACCAAAGCTCAAGAGTTATTGGGAAAATTAAAAAAAAGCTTTTCTCCTGTTAAAAAAATGACAATTCTTAATCCACATAAAACTACATTAATAGAGACTATTTTAGCAATTGGACATTCTAAAAAGTTTGCTTATGATGATTATTTTAAATCCTTTCCAAATAAGTATATTGAGGTTATAAATAAGCAATTATCATTAAAAAGAGTCATAGGATTTACTTTTCGAGGAGATACTAGAAGTCCAGTAATAAACTATTATAATTGTGATAATGATTGGAAATACGGATTTAAATTAACTGATCCAAAAACAGGAAATAAAATAAGTTACCCTGGTCATCCTGGCGCTGGTTGTGGAATAAAAGATGTTGGCGGATTTTTTCCGACGTTTACAAGGAAAAAAGATATTGAGAAGATAAATGATTTATTAATAAAATACAAAAAAAATAATGGAAAAGATTTTGATCCAACAATTGATAATTTTAGAGTATTGACTTTATACCCAACTTCTCCTTATTATATTTTATCGAGTACTGATATACTGAATTGGTGGCTTCAAAGTACTCTAAATCTAGCAGCACATACAGGTAGCTATTATCAATATAAAGGATTTATATCTACATCAACTAATATTTTTAAAGCAAATAAATTTAGTAAAAATGGAACTGTATATGCAATGTATCAAGAAGGAGGCTATTTATTACCTGAGTTATTAGATCCTAAAAATCAAATGAGTGGAGGAGAAGAAATAACGAAACATGCTGAAAATGAAGTCGCTGTTCCAGGTGCTGTTGATTGGGATGATATCGTCGCTTACTACAATAACTCAGAAAAAATTCTTATGGTTAGAGATGGATTAAAAGAAATGGATTCAAAAGCCTATTATGAAATTATTAATGAATTTTCACATATAATGTAATGTCATTTCTTGCTCTATGCGACTTTTCCTAGCCTCTAACTGCTTTCTTGCTTAATTCTTATATGATGAAAGTAGATTGTATATTTTAGTATACGCAATTGGATCCATATATTTAAACCCTTTTCTAAAATAAATTTCTTTATTAGTAGCATCACTGCTTGTATAAGCTATGACATCCTCCCATGGAACACCCCCAGGAATAGTAATCTCAAAAAAATCAATATGAGTAAAAGTAGTCCAATTTTGAGGTTTGTTCTTGCTTTTAGCTTCAGATTTTAAGTTGAATGTCGGATCTGTACTTTTAGGTAATTGAAATCCACCTTCTTGATAGATGACATATATCCAAGATTTACTTGAAAGCGTCTTTGAAAAGTCCATAACCGCCTTTAACTGTGAAGATGTCGAGATAAAACCTTTAAAATCATACCCTACATGTGCATGTGCAGACGTGTTTAAAATATTTTGTAGATACCAGTTTAACTGTAAAGTCATTAGAGTTTCACTTGGGGGAATGTATGAGTTAAAAGTCTTAGGATTTCCAGGTTTGTGTCCTGGGGAATAAGGGAAATCATCTAAAGTATTTTTGGTTATATCAAATTCATGTCCCGTTTTATTTTTATATAAAAATTCCATTTCATTAATAAATTTAAGATCTTTTGGCCTTGTTGCAGTTGGCCAAAATCCTCCAACGTCTTTTACGCCACAATTTATTCCATTCCCATATTTATCAATTTGAGCATTGTAATGGATTATTTTTCCAGTTTTTATATTTTTAAGATTATACCCATTTTTCCACTCAGGGTAACAATCTTTGAACGAAACTTCTGGAGCTCTTGTATCAGCTCTAAATACATAGCCAATAACTCTTGGTACTTTAAGATGGAGTTGCCAGACTTTATAACCATTTTTGGAAGGGTCATTGAAAAAATCATCGTAATTGAATATTCCAGAATGAAATTTTTCTAAAGAGCATTTTATTAATTCTGAGTCACTATATTGTTTTCCTTTATGCTTTGGATCGGGCTGTTCAGCAATAAAATTGTATCCAAGTTTATCAAATGCATCTTGAATAGGGTTAGATTTTTTTCCCTTTCCATTTAACATATATTTAAATGTATAATTAGTTTCCCTTAATTTGTAATCAATTATTAATGCGCCTGACTCGTCATTTTCAGAGTTCGGTTGAAATGTTATAGCAAGTAAGCAGACTTGATTTGTTTTTAAATAATCCGAACATGGAGGATAGACATTTGCATTTGTACTTGCAGAAGATATTCCGGGATAAGGAAGATCAAATTTGAATTTATTATTTTCAAATGTAGCTTTAATTTCAGATATATCTTCGGAATGGTTGTTTTTCAATTGATAAGTTAGCTTAAATTTTTTGTTAAACGTGACGAGTCCAAAATTCCCGCTTAAATTTAAAATTTGAAGTTGAGATTTGTTTTCATTTGTGGAATTTGTACTTTCTTTTTTACATGAAATTAATATTATTGAGAAAAGTATTATTAAACTTTTTTTTCCCATACTATTTTCCTTTAAAATAAAATCTTGAGCCATATCGGCTTATTTTATAAGAGAGTTTATAAAATTGAGAATAAAAATTGACATGTAGGTTGCATTAAATGGCTGGACTCGCAGTTTTTACAAAAAAACAAATCTTTCAAGTGAATTAATTCTTAGTAGTGATTCCATATTTGTTTAATATTTTTTTATATTCGCCCGTTTTCTTCAAATTAATAATTCCTTTGTCAAAAATATCTGCCAATTTTTGGGAATTGGGTTTCTCTTTGGGGAAACCTAAATAGAGACCTGATTTTTTACCCAAGTCACCTACGAATTTCATTGATTTATTAAATTCCATTTTATTTAGATGATACACTAGCACATTGTGTTCATCTAAGTTTGCATCAATTTCATTGATATTTAAGCGAACTAAGTTCTTTTGGATGGCGTTTTCACCTCCAGATTCACTTATTTTTTTTGCGTATTTTTTTATATTTGCTAGGTTTCCTCCGTATATATAACCCAAAATGAGACCGAGATGAATATTTTTGAGCGATTCAAAGTCTTTATATTTCCATGTAGAATTATTTTTAACCAAAAAAGAATTTATGCTTTGTATAAATGGTTCTTTAGGAAATATAAATTGTTCTCTCCCTTCTTTATAGGCTCCAACAATTCCATCTATCTCTCCTTTTTCACCCCGTTTTAAAACACGCGCCCAGGGCATCAATTCAAAGTGGACATTGTAATTTTGATTTTTAAAGATTTGTTCCGCAATTTCTACAAAAATTCCTTTCCCAATTTCGGATTTTTCGTCACAGGTATAAGGACACCAGTCGTCACTTTCAAAATTTAAGACTTTTTTTTCTTGAGAAAAAACTTTGTTTATAAAAATTAGATTTATTAAAAAAAATAAAAGAATAATTTTATTATCAATTTTCAATGTGACCCCTTCCTTCTTACGATTTTGCTTTAATCTCACTTCATAATGTTATATCTCTTTTTTAACTTTTGAGAGTGTTAAAAAATTGGCTTTTCTTTTTATAAGAGGTTGGAAATGCTTAATGTTGTGAGTTTTATTGTATTATCTATGTTTTTTTCTTTTGTTTATTTTGTTACGATTAAATTGCAACCATATAGACTTCATTGGCTGATAAAAGGGTGCTCTATCAGCTTTCTCGCAGCTTTTGCTTTTTTTAATTTTCCCAATTCAATAGCTCTTGTTTTTACAGCTGCTCTTGTCTTCTCAAGCGTAGGTGATATTTTTCTTGCTTATTCTGAAGAAAAATATTTTGTTCATGGCCTCGTTTCTTTTTTATTATCACATATTATTTATTCTTTTATATTTATTAAATATGCAGGGAATATATCTGAGAATTTTTGGCAAAAATTAATATTAGTAATCACTATTTCTATTTATTTTGTTGTTATGCTTAGAGTTCTGTATAAAAGATTAGGTAATTTGAAAATTCCAGTCTTTATATATATGGGTGTTTTGGCTTGTATGGTTATTGGTTCAATTTTTGTAATAAATTTTAATTATATTTTAATAATTGGTGCTTTCTTATTTGCTATTTCTGATTCAATTTTAGCGATACAAAAATTTGTTAAGACTATTAAAGGAAGTGCATATATGATTTGGGCTAGCTATTATCTAGCTCAACTTTTTATATGTTATGGAATGCTTCTTGCCCTCATCCATTGACTTATTTTATTAGATTCTTGTATGCCTCACTGACACCTATGATGATAAATTCTACTGCAATCGCTGCTATAAGAATCCCCATAATTTTGCCCATTAAATTGAGACCGGTTTTTCCTAATAAGCGATAAAGATATTGACTGTATTTGAGAAAGATAGCGGTGACCCACATAACTAAAATAATAGCGATTAAAAGCAGTAGAAAGTCTAGCCAAGATTTGCCACGTGTGGCTTGGGTCACAATTGTTGAAATGGCTCCTGGTCCAGCAAGCAGTGGCATTGCTAAAGGGACAATTGAAATGTCATCTTTTGTTAGGCTTTCATTTTCTTCATCGCTTTTAATTTTTTCTGAATCACCTTTCAAATGATCGAGGGCAAATTTTAGGAGTAAAATCCCTCCTGCTATGCGCAATGCTGAAATAGAGATACCAAAAAAGTTTAAAACGCTCATACCAGTTATGGCAAAAGTGAGCAAAATTGCTGAGGCAACAAGGATGGATTTGCGTCGTGTTTTTTTGACATCGGCAGGGGTGAAACGCTCTGTCAGAAGAAGATACACTGGTATTGCTGCAAAAGGATCCACCATTACAAAAACGGAGACAAATGTGCTAAAAAGATAAGTAAAGGAAGATCCAATTGTAGAATTTTGTTCCATCAGTGCCGTGATGAAGCTCATAATCTTTTCCTGTCTTTGTTTCAAGTTTGCAAAGTTGCGAAATATGCTTTGCAAAGGAGGATACTAGTGAAATTTCTTGCTGTGAGTCAAGACAAGTCTTTATTAAAATCGATGTGCACTGAGTTTGAACATCAAAAATACGCTGTTTTTAGTGCGAGTTCACTGAAAGAAGCAGCAGAAGTCTGTGAAAAAGAAAAACCTGAAGTTATCGTTGCAGATCATATTCAAACTGATGGAAATTTCTTTGATTTTTATGATTCATTAAAAATGGCAGCAAAAACAGAAGCCCCACCTGTGGCAATTCTTTTAGTTGATCAAAAGAGCACTCTTACGCCTGAAGTGGCCATTGCTATGGGGGCTTGGGCTTTGTACACAAAGCCATTTAATATAAAATCTCTTTACTATTCTGTGGAAGATGCGGTCTTTTCACGTAGAGCTGGATATACAAAAAGATTGGATGAGCGGGTAGAACTGATTTCGCGCTTAGAAATTAAACTCGAGTCAGCCTCTGAATATATCTCAACTTTTTCGACAAATATCAGTTTTGGCGGTTTCTTTGCGGCGCTTACTTCAAATATTCCTGAGTTAAATGAAAAAGTAGATTTTAAATTGAAGTTTACAAATTCTGATGTGATTGAAGGAAAAGGCAGAGTTGCTTGGGTGCGTAAAACCCCAAAAGTTGGGGCACAAATGGGTTGTGGCATACAGTTCAGCGCGGGTCGGGAAAAATATGTGAAAGTGTTGGTACCGATTATAAATGAAGCAAGGACAAGACAAATTGAAACAGCATCTTTTCAAATAGAAGATTTAAAAGAGCTATTAGCTTTATCCATTCAAGCAGCAAAAGAAAAAATATCTAAAAAATTATCGGAAATAGAATATATCCCTCCTGCAGAAAAAATAACAATTATGTGTCGACTTCCGCAAATACACAGCGCATTCACTGAACTGATGTATGAACTTATTTATCCAATGCGTGAGATTCCAAACTCAAAATGCACAGTGGAAATAAAAAATCTAGATGAGAAAAATGTACAAGTTATATTTACTTGTATACCAAGCGGAACTTCACTGTATATCGATCAACTCATTGCAGAAAAAGTTCAACCAATTCTAGATTTACATAAAGCTTCGATTGAAAGTGAATTTAATTCTATAAATTCAACAGTTACAATAACATTGCCAAAGAATTAGTTAAAAAACTTTTTGATTAATAATAACCTTTTCTTCATACTCAAGGTTTCTTTTTGGGGTAATTTCCTTAACGATACTATCATCGATCATTGAAAAACTCATAAATGTTTGAAAAGCAGCTTGCAAGTGTGTGTATGTATGAGGAGATGATTTCTTTTTAAATGAAGGATCATTAAGTACTAAAATAAGATCTTTAATTGCCTTTTCTTCAAATAAATTTGTTTCTTTAGCTTTTAATAATATATTTTGTTGACTTTTTTTTATTTCCTTCTCTTCAAAGAGAAAAGGGGCACCAAATTGTTTTTTAGGAGCCATAGCATAATGTGAATCAATTTTGCTTTTATAGCTTCTGCGTAAAATTGATTTGTTTTCAAAACCTCTTATAAGCATATTATCTTTTAAATTATAAATAAAATTTTTCATTTCCATAGATAAAAATGGAGTACGTCCTTCTAAAGTATTTGCCATTTCCATTCTATCCCCAACCCAATTAAGAACTTGCACTGGTAGATGGGTTCTTGCAAAGTAATTTTGCCAAAGTAACAAGGAATTATTCGGATCTGTGAGAAATTCATCACTATTTTTTAGACCAAATGCAAACCAAGAAGAGACAGATTCCCTCTGTTCTTTTAAAAATTTATCTGCTTCATCTGCGCCTAAAAGGGATGTTGCAATAGTTTTTATCTGAGTGAAAAGGGGATGAGGAACTCCCCAAACAGTAAGACTTTCAATAAAATCTTCTCCCAATCCTTCTGCACTTGAGCCTGCGGCCCAAGGATCTTTACTTTCATTTAAAAACTTCTTTGCATAAACTGAATCGCGCCAATTTTGACCTAAAGGCGTTTTTGCAATTTTGTCGAATAAATTTTTTTCTTCACGATTGTGTAAAGCAAATTTCCACCAATTCACATATTGGAAACTTGGATAACCACAAAGTAACTCATCGGCTCCATCACCGGTTAAAACACCTTTAACATATTTAGCTGTAAAACGGCTTAACCACCATTTTGCAGCTCCATTTGTATAGGGTTGAATATTCTCTGAATGATATACTGCATGTTTATAAGAATACGCTAAATCTTGATCATGAATTTGAAGCACATGTGGGGTAAAATTTAACTTATGGGCGTAAGCAAGAGATTCATTGGCCTCATCAAAGACTTCGTTTTTAAAACTAATTGTAAATGATTTTAATTTTTTATTAATTTTATTTTTTAAATAATATTGTGAAGCCTCATAAGCTATAACTCGGGAATCTACTCCTCCGCTTAAATAAACTCCGAGTTCTGTTTCGGATAGCATTCTGTTGTGTACTGAACGGCTTAATCTTTTTGAGAATTCACCATACAATTCATTATCATTTTTTTCTTCTGTAATAAAAGCATTTCGAATAGGTTTATTATTAATTTGAATTTTTGTATTGAATGTATTACCGCTTTTTTTTGCGTATAAGAAAGAATTTGGTGGCAATTGAATAATATTTTGAAACGGTGTTCTAATTGGTTCATATAATCCAACAAATTGCTTGATAAATCCATTGCGATCCCATTTTTTTTCACACATCAGTCCTTTTATTTCACTGGCAAAATGAATGGATCTCGTGTCAAATAAATATACTTCTTGTGCATTGGCAAAAATTTTGCTGTCGACACCTTCAAGGGCTAAAAAAAGAGGTTTCACTCCATAAGGGTCACGCATAGCAAAGATCTCTGTACCATCTGTTCGACTGATCACGAAACTGTATTCACCTTCTAAGAGATCTTTTATTTGTTGACCATAATTTAAAAAACCAGCAAGAATGGCTTCAGTATCGCCTTTTGTTTGAAAATTATATTCAAATTCTGTTTGGATTTTTTTTCTCAATTTTGGGAAGTTATAGATCTCACCGTTGAAGGTAATTACCCATTTTTTATTTTGATTGAACATGGGTTGAATATTTGTGGCAATTCCTTGGAATGCCAAGCGAAAATGAGCTAATAAAAGGTTATTAAATGCTTCTTTGCGCATAGGTTCATTGCCACGATGCTGCAAACGTGCAGCTGCAGCAAAGAATTTTTCTTTATTTTGTGAATCTTTTGCATAAGTACTGCTAGGAGAAAAAATAAGACCAGAATAACCACACATATTATTTTCTTATTTCTTTGAAGTTTCCTTAGCGAGCCTTGCAAGCACAGCAAGTGCTCTCGTTATGGGATTGTTACCTAAGTTTTCTTCAATGTTCGGGTTGAGAATTATTTCTTTCCACATAGCAAATTCAGCAGAAATCTCATGATTATTGTGTGAGTTTGCGAGCTGCGATTGAAAACGTGCTTCGGCACTTGCATATTGCATAGCTTCTGTTCGTGTCAATCGAGAGAGTAGATGAAGCGCATAGAGAGATTCTGTTCTACTGGCAAAAAAGGGTGATTTTTTGCGCATTGATCGTGCAATAAATTCGACATAGTCATAATGCTGTTGAGCAGGTTCAAAGTTTTCAACGAGAGTTTCTTGGTAAACTTTTTCAAGTAAACGGAATGAGTGCTCTTGTAGCCATTGTGCAGGTGCAGTTTGAAATATTGTTGCACAGTATTGGCTGCCACCCTCAATCACCCAATTTGGTGGTTCACGTAGGCTTGCATCCCAAATATGCGCCGCGAGTGTTCGAATCCAACGCCAATGAATTCTTTTAAAGAAACGACTTTCTTCATTTTGAATAGGAATTTCAATAGCCCAGTTTGCAATATATTTTGCTGTATAATTGTTATCTTTTTCGGCTAACGTAACAATTGATGGAAAGATATTTTGCGCAAGACTCAAAGCCCTTTCAAGTAAACTTGGTTTATATTCTTGTATCTTTTGCATAGGATGAGATGCTAAAAAAGAAAAATCTTTTTGTATGGCTTTAATAAGTCCACGAAGAATATGGAGTTGATTTCCCATATTTATGCTGATCATTTTAATTAAATTAATATAACTAGTATGATTTTCTTCGTGTAAAATAGCTTCCACTAAAGCTTTATCAAAAATCCATTCAACGATAAATCCGGTTTTAAAATCCGATGCCTGAGTTGATTTTAAAATATCCATTGCTGTATTAAAATGCTTAATTCGACCCGATGTTCCTTGGCTCGTTGGCTCCGTTTTATAATAAGAAGTGCCATTGCGTAAAAGATGATCGTCCGCAGTTTTTAAAATGATATTTAACATTTCTAGTGGTTGAGGGCGAACGGATGCTACACTCGTCTCATTCATATAATCATTAGGAGACATGAGCATAAATCTAAGGTGCTGAAAATGCGGAGAATTTCGCATAAGTTTAGCAAGGGTGGGATTTGTTGTTTTTATTAAAATTGTTAAATTTGCTTTATCATCTAGGTCAACTGGTTTGCGTGCGTGGAAAAAAGATAGGATTCTTTCAGAAAGTAATTCAATGATGGAATCTATTCTGATATTGCCTAACAGTTCTTGCGACATATTTTTTTGAAGGTAGCGCAATAAGGCACGAAGAGAACCAGAAGCCGCTTTAAAAGACAAAAACTCAGGAAATTGAGGATGTGACGAAAGATAAAAGACGAGATCGCTACAATCTTCTGTAGAGTTTGCTTGGGTAACGGCTTCTAAGATGCCATTGCATGTAGCAATATTTAAGAGGTGTGCTGGTACGTGAGACTCAAAAATTTGAGCACGTAAAACATCAGCAATTGTTTGCGGAGAAATTTTTCTTTCCACAAAGCCCATTAACATATGAGAAACAATTCCATCTGTGGAATGATTTTCTGCAGTCATTTGAAATTGGCTGCGTAGATTCTTCATTGTTATCTTGACTCCTGACCATTAGTTAGTGTTACTCTGTGTTCCCGTGTCGAAACAAGATTATCGAACGGAGTAAGTATAATGCAACATCATGATAGTAAATCCCCCAAACGTTTCTCTCAACACCCTGTAAAATATATATTTGTTACTGGTGGCGTGGTCTCAAGTATCGGAAAAGGGCTCGCTGCGGCCAGTATTGGCGCACTGCTCGAAACCCGCGGATTGCGTGTTTCAATGACAAAAATGGATCCTTACATAAACGTTGATCCTGGGACAATGTCTCCTTTTCAGCATGGAGAGGTTTTTGTTACAGATGACGGAGCAGAAACGGACCTTGATTTAGGGCATTATCAGCGTTTTACCAAAGCGAATTTAGCGAAACGCAATAGCTTTACCTCTGGCCAAGTCTACGACACAGTCATCAATAAAGAACGCCGTGGAGATTACCTTGGAGGAACAGTTCAAGTAATTCCTCATATCACAGATCAAATTAAAGCAAACATCGTGACAGCATCAGAAGGCGCGGATGTTTCGATCGTTGAAATTGGCGGCACCATTGGCGATATTGAAAGTCTACCATTCCTTGAAGCTATTCGCCAGTTCCGCAATGATGTGGGTAAAGAAAATTCTATTTTTATTCATGTTACCCTTATTCCATATATTCGTGCTGCGGGTGAGTTGAAAACAAAGCCCACGCAGCATTCCGTAAAAGAATTGCGTTCAATCGGTATTCAACCTGATATTTTAATCTGTCGTGCCGATCAGCCTATGTCACAAGATGTGCGCATGAAAATATCGACATTTTGCAATCTCCCTAAGGAAAGTGTCTTTGAAGCTCTTGATGCCGATAGCATTTACAAAATGCCTATTATCTACCATGAGCAAAGAATGGACGCTCGTATTGTCGAGCTTCTTGGCATTTGGACAGCTCAACCAAATTTAAGTGAATGGAATAGAATCATTGAATGTATAGAAAGACCAAAACATTCTTTAAAAATTGGCGTCGTTGGTAAATACATGGGTACACGGGATTCTTATAAATCCGTGTATGAAGCTTTAACTCACGCAGGCATAGCAAATGAAGCGCATGTTGAAATTATCGGAATAGATTCAGAGCAACTCAGTGTGGCAAATACAAAAGAAATTTTGAGCGAATATGATGCTATTTTGGTTCCTGGAGGTTTTGGCGATCGGGGTGTCCTTGGGAAAATGGCAGCAATTCAATTTGCTCGAGAAAATAACATTCCATTTTTTGGTATATGTTTAGGTATGCAGCTCGCTTGTCTTGAATATGCTCGTAATGTTTTAGGTATTGCAGATGCCACTTCCGAGGAGTTCGACACCAATGCGCGCAATAAAATTATCCATTTGATGGAAAGCCAACAAAGTGTGGATAAAAAAGGCGGGAGCATGCGCTTAGGCGCTTATGACTGTATTGTGCGCAGAGGTAGCAAGGGCTTCCAAGCTTATGGGAACGATCGTATTAGTGAGCGCCATCGCCATCGCTATGAATTCAATCCAGAATTCCGCTCACGCTTTGAAGCGTCTGGCTTTATCGTTTCAGGAGAAAGCCCAGATGGTACGTTAGTTGAAATGATGGAATTAAATAATCATCCATGGTTTTTAGGTTGTCAGGCACACCCTGAGCTCAAAAGCCGTCCGATTGCACCTCATCCCTTATTTAAGGACTTTGTTGCGGCTGCTTTGGAAAGATCTATCCATAAATAGGAGAATTAAGCTTTGAAAAATAACGAACTCAATTTCTCTCACTCAATTTCTGTTATGGAAAGAAGCTATCGAGTCTTTCCAGGTGGAGTGAATTCTCCAGTGCGATCCTTTCGCTCGGTTGGAGGGACTCCCATTGTCTTTTCTGCTGGGAAAGGCAAATATCTGTACGATGTCGATGGCAATGAATTTATAGATTTTTGTTCATCTTGGGGACCACTCATAGTTGGTTATTCCAACCCTGCGATTATTGGAGCTATGCAAGAGCAACTTTATAAGGCTGTTACTTTTGGTGCTCCATCCGATCTCGAAGTGAAATTGGCTGAAAAAATTATGGATTGGGTGCCAGGGCTTGAAATGTTGCGCTTTGTCAGCAGCGGTACAGAAGCAACGATGAGTGCCGTGAGAGCTGCACGGGCGGCCACCAGAAAAAATAAATTTATTAAATTTGAAGGCTGTTACCATGGACATGCGGATCAATTTCTCGTGAAAGCAGGTAGCGGATTGGCAACTTTAGGCAATCCAAGTTCAGCAGGCGTGCCAGTTGGCACAACTGCAGACACATTAACTGCTATTTATAATAGCGAAGAAAGTGTGCTTGAATTGTTTGAAAAATATGGAGACGACATTGCAGCTGTTATAATTGAGCCTGTTGCTGCAAATATGGGATTGGTTTTACCTAAGCCTGGTTTTTTAGAATTTTTGCGTAATGTAACAGAAAAATATGGTGCAGTTCTAATTTTCGATGAAGTTATGACAGGATTTCGCTTAGCACGTGGCGGATGTGCTGAAATTTTTTCAGTTGAGCCAGATATGTGGACTTTTGGAAAAATAATCGGAGGTGGAGTTCCTGCTGCAGCATATGGGGGGAAAAAGCAAATAATGCAACAAGTCGCTCCTTTGGGAGCAGCGTATCAAGCAGGTACCTTGTCTGGTAATCCACTTGCTATGGTTGCAGGATATGCTACACTTTGTGAAATAGAGCAACAAAATGCTTTTACTAAGCTTGAAAATTTAGGACAAAAATTAGATTCTATAGTTGATGCAGAATTAAAGAGCTTTATAGAAAAGTCAAAAGTTTGTTACGTTCGCATAGGCTCATTTTTTTGTTTCTTTTTTGGAACGAATAAATTGCCGACTCATTTCTCTGAAGTTGCTTCCACAGATATGAATCTTTTTAATAAAGTTTATCATGCATGGATTAAACAAGGGATTTATTTGGGTCCAAGTGGATATGAAGTTGGGTTTTTAAGTACATGTATCGAGGAAAATGATCTGAAAAAGATGGTGGAAGTCGTTAAGAACGTTTTAATAACCGAAGAATAGCTCTTCGGTTTTTTTAAAGGATCTATTCTTATGCTGAGTACCAATCTCCTTTTTGCCCTTGTTTGTTTATCTTCTATTTCTCTTTGGTTTTTTGTGAAACCAATTGTCCCAATTGCAATTTCTTATATTTTTCTTTTTGCTTCCTTTTACGAAGGATATATTTCTTATCAGTCATTGATTTTTGTCCTGTTATTTACATTTTTCTGTTTAGTTTATGAAAAGAAAACCAGTTTATTTATTAAGAATTTTTCTTTTATAGTTTTACTTTGTTTTATGTATATTTTAGTTGCAGAAGATTTTCCTTATTCAACTGAAATTCCTATATTTACAGGGGTGAGATTTAGTCCTATTTCGAAACCATTTTGGCTAGATATCAATGTCGAGAAATCAGTTTGTGCCATTATTTTTGCAGCTATATTAATTAAAAAATCAGATAAACTTTCAGATTGGAAAAAGGTATTTAAAGATTTACTTTTACCTTTAGCAGTTATTTTAGCCATTATAATCCCTACAGGACTAATAACTGGATATATTAAATTTGATTTTAAATTACCAAGCGGTTCGTTTTATTTTCTTTCGATAAATTTATTTTTAGTGTGTGTTGCAGAAGAGGTCTTTTTTAGAGGTTTTTTACAACGAAAAATCTTTGAATTCCTTTCGAAATATTTTAAGGCAAAAGTTTCTGCCCCTGTTCTGGCCAATGTTTTCGTTGCTGTATTATTTGGGTATGCACATCTTTATTCAGGTTATCTCTTTGCTATTTTTGCATTTATAGCAGGATTAGGATATGGTTATGCCTATCAAAAGTCAGGGAAGATTGAAGCAGCAATTCTTGCCCATTTTGGCTTAAATTTAATTCATTTTATCTTTTTCACTTACCCTGCGTTTCAAAGCTTGCCTTAATAAGGAAAATTAAGAATGCATGAAGAGCTTCTTGTTAGGTGTGTTGTGCAGAGAGCCACTCATGCTGAAGTTGTGATCGAAGGAAAATCCCAAGGCCGCTTAGAGAATGGTTTGGTGATATTGTTTGGAGTGGGTAGCTATCAATCCCTCCCAGATATACCAGAAACAGACATACCTATTCTGTTAAAAAGTTTTTATCCCAGTCTTGAAAAACTTGCAGAAAAACTAATATCACTGCGCATTTTTAATGACTCCAATGACAAAATGAATTTGTCGGTACGTGATATAAAAGGTGGTTTGTATTTAATCAGTCAATTCACTGTTTTTGCAGACTGCAAAAAAGGCAATAGGCCAAGTTTTACTCTATCAGCTAAGCCAAATTTAGCAAAAGCTATTTATGATCTTTTCTTAGAGACACTTAAGAAAAAAGCAGAAGAACTTAAGGTTTTAAGTGGAATTTTTGCTGCTGATATGAAAGTTACATTCTGCAACGATGGTCCAGTTACTTTAATAATCGATGCAGGTGTGAAGGGGCTTTTGTGAATTTAGAATCAAAATTCACAAGAATAAAAGCTAATCTTCGCCCGCTAATTTCAGTATTTTACCCAAGTACAGTAAAACAAAGAATCTTTCTAGGTATTATTTTAGGATCATTTGTTTCAATTTCTCTAGATCAATTCTTTCCAGTTATTTTTATTTTACCAGGGTTTTTTATTTATTGTTATTATATTTTATATATTTTGGTAGACAAACCAACCCATTCTTTATTGCAATTGACCCGACATGGTGGTTTCGATGCAGGCATTGATAAATTGCGCATCGTTGGAAATGATGAATTTTCAAGGATAGCGCGCGCTGTGCAAGATATGGCGAAACGCATGCGTTTTAGCATTCTCGAAGCTCGTGAACAAAATACACGTCTTGATGAAATATTTGGTGCCATTGGCGAAGGGGTCGTAATCCTCAATTCAGAAGGCAAAGTCATAAAAATAAACAACACGGTGAGGCGATGGATAGGTTGGTACAGTGAAGTTGTTGACCGTAATGTCCTTGAAGTTCTTAGAAATGTTGAAATATCTGCAATCATTCAAAATATGATTAGGGATATGAATGAAAAGTCTCACATACCTGCTCAAATCATTGAGTCCATTCACCTTGATGGCCCTGAAATCCGCCGCGTGCGGGCAAAAATTGTGGCCATTCAATCGGAACAGCAGAATCCTGTTTTTATGATATTTTTATTTGATCTCACAGATATTCACAAAGGAGAAGAAATACGTAGAGAGTTTTTCGCTAACGTGAGTCATGAATTAAAAACACCCATTGCGGCTATTCGTGGTTATGCTGAAATCATTCAAGATATGCCCGACCTCCAAGCAAATGAACGAGCACAGAATTTCCTTTCAGTTATTGTGCGCAATTCTGAAAATCTCACAAAATTAATCGATGAAATGTTGATATTAACTGGGCTTGAATCAGGTGCTCTAACTCTCGTAATAAAACCTTACGATGTGCATGCGGGATTTAACCGTGTGATAGAAAATATTTTACCAAAAGCCAAACAAGCGGGTGTTGAATTGCTGGCAGATGTCGACCCAGATATCCATGAAATTTTGGTCGATGCCCAACGGTTTGATTCCGTCTTGGTGAATTTGGTCGACAACGCAGTCAAGTACAATCGCCCTGGTGGCATAGTCAAAATCAGTTTGCGGCAAAATGAAACTCACCATATTATTTTTGTAGAAGATTCAGGCATAGGTATCCCAGACAATGCCCGTATTCGTGCTTTTGAACGTTTCTATCGCGTTGATAAGTCTCACAATCGTCTCGGCGGTGGTTCTGGATTGGGGCTGGCAATAGTGAAACATGTGGTGCAAGCACATGGCGGAAGTATTTCCCTGCGCAGTGAATTGGGCTCTGGCAGTGTCTTTACAATTATGTTACCTAAAACTCCAAGTAAAAAGAAAATAGATCTTTTAACTCCCCTTTAGGAAGGAGTCATATGAAGGTTGCTATTATTGGCGCTGGAGTGGGTGGACTGACAGTTGCGGCTCATTTAGGGAAAATGGGTTTAGAAGTAGATGTCTTTGATATAGGTGAATATGTTGGTGGTAAAATGTACAAATACACCAATACAGAAGGACTCAATTGGGATACTGGACCAACACTGATTTCGTTACCTAATCAGATTTATAAAACTTTTTCTGAACTTGATTTTCAAGCTCCAGAACTTCTTCCTTTGACAGATGGTTGTAGACTTTTATTTGCTGATGGAACAGATTGGCAACTGCCCTTTGGAAAAGATAAACTTATTTCTTATTTTAAAGAGAGGGATTATAAACTTTCTGAACAATTGTCTAATTCATTGGATATCGCAAAAGATATTTTTGATTTTGCCGAAAAATTTATTTTTAATGATGAGCCTCCCTCTGCTTTATCTATTGGTCTAAAATCAATGGCATCAGGTGTTGTTTTTCAGCATCCCAAAACAATGTTAAAAAATTATGCAAAGGTCATTGAAGAGCTTTTTAGCGATCAAAATATGCGCGAGTTTTTCTTTCATTTTGCAAGTTATATTGGAGTGCAACCTACAGTTGCAGCTGGGGCTATTTTAAGTATTGCCCATGTCGAGCTCGGTTCTGAAATTGTCTTTCCACGAGGTGGAGTTCATAATATTGCAAAGTCTTTATATGAGGCGGGCTTAAAATATAAAGTAAAATATCACTTTCAAACTAAAGTAACAAATGCAGTCTCAATTGGCAGCGATTTTAAAAATAAAGGTTGGGAACTTGAGTTTGAACAAATTCAAAAAAAAGAAAAAAAAATATTCGATCTCATAGTAGCCAATGGAGATCCTTATGTTGCCAGTCAAACATGGATAAATAGTGATTACCTTCGCAACCATTTTAACAATCAATTAAAAAATAAATCGTTGAAACCATCAGAAAGTCAATTTGTCATTTTATATGATTGGCAAGATGATATAAATATATCACATCATTTGAAAATTTTTCCTAAAAGTTGGAGTGAAAGTTTTTATAAAGTGGGTGTTGAATTAAAAATTCCTGAAGATCCTTGTGTTTATTTGGTTTGGCCGCATGCAACAGATAAGAGTATTTCTAAAAGAGTTTTATTTATTTCAGCAATGGCGCCTAATATAAATTCCGGCCATATTTGGGACAATACATTTGCAAAAAAATATGCTGAGAAAATTTTGCAAATCTGTCGAGAGAGATTGAACATACCTTTCCAAGGACAAATATTTAAAATGGTAACACCGCAAGAATTAAACGATCGCACCCAAAGCCTCAAGGGCGGTTTATACAGTGCTACCAATGAAAATTTTCAACCACTCTTTTTCCATTTTTCTGGAGAATCAAAAGTTGAAAATATTTTTTTTGTGGGAGGTGGCGTTCATCCAGGTGCTGGTGTTACAATGGTCATGAAATCTGCTGAAAGAATTATAAGGTGTATTAAAAAGAAATACAGACTAAGTTAGGAAAACAAAATGACACTCGAAATTGCAAGTTGTATTTTCCTAGTTATTTTTACTTTAATTGCAACGATTGACGGGCTTTATTTTCATATTTTTAAATACCGGCTCTATGAAAGAAAAGAATCACAAAAAGAGCACTTGTTGCATTCATTTAATTCATTATTTTTTCCGTTTACGACTTTTTTGCTTTTTGCAGAAAACTTTTCTGGAGTTTTACTTTGGCTAGCGCTTATTCTCACCTTAATCACTTTATTTATTGAATTTTGGGATGTATTTGAAGAAAGGAAAAGTAGATCATCTTTGGGAGGTTTAACCAGTTTGGAATATTCTATGCATTTTGCTATGGCAGGAATGCGGGCTGTTTTCACATCGCTTATTTTAGCAAATAAGCCTTGGTTTGCGTGGTCTTTATCTGGTCCGATTATGCTATATAATTATGCAGATTATACGCGCTATATTGGATATTCAATCACTTTAGCAGGAATACCAATTTTTATATTGCATTTTTTCTTAATATTTAAGACAAAGAGAAATATTTTAAATTCTTTACCTTCTTAGGGTTTTGTCATTTCTGGAGTCAGCAATTGTCGCATAATAAAAATCAAAGGCAAAATGTCTTAAAAGATTTTAATTTTTTTAATACAAAATTGAATGAATATTTAAATAATCTTGAGAAACAAATGTCAGATCAATTTTTTTATAATAGTTATATAAAAGATTGTATAAAAGATAGTCTTTTAGTCTTAGCTAGAGATTCGCTCAATGCAAAAGCAAAAAGAATTCGCCCTTTATTGTGTTCATGGATTTTTAGAAATTATATTTTGGCGCATGATTTTTCAAAGGAATATCGAAGTTTAGTTAAGAAAGATAAATCATCTTTAAATAAATGTTTAAAAGTTTTGTTTTGTATCGAAATTCTTCATTGTGCGAGCTTAATTATAGATGATATTGAAGATGGAAGTCTTGAGAGAAGAGGACAGCAGGCGCTTTACTTGCAGTATGGCATTCCAAATACCTTGAATACAGGCACTTGGATGTATTTTTTAGCAATTAAAACTTTGCCAAAATCTCTTCATTCCATTGCTGTCAATACTCTCTATGACTGTCATATAGGCCAAGCGCTTGATTTAAGCAATAATAACCCCAAATTTATCGAATCGCTTTTCTTTGGGAGTTCTGAACACAGGTGGGAATATTATAAAAAATGTGCAGAATTAAAAACAGCACGGCTTCTTCAATTTTCCATCGACTGTTTAGAACAAATTCTAGATATTGATAAGAAAACAATAATTGCTCTTAAAAAATTATTTATGTATTATGGACTTTCTTTTCAAATGTTTGATGATATTAAAAATATTTTACCAGATTTAAGTGGGCATAAATCATATGAAGATTTAAATTCTGGATTACGTAGTTCAATTTCATTAACATTTCTGGATTTATTATCGTCACAGGAAAAGAGAGACGCTTATAATGAATTTATAAATTCAAAATATTCTGAATTTATGTTATCACATAATTTATATAAATATTGTCTTAAAGAATGTTATAATAATGCGCAAAATTATCTAGATCAGTCCTCACTTTTACTTGATGAAATTTCTTGTCATTCTGAATCACGAGAATATATACATTTTATTTTAGAGAACCCAATAGAAAATATTAGATATAGCATAGCCAACTTAATAGCGGAATCGCACATAAGTTTTAATGAATTACAGAGCTCAATTTTATGAAAATTCTAGAAATCGAGAATTCAGAAATTGCAAAAATTGAATGCCAAAGGCCTATATTGTTATCGAAGGTTATGAACAATATTCAATATGAGTGGTTGTACTTTGAAATCACTTATGAAAATCAGCATATTTTATGTATTATTTCACTATTGGATCCATTTTCTATTGAGAAAAATTTACAACAGAATTCTCCTACGATATATTTGACTTGGTATGATAACAAGAAAATTATTGCGTATTCTTATGCGGTTCTTTCATATAAAGATCGAGGAAATTTAGAAAATAAAATAGAAAACTGGCTCAATGGCATATCATCCAATCTTGAAATTGTACTCCCTTGTCATTCAACTCAGAAAATTATTCATCTCACTCTAAATAATCCTTTTCCTAAGGCAAATATTGATGATTTTTCAAGCGAAGGAATAAATAATTGTTCAAAGAAACATTTTTGGCAACTTTTATTGAAATCAGTAAAGGTTCAAGGATCTATTGAAACGATAGAAATACCTAGAGAAAAATTTTCAGAATTTTTTTCACGCTATTCATTATTTTATGACAAATATTTAGAAAAATTACTTAAAAATAAATCACCATGTCGTCTGCAATTCAAAGATGCTTCTTATTATTTAGATCACAATGCAGGTGTTGAAAAACTGTCTGAAATAAAGAATCATTGGTTTTGGTGGCACTCAGAACAAAATGGACTGTGGGAAGTTTGCTACTTCTTCCCAAATGCAAAGCAAATGTTTTATTGTCATAGCAATGCAAGTGAGCAAGCAGCAGAGATCCTATCAGTCGAGACAACTAAAATTGTCAAGAACTATAAATATTCCAATTTCTTTTTGCAATATCCTGCTTTGATGCTTTCCAGAATGTTTGGGACCATCTTAGTCGATTTTAAAATTGAATCAGCACCATTTTATTTACGTGCACGAAGTTTAGGAAAAGTAAATCTTACCCTCGAGTTATTGAAACCAAAAAATATAAGCAAAAAAATTACGCAATTTTTAATTGGCTCGCGCAAAATTAATTCAAAATATTTTAATATTGAATTAAACGATTTTGAATCTTATTTGGATTTTTTTAGTATCTGTAAAAATATCACAAAAAATAATGGTAAGTCATTCTTTTTGGCTTCGCATGTGCTTTCGAGAGAACAGAGAGAAGCGTCTTATTTTGTTTATACCTTATGCAGATTAATTGACGATGCTACAGATGAATTGGTTAATATTCCAACTCTCGATGGTGCATTGCAGGGGTCTTGTTTTTCCAATAAATTTTTAAATGTCTTATGGGGAAAAGATTTTTTGGTCGATGCTTATTTTTTAATTCAAATTAGAGAACGTATCTCTTTTTGTTTATTTAGAAATATTGATTTAAAATCAACTGAAAACTTTATTTTCGATGCTCGGCGTAAAATCAATGAATTTTATTTAGAGAAGAGGCATTTTGAAGAATTGATTTTTGGACAAAAAATGGATGAGAAGTTTTGTCAACCAAATAATTTTAATGAATTCTATTTGTATTGTTATCGAGTGGCAGGTGTTGTCGGCTTGCTCATGGCTAAAATGTTCAAAACACAGCAAAGTGAAGAAGCAGAAAAAGCGGCAGAACATTTAGGCATTGCTATGCAAATTACAAATATTTTAAGAGATATTAAAGAAGATTTTGAGAATGGGAGAATTTATATACCTAAATCATTTTGTCAATATTATAATTTAAATATTGATGAAAAGATTTTTTTTAATGGTGTGCAAAATAGAAATATTGATTTTATTGATAATCTTGCAAAAAGAGCTATAAAATATTATCAAAATGCCAATCAAGGAATAAAAACTATTCCATCTTTGCGTGCACGTTTTTGTGTTCGACTTATGCTTGCTATTTATGGTTCTATTTTAGGGAAAATTTTACTAGATAAACAGATTGTTTTTAAAGAAAGGGCGATTGTTTCAAAATTTGAAAGAATTTTAATTTTTTTCAAAGTCATTCTTGGATTTTCTCCTTTAAAGGTTGCAAAATTAAATAGAAATTTTACCATAGATGAAACTCTTATTTTGTAGAGAAAAGGTATTTTATGAGATCATTTGACATAGCGGTTGTTGGTGCTGGTTTTGGTGGTTTGTCTGCAGCATTAACCATGCAAAGCATGGGGATGTCGGTTGTATTAATAGAAGCTCTCGATAAAGTAGGAGGGAGAGCCTATGTCGAAGTGCAACAAGGTTATCGCTTTGATAGAGGACCTTCAATTATTACAGCTCCCTTTTTAATAGACGATATTTTTCAAATGTCAGGCGCAAAAAGAGAAGATTATTGTCAATTTGTTTCTGTCGATCCATATTACAATGTTGTTTTTAATGATGGCTCAAATATTGCACATTATAATTCAAAACAAAAATTGTTAGAAGAAATTGTCCGCGTCAGTCCAAATGATGTCGAAGGCGTGATTGCTTTTTTTGCGCATGCAGAAAAAGTTTTTCAAAAGGGATTCATAGAACTTGGAGATAAAGATTTTTCAAACCCAATGAGTATGCTTGGGGTTGCGCCACATTTATTACGTCTCGATGCCATACGTCCAGTGTATTCACTTGTCTCGCGTTACGTTAAAAGTGAAAAAGTCAGACAGTTTTTAAGTTTTCATCCTCTTTTAATTGGTGGCAATCCATTCCGCGCAGCTGGGGTTTATTCTTTAATAAATCGTTTAGAAAGAGCTTATGGTGTTTTTCATCCTATTGGAGGAATGCATGCGCTCGCTAAAGCATTTCAAACTCGATTTATGGAACTGGGAGGCGAGGTATTATTATCTTCCCCTGTAGAATCTATTCATAAAAATCATAATGATCAATTTGAAATACAAATGCCCTTTCAAAAAATTCAAGCAAATAAAATTGTAGTGAATGCGGATATGAACCGTTTTGTCCAAACAGTTTTAAAAGGAAATGTTCAACCTAAAAGACTTGCACGTAAATTAACAAAAGCAGATTATAGTATGTCTGCTTTTCTAATGTACTTTGGAACGAATAGACAATGGACGCATTTACCTCAGCATACAATTGCTTTAGGACCACGTTATAAAGAATTGCTTGAAGATATTTTCACAAAAAAAATTGTCTTCGATGATTTTAGTTTGTATTTACATATTCCAACGCGCACTGACTCATCTTTGGCTCCAGAGGGTGGTGAGGTAATTTATGCTCTGGTCCCAGTGGCAAATTTAGCAAGTGGTACGGACTGGGAAAGTTACAAAACGACTTTCGCTGATAAAGTAACAAATATGCTTGAAGATAAATTTTTACCAGGATTAAAATCTTCAATTGTAGTAAAAAGTATTTTTACACCTGATGACTTCGATCAGACATTACAAAGTCATTTAGGCAATGCATTTGGACTTGAACCATGGATTTTGCAAAGTGCTGGATTTAGGCCATCCAATAAATCAAAAGAAGTTGAAGGCCTTTATTTTGTGGGAGCAAATACCCAACCTGGTGCGGGTCTGCCAGGTGTATTATTGAGTTCAAGAATTACTTGCCGATTAGTTGCACAAGATGAAGGATTAAAATCCATGCCTGCTCTTTTATCGAATATTAAAAATGCATTTTCTTATGTAAATCCAAATTGATTTAGTTTCCGTCTCTTTTTATTTTTTCTTGCATAATCCTGTTTTGAATTAGAGTAAGTTTATTTAATTTTATTCTTTGTAGACCTGCACTGATTTAGATTTTGTTCCTTTAATATTTTCTAAGGAGTCATTATGACAGATCAAAATGAGACTGGTAAAGATGGACAAATTGATAGACGTGATTTTGTTGTTAAAACAGCTTTAACAACGGGTTTTGCCTTAGCCGTTATGCCTATTGCTCATTCGGCAATTTCGACGAATTTAAGTGGAATTGAGGCAAGTGATGTGCAAGTGCCCGTTGGGAAAGATAAAATACCAGCTTATCAAGTTATACCGACAGGCAATGGACCATTTCCAGTACTCGTAGTCTGCCATGAGATTTTCGGCTTACACGAACACATTCGCGATGTATGTCGCAGATTTGCTAAAGAAGGTTTTTTTGTTATTGCTCCAAATCTTTATTACAGACAAGGCGATGTTACCAAGTTAAAAGATATTCCAGAAATCATGTCTAAGGTGGTATCTAAAGTAACAACTGGACAAGTCAATGGAGATATTGACGCTACTTTAAATTTTATTAAAAACTCTAAAAAAGCGAATTTAGCTCAAACAAATATTGTTGGTTTTTGCTGGGGTGGAAAGACAGTATGGCTCTATGCAAGTCACAATCCAAAAATTAAAACAGGAATTGCCTTTTATGGACCTCTGTCGGGGACGTCTCCTGTGCAACCGCAATCCGCCATAGATATTGCACCAACATTAACTGTACCCGTGCTTGGACTTTATGGTGGCAAAGATAAATATATCACTTGGGATCATATTGCGCAGATGGAAAAAGCCTTAGAAAAAGGCAAGAGCGGATCGAAAATAATAGTTTATCCTGATGCGGACCATGGTTTTTTTGCTGATTATAGAGAAAGCTATAATAAAAAAGCTGCCACTGAAGCTTTAGAGCAGCTTATGCTTTGGGTAAGGAAACACAAAGGACGTTAAAGAAAAAGAATTAGGGCATTAAGGGAACAGACTTGGAGAGTAATGAACCATGGAAATTTTATTTTAAGCAATGCGAATAATAAACATATCCCTTATGGTGAATGGCTTTCTTCTTTAAAAGAGGAATTATTTTTAATCTGTGACAATGAATACAATGCCACTCATACAAAATTTACAGAAATAAAAAAGTTTTCTCAGTATGAAGACAATGAGAAATTAATGGAATATGCCCGTCCCATTATTACGGAATATAAGATTAAAACCATTCTGGGGAAATCAGAGTGCGATATATTACGCTGTGCACAATTAAGAGATGAATTTATTCTCCATGGGCAAAGCTATACGCAAGCTTTGCCTTATAGAAATAAAGTTGTTATGAAAAATATTTTGCACAGTCAGAATATTCCTGTTGCGCATTATTGTGAACCGAAGGCATTAAATGATGCTATTGCATTTGCAGAAATACATGGATTTCCTTTAATCTTAAAACCAAAGGATGGTTCAGGTTCCTTAAATACTTTAAAATTAAATAATCCAAGTGATCTTTTTCAAGTCAGTTCTTTCGCAAATACAATTTTAGAAGAATTCATAGATGGAAAGATGTATCATGTGGATGGGTTGTACTTAAATCATGAACTTATCTTTGCATCCCCATCTGTTTATGAAACAGGTTGTCTCGAATTTCAAAATAAAAAATCACTCAAAAGTCACACATTGCATATCGATAATAAACTTTTTACCAGACTGATAGACTTTACCCAGAGAGTTATAAAAGCTCTACCCTCGCTTAAAAATATGGCATTTCATGCTGAAATATTTCATACACTAGATGATAATCTTATATTGTGTGAAATTGCAAGCCGAAGTGGTGGAGGAAAAATAAGACAAGTTATTGAACACTCATATGGAATTAATATTGATTAATTCTGGATTCAAAGTCAATGTGGGATTGATTCCTATAAAGAAATGCAATTTCCACAAGGAGCAAATAAACTCTCAGGATTTATATTAATTCCTCCACAAAATGGAATAATTAAAAAATTTGCCAGCCTCGATCTACCGGAATGGGTTGTAGAATATAACGTTACTGGAAAAATTGGCCAAAATTATACTGCTGCAATGAAAAGTACAGATAATATTGCTTCTTTTGTAGTTGAAGGAGCAACTGAGAAAATTGTAAAACAGCGATTACTTGATATTGAAAAATGGTTCAACTGTGGAAGTGAGTGGATTTATGATGTGTTTTGAGTAAATTAAAGTACATAACGTGAAACAATTTCTAATAAATGAAGTTCCATTCTTTTAGATGGTATTGCTTATAGCTGTAGCAATACTCAGCTAGCTCTTTAAGGTGATCTTTCTCTTGTGCGTCCTGCAAGAAGAATTGACTTCTTTAACTATATCTTTAATATAATATTTAAATTTATGTTTTTTGTTTACTTGGTATATATTTTTAAAAATTTGCTTAAATTATATAAAAAATTTAAGCAAATTTTTAAATAATAAATTTTTTGCGACAAAATTAATCATGCATAACATATTAATAAAATAGAAAATATATCAAGAAATGCAAGTATATAAATAAAATTTTAAATATATATATTTGATATTTTAAATTTTTATAAATATAAAAATCATTTGCTAAATATTTATTATAGGATAAAAAATGAAAGTTCATATTAAAAAAATTTCTTTCTTTATTGCACTACTATCTTCTCCATCAATCGCTTTTGCTGGATCATACTTATTTTGTTCAAATGATAAATCAGAATGGCATTGGGCTTATAAACCAAGTTCACAACAAAATCATCAAGAAAAAGAATATTATTGGTTGCATGGGTCTTTAAATATCGTAAATGCTCCTGTCATGTTGCACAGTGCTTTAAAATTAGATTTTGCAGAAGATAATATGCATCAGACGGATGAAAATATTTTTTATGGTATAAAAATTAAAGGATTAAATCGCAAAAAACGTGCCAGTCTGAGTCAGCATAATAATAATTATGACTTTTTTCCTTCAGACGCAGCTTCGCAGAGAGGAATTTCTAAATGTCGTGAATTGGTGAATCATTGCACAAATTCTTTTGGACCATCTTTTCATTATGTTGGTGCTGCTGGCTATTCAATAGCTATCACGGATTGGGGATATGTCATTGCCGATAATATAATTTGTCCAAACTGGCATTATCCCTCGGGATTAATAACTGACACAATGTCAGTAGGCAGTCTTATTGGGCAAATAGCTTTAGATACATTGACTTCAGGCCCCATAGAAAAACCAGGAGTTCTGGTAGGAGAAAGTTCTGCAGGCGTTGGTGAAATAGCAATGGGAGCAGTGCATTCAATTGAGCAAACATCTATTGGTGAAGGCTTAACACCCGAAGCTCATAATTCGGCTCAAGGACCACAAATGCCATCTTATGCGAGCATGGCAAAAGCAGTCTCAATGTCCGATTTGAATAGCGGTGGAAGCGAATTCCATCGCACTGGAAGTTTAAGAAATAGTACAATTCGGAAAATGGGAATTCCTGCCCGTGCTTATAACGCTTCTGAAAAAATTGACTTTAAAACCGCTAAAAGATTTATGAATTATGAAAGAAGAATAAATGAAACTGGAGAGTTTTATGAAATCGACATCCCACTTGATCCAAGAGATAAAGATCAGTCTAGAGATGCAAAACGTGTGGTTGTAAATAAATTAAACGGAAATCGTTGGTATACAAATGATCACTATTTAACATTTAGAAATATGGGTCCAATCAGTCCTGAATTATTAGCTCAGTTAATAAAGTAAGTTAAATAATATGTGTTTTTAAAACTCCTGGAAATTAATCGTTTGTATTTTCTTTTCCTTATAGTTATGAATTCAGTTTTTTATAAATATATAGGAGTTTTTTGAACGCACAGATAATAAATATACATTTTAAATAGAAATGAAGAATTTTTTGATTTAAGATATTAAAATTATTAATAAAAAAATTAAAAATTAATAGATAGTAAAAAATATCAATTTATGTTACTTTAGAAAAGATTTATAAGTTGTTTACAAAGCATATTTTATATTTACTTTGTAATATTGAGGGCTTATATGAAAAACAATCTTTGTAAATGTATTTTGGGAATGTTTTTTGTTTTAATTACAGTATCCTGTGGCGATAAACAAGGGGGAAAGAATTTATTTTCTAACTGGAACAATTCTATTAATAAAGACACAGGAAAAAAAATTAACACCGGTGTAGTCGAATTAAATCTCTCGCAAAATAAGTTCAATAACAATGAAACTTTTGCAATTGTTGCTTCAGCCACAGGTTATGACAAAACTATATGTTCTATTTCAGCAGATATTAATGGCGAGCAAAGTTCTGGAACAATTACAAATGTAAGTAAAAGTAACATTGCAACAAAAGATTTTATTAACTTGTTCCGAGTATTCTATTTTGAAGATCCTGTTGCTGCAAGCAGTTTATTGAATACAGGAAAAGCATTTGCAATATGTAATGTTGTCTTATTAAAAAGTAATTATAAATATCAAAAATCAAGTGACACTTTAACATTATGTCCTATTAACAGCATTAATCCAGCGGACTGTTATTATTTTAAATAGTTTTATTTAATATTTTTCCATAAATAAAGAATTTGAATAAGATCCATTCCATCGAGTTTAAAAGGGCGTTCTTCGGTCGGTTCGGCGCCAATCATTTTATAAAAATCTGTGAAAGGATTGCCTTTTAAAATAAGGGCAGAAGCAGAGTGATAACCTTTTGATTTAAAGTATTTGACAATTTCTTTGATGAGAAGCTGTCCTCCCCCCATCCTTCTAAATTCTTTTAAAATATAAATACAATAAACCTCACCATGACCTGCAATAGGAGGATCCCTTTGTGGTCCTGCATTGGCAAAGCCAAAAACTTCTCCTTCATTTTCGAGGACCCAAGTGATGCCTTGACCATTTGGATAATCCAAACCCAACTTTTGCCATTCGAGTTCTTTATTTTTTTCAGATAGGCTTTCGAGATATTTTTTAGGGAGAATGCCCTTATAAGTGGTTTGCCAACTTTTGACATGAATTTGAGCGATGCGAGGAATATCTTCAGGTTTTGCTTTACGGATAAGCATAGAATTTCCTTCATGAGATAAATTTTGTGCCTGCGTTTTCTCAGCTATGAGTATTTTAACGAATGTCTACTCAATAATCACTATATTGCCGTTTTTTAAAAAAAAGCTTTATTTTTATAATCTTGCAAGGAGTTTCAAGCGATATTGTAATGAAGAGATCCCACTTTGAACTCCCGATTGTTAACACGCAATTTACGACACATCTTTGTTGTGTTAGAGCTCAGAAATCAATGAACATAAATAGATAGCGTTATGGACTCAACGAACACAAATGGAGAGGAGGAAAACGATGTAAGCATTATTTAAGCAATCCATGTTGGGATTCTTTGGTGTGAGTCTCAGTGACAAATCTTTAATTAAATAGATAGAGATATGATGAAAACAATAGCTTTTGTTGAAACAACGGCCTCGGAATTAGGTCTCTCTAATGTACATAAAGCAGTCGAACTTGGTTACCAAGTGATATTTGTTACGGAATCCCTAGACTTTTATTTAGAAAGGTCTGGCTCAAGCGGAAAAAAATATGTTGATGGTTTTCATGATATTGTGCTGTGTGAGAACACATATGATTGGATGAAAATTATAAGTTGTCTTGCCTGCAAAAACATCGATGGATTAATAACCTTCGGTGACTATCACTTAGAGGCGGTCTCAAAAGCTGCCAAACATCTTAAATTGCCTCATTGCGATGTGGCAGCGATTGTCAACTGCCGTGATAAATATATGGTAAGAAAAGTCTTGAGTGAGAATAGAATAACAATGCCTTTTTTTCAGCGCATTTCCAGTGTGAGTCAAATAGAATTTAGGAACTTGCCTTATCCTCTTATAGTCAAGCAATTAGCAATTCCAAGCGAGAAGTTTGAATTTTTTGTCTAATTCTTTGGTAAAAATAGCAATATGTTTGTCTTTGGGACAAACGATATAACGCTCATTTGAACGAATGAGCATGGGAAGGTCTGCTATATGATCGCTCCATGCACTGTGCCAGACGAATTGTTGGCCAAGTGCTTGGTGAATACGCTTGATTTTTTCTTCTTCATAACAATTTCTTGATTTCAGTACGACGCCGCCGGCAAAAAAGGTGAGTTTTGAGCCAATCACAGTTTTGCATTTTTGCCCGTTGGCGCTGAGCATAGCGCGCACCCAAGTCTGACCTGAGGCTGTCACAACAACGATTTCAACACCTTCTTTGCGTAATTTTTCAAATGTGGGATTGACTTCTTTAAACCAAATATTTTTGTTTTCTTCAACAATAGTCGAGCGTAAAAAGCGCACGGCATTCCGTTTGCTTTTTCCAACCGTGAGACTCCAGAGCAGAGCCGATTTTGCAGCCGTTTTGTTGAGTTTAAATATAAAAGTGAGAATAAGTATCGGAGAGAGTGCGACAAGGAATAAAATTCTCCATGGCTCGTGCTTGAGACCTTTGTGTAAAAGTGTCAGGAAAGAGTCTTGGCAAATGAGAGTGCCGTCGAAATCGAAAAAAGCGTAGCGTGGTAGGTTCATACAGTCTCCGGGTAAAATGGGAGTTCGCAGAGATTTCCCAAAGTGATGCTAGGAATAGTTATCCTTGTTTTATCTATTCTGTCAAAATTGAGATGAAAAGATGTTGAATGCAGAAAATGAAATTAAATATGGAAAATTTTTAGTTGTTGCGCAAACGGGGTTGTTGTTAACTTATTCTATTCCACAAGAATATATTTCCTTAACTAAAGGAACATTTTGTCTTCTCACTGTGCGAAAAGGGGGAGTCGTTAAGAAATATGTTGGGGTTTTTTTAGAGTTTTGTGTAAAA